>NZ_JBFAZB010000044.1:0-86806 GCF_040681575.1 Kitasatospora sp. NPDC051702
ATTCGTCGCCCGCGAGATCTACCGCCACCTACCCCGCACGATCCAAACCACTGAATCGCTCCCACAGACCGCTTGACGATCTATAGGAGCTTCCCGACCACCCGGGCGTGGACGACTCCTCCAACGCTGTCTCGGCACTGCGCGTAATTAACCAACTGCGGTTCCGCATACCGCGACGCTAAACTCGCCCTGCTCCGCCGTAGGTGCTGGCTTAGGCCGGCCAACAGAGCCAGGAGCGTAACGACGCCATGAGCCGTCTCACCGAGTCCGTAGTCCGCGCCATGGAGATCCTCAAGGGATCGGACCTGGCCGCGGACTATATGGTCGCCCGGCTCTTGGAAGAGACGTATCGCCGGCGCTCGCTGGACCTGTCCGACCTCTCGCCGGCCGAGCAGGCCGCGCTGGTCGAAGGCCGTGCGATCAACGTCATTCCCTCCGCCTCCGGGCTCGCGGAGAAGATCGCCGCTGCCCAGCGGGAGGGGCGCTCGCTCGTGGTCAAGTACGGGATCGACCCGACGTCCCCGGACGTGCACCTGGGTCACTCGGTGCCGATCATCATTGCGTCCCGGTTCCAGCGGATGGGGCACCACGTCGTCTTCATCATCGGCGACGTCACAGCCAAGATCGGCGACCCGTCCGGCCGCTCCTCCGAGCGACCGCCACTGACCGACGCCGACATCGCCCACAACCTCAGCGGCTACCAGCAGCAGGTCACGCCGTTCATCGACTTCACGCGTGCGGACCTGCGCTTCAACGGCGAGTGGCTGAACAAGGTCAGCCTGCCCGAGCTGGTGGGGATCCTGGCCCACGTCCCGGTCTCGATGACGCTCCAGCGTGACGACTTCCGCAGTCGTCTCGCCGCGGGTGACGGCCTGTCAGTCGCCGAGTTCGTGTACTCAGTCGTGATGGCGCTGGACTCCGTGGCCATCACAGCGGACGTCGAGCTCGGCGGCGTGGACCAGCTGCTGAACCTCCAGATGTGCCGCAAGGTCATGGAGATCCGGGACCAGACCCCCGAGGTCATCATCACCACCCCGCTCATCGAGGGCGCCGACGGCACCGGCGCCAAGATGAGCAAGTCCAAGGGCAACTACGTCGGACTCTCCTCCTCCCCGGACGAGATCTTCGGCCGTGTGATGTCCATCCCGGACCACCTCATCGAGCCCTACCTCAAGCAGCTCACCGAGTGGACCGACGAGGAGATCACGACCGTCACTGGCCGGGTAGCGGACGGCACCGCGCACCCCATGGCCGTCAAGCGCATCCTGGCTGGCGAGGTCACTGCGGCCCTGCACGGCCTGAAGGCTGCTGAGGCAGCCCGAGCCGAGTTCACCGCCCGCTTCTCCAAGCGGACCTTCGGCGAGGCGCAGAACCTCCCGGCCGTCTCGTTCCAGGAGCACGCCGAGACTCCGCTGGTAGCCCTGCTGACTCAGGTCCTGGGCTTCGCCGCCAGCAACTCGGCCGCCCGCCGAGTCGCTGCTCAGAACGGCCTTCGCCTGATCGCCGAGGGCGTCGACGGCGAGCAGCACACCACCCAGCTCGACGAGGGCAGCACCCAGCAGCCGCTGTCCGCCCTCGTGGGAGAGGCCGAGCTCGCCGGAGAGGCGACCTTCTACCTCAAGGCCGGCCGGAAGATCGCCCGCATCGACGTCTGAGCAGCAGCGTGAGGTGGGGCGGCCGGACTGGCCACCCCACCCCACGCTGCTGAGCCGAGCTTCAGCTGGCGGAAGTCAGGAGCTTGCGCACGTGCTCCGCCACCTCGGCCACCGGCACCAGCTGCATCTCGCCGGTGGCCCGGGTGGTGACCTCGACCGTCCCCTCGGCGAGGCCGCGGGCCCCGACCGTGATCCGGTACGGGATGCCGATCAGCTCGACGTCGCTGAACTTCACCCCGGGCCGCTCGTTGCGGTCATCCAGCAGCACATCCACCCGCTCGGCCCGTAGCTGCCGGTACAGGTCCTCGGCTGCCTCGGCCACGGTCGCGTCGGTGACGCCCAGGACGACGAGCGCGACCTCGAACGGTGCGACCGAGAGCGGCCAGACGATGCCCTTCTCGTCGCGGTGCGACTCCACGATCGAGGCCATCGCGCGCTCCACGCCGATGCCGTAGCTGCCCATGGTCGGGACGACCCGGTCGCCGTCGGGGCCGAGCACCGTGACGCCGAGCTTCTCGGTGTACTTGCGGCCGAGCTTGAAGATGTGGCCGACCTCGATGGTGACCACCACGTCCAGGGGCTCGCCACAGTTGGGGCAGGGCTCGCCGGAGACGACCTCGCGCAGGTCCGCCCACCGCTGCACCGCGATGTCCCGCTCCACCGACAGGCCCCGCAGGTGGACGCCATCGGTGTTGGCGCCGGTGGTCATGTCGGTGCGCCCGCGCAGGGCCTCGTCCGCGAGGATCGGCAGTCCGGTGACGCCGACCGCCCCGAGGCTGCCGGGCGCGGCGCCCAGCGCGGCCTGGATCTCCTCGGCGGTAGCCGGCCGCACGGCGGTGGCGGCCAGGGTGTCGATGAGCTTCTGTTCCACCAGGCTGTGGTCGCCGCGCAGCAGGACCAGGGTCAGCTGGTCGTCGACCACGTACACCAGCGTCTTGATCTGGCGTTCGGCCGGGACGCCGTGCAGGCGCGCCAGCTCCTCGATGGTCCGGGCCTCGGGGGTGTCGAATCGCTCCGGCACGTCCAGGCCGGGGCCGTCCGCCACGGCGGCCAGGGCGGAGGTGGCCTTCTCGGTGTTCGCGGCGTAGCCGCAGCCGAGGCAGCGGACCACCAGGTCCTCGCCGGCGGCGGAGGGGCTCATGAACTCCACCGATGCGCTGCCGCCCATGCTCCCGCTGGATGCCTGCACGGCGATGGCGGGCAGGCCGAGCCGCTCGAAGATCCGCTCGTACGCGCCCCGGTGCAGGTCGAACGAGCGGTCCAGGCCCCCGTCCGCCACGTCGAAGCTGTACGAGTCCTTCATGGTGAACTCGCGCACCCGGAGCAGGCCGCTCTTGGGCCGCGCCTCGTCGCGGAACTTGGTCTGGAACTGGTACCAGATCTGCGGCAGGTCCCGGTACGAGCGCAGCTCCTGGGACAGGACGGTGAAGATCTCCTCGTGGGTCATGCCGAGGGCCATGTCCGCGCCCTTGCGGTCCTTGAGCCGGAACATCTCCTCGCCCATGACCTCCCAGCGGCCGGTCCGCTGCCAGATCTCCGCCGGGTGCATGGCCGGCAGGGCAAACTCCTGGGCGCCGATCGCGGTCATCTCCTCGCGGATGATGTCCACGATCTTCGCGCGGACGCGCACCGCCAGCGGCAGCAGGGAGTAGTGACCGGCCATCAGCTGCCGGACAAACCCTCCCCTCACCAGCAGGCGGTGACTCACCGCATCCGCGTCCGCCGGATCCTCCCGGAGAGTGGGCACGTACAGCTGGGACCAACGCATAGGACCGGAGACCGTCCTCTCGGTGAAGCTGCGGAGTGTCGCGGCGGCGCTCGCGCCGACATCACGACGGGGAACGGATCCTAGTGGCTGAGCTCTGCCCGAATCACCCCATTTTGAGAAGCCCAGGTGAGAGGCCCTCAGGGTCACAGCTCGACACGCGACAGCCCGAACGGAGGCAGATGTCTGGCAACACAGCCGACCTGCCCAGCAGCGATCGGTCCGTCGAGGGCATCCGCCGCTACTACGACGCCCTCGCCGAGGGTGAAGAGGACCGGCTCGCCAAGGACGTCGCTGGCAGGGTCCCCTTCGAGATCCACCGACGCTTCCTGGAGCCCCATCTGCGTGAAGGGCAGCGCGTACTTGAGATCGGGGCCGGCCCCGGGCGATTCACCATCGTGCTCGCCGAACACGGTGCACGCGTGGTGGTCACCGATATCTCGCCCGTCCAGCTCCGCCTCAATGAGGCCAACGTGTCCGCAGCGGTGGCCGAAGACGCAGTCGAATGCCGCCACACACTGGACATCCGCGACACCAGCCGCTTCCCCGACGCCGCGTTCGACCTCATCCTCGCCTACGGCGGCCCGCTCTCGTACGCCTTCGACCAGGAGCACGAGGCACTCACCGGCCTCCTCCGGATCCTGAAGCCTGGCGGCATCGTGGTCGCCTCGGTGATGTCCTTGTGGGGAAGCTGGCGGGCCCGCCTCACCGGTGCCACCCAGCTCGCGATCCGCCATGGCATCGACGTCGCCGATGCCGTGATCCGCACCGGCGACCTACGCCACGTCCCTGACGCGGCCCACGTCTGCCGCATGTTCACCTGGGAACAGCTCACCGACCTCGTCGCCGAGTGCGGCGGCGAAATCCTCGCGGGCTCGGCCAGCAACTGGGCGAGCCTCGAAGACCCGGCCGTCCTCGCCAACATTGAACGCGCCCCTCAGCTCTGGGAGCGGTTCCTCGCCTACGAGACTGCCGCCTGCGCCAGCCTCGGCGCCCGAGACGGCGGTACCCACATCCTCTTTGCTGCCCGCCCCAGTAGCTGTCTCTGAAGTGTCATCTCCAACCAGATGAGCGCCAACAATCATGCAAATTCAGCTACTTGATGTCGCGTAGCGGCTCCAGACGTCGCTCACCTGGGCAGGGCCGCTACAGTCGCCGCTATGAGCGACTCCGCCCATTAGGTCGTGGCCGAGCGAGCGCGGACTTCAACAAACGGGCGACAGCGCGGAGAGCATCTTCATGACCGCACTGCGGCGGCTCTCTTTGATCATCCCGCTGCACCGAGAGGTATTGCCCATGGCATGGAGCCCGCAAGCAGCTGGCCCGATGCAGCGGCTGGTCAATCAGGCTGACTACGTCGGCCACTTCCGGACCGGTCGGAGGGTCGACAACCGGCCCGAGTCACTCGCCACCTGGCGCGTGACTATGGCTGCCCCGAACGTCGCCACGGACGTCGCCAGACTGCTCGGTGGCGAGCCTGCGCAGTGGGAGACGACCACCGAGGACTCTTGGGAGGTGTTGACCGACTACGACACGGTACGGATCGTCCTTGACGGACCATCCGCCGTCCAGGTCCGCATGGTGCTCTTCGGTTACAAGGGCAAGAAGCTGCACGAGTGCGACGGTGCCCAGCTCCTCGCGCCGGAGGTGGAGGCTGGCAAACCGTGCGGGTGCCCTTCGACCTTCGAAGAGCGGCGGCTGAAGGCGAAGTCAGGCCGAGGTCCGGCGCCAAGCACGTCCGTCGCGTTCAGGCTCGCCGCCGAGCCCGCACTCGGAGAGTTCTGCTTCGCGAGCGGCTCGTGGGAGCTGCTCAAGACAGTCCCCGATCTCCAACGTGCGCTGGAGGACGTTGATGGCCCCGTGACCTGTGAGATCGCGCTTGAGCTGGTGAAATGTACGACCGCCTCCGGCATGGCTGTGTCTTATCGGAAGCCGGTGATCCGTGTGCTCGGCGATCCGTCCGCTCCGGAGCCTCGCCCCGTCCCAAGGCGCTCCTCGGTCCCACTGGTTTCACCGGCGGCCGCCTCCGATGTGCGCGCACTGGTACGGAGCCCAACAGGGCCGCCGTCGCGTAGGCGGCCCGCTCCGGAGCCCCAAGACCTTCTCAGCGGGTCAAGCGGGACCGCCACCGGACGACGGATCGAGTACTACAACGACCCCGACGCTCCAAAGGCCAACACGCTGATCCCTGCCAGCAACCTGCTCGTCGTCGACAACCACGGCGCCATCCTGCTCCAGCGCCGCCGTGACACCGGCCAGTGGGCGCTGCCCGGCGGGGCCCAGGACATCGGCGAGACCGCGGCCCAGTGTGCGGTCCGCGAGTGTTTGGAGGAGACCGGCATTGTCGCCAGGATCACCGGCTTCCTCGGCGTCTACACCGATCCGAACCACATCGTCGCTTACGCCGATGGCGAGATCCGCCAGCAGTACGAGACCACCTACATCGGCCGCCCTGTCAACGGCGAGCCGACGGTCAACGACGAAGCCGACGCTGTCCGCTTCGTCCAGCCCGTCGATCTCGCCCAGTACGCCATCCACCGCAGCATGCGTCAGCAGATCGGCGACTACCTAGCCGGCACCTACCCCTACCTCGGCTGAACCGCCAGCGTGGTGAACCACCTCCGTCAGGCGCGGCTCCTGGCCAACCGCACGGGGGTAGCCCGCCAACGCGCCGGAATCGACCAGCTGGTTGGAAAGTTCGAAGCACCACGATGAGCGCGGAAATCCGCCCAGCTGTCACTGCCTACGGGACGCCAGGACATGCAGGAGCGCCACGAGGGTTCCCGAGCCCATGAGCTTCCCCTCCGCCATGAGCATCGGGATCTCGGACATCGGAACCCACGCGACGTGGCCGGCCTCCTCGCCGTCCTCGGGCGCGCCCACGAGGGTCGCCCCCTGGCCGACGAACACCTCGTGCGGCGAGTCCACCATGCCGACCATCGGCTGGAACGTAACCACGTGGTCGAGGTGATCCGGTCGCCAGCCGGTCTCCTCCTCGACCTCGCGCAGAGCAGCCCCCAGACCGTCCTCGCCGGGATCGACGATGCCACCGGGAAGCTCCCAGCCCCAGGACTGCGGCACGAAGCGGTACCGCCAGAGCATCAACACGCGGTCATCGGCGTCCAGCACCGCGGCGATGGCCACGCGCTTCAACCGCACGACGTGATGCTCGAAGCGCGCCACGCCAGGCGGCTCAACGTCTACGAGCGCCAGTTGCACCCATGGGTTGTCATAAACCACGCGGTCGCCGTAGATCTTCCACGGCTCGAGCCCATCGGCCTGAGTGCTCATCAGCAATCACATCCTGCGAAGGCGGCAGTGGGCATAGTTGACCACAACTGCCGATTAGGCGGTGCACGTTGAGCGCTGTGAACCAGCCTCGTTCGTGGATGATCGCCCTCACGCTGGTCGGCGGGAGCATCCATTCCATGATGGCCGCCGCATATGCCGGCTCGATCGTGGCTGTGTTCGGGGTGAGTCCGGTTCCCCAGAGCTTCGCGGCCAAGCTGGAGAAGCCGCTGCTTGGTCCTGGTTGTCCTCACCAACCGCGTCGGCAACGGAGCGGACCTCCGACGAGGCGTAGAACCTTCGGCGGGGTCTGGTTGAAGACCACGCCGAGACCCCGCTGGTCGCCCCGTGCACACCAGGCCCTGGGCTTCGCACCAATACCGCGTCGCCGCCCAGAACGGTCTGCCCGCGCTCGCCTAGGGCGTCGATGGCGAGCAGCACACCACCCAGCTCGACGAGGGCAGCACCCAGCAGGCACTGTCTACGCTCGTCGGCGAAGCCGAACTCGCCGACGAGGCGACCTTCTACCTCAAGGCAGGCCGGAAGATCACCCGTATCGACGTCTGACTAGCGTGTGGGGTGGTGGGGGCTGGCTCCACTACCCCACACGCTGTCGAGTCGAGGGGTCTCACCCGCTACTCAGAAGACCCGCGTGGAGAGACGTCCGTTAGCCAGCGGCTTCGACAGCTTCTTCCTCGCTGACCAGCTCGTCCGGGTCCACCCCGAGCACTTCCGCGATGGCCTCGAATTCGGCCAGGGCGGTCTTCAGGTCCTCGACAATCTCCTGGGCGATCACGCCGGGCGGCAACTGGCTGTCCGCGTCGTCCAGCGCCGGGTCCTTCATCCAGGTGATGTCGAGGTTGACCTTGTCACGCGCAATCAGCTCGTCGTACGTGAAGGGCTTAAACCGCCCCGACTCGAGCTCAGTGCGCTCGGCCCGATCCTTGCCCGGCAGGTACGCGTCCACGAACTCCTGGAGGTCGGCCTGGCGGAGGGGCCTGGTCTTCAACGTGAAGTGCTTGGCAGTGCGGAGGTCGTAGACCCAGGTGATGCTGGTGTGCGGCTTACCGTCGGTCCGCGGGGCCCTCTTGTCGAAGAACAGTACGTTCGCCTTGACACCTCCGGCGTAGAAGATGCCAGTCGGCAGCCGAAGGATCGTATGCAGGTCGAAGTCCTGCAGCAGCCGACGTCGGATCTTCTCGCCCGCCCCTCCCTCAAAGAGGACGTTGTCGGGCAGGACGACGGCGGCTCGGCCGTTGATGGCCATCAGCGACATGATGTGCTGCAGGAAGTTGAGCTGCTTGTTGGTGGTGCTGGCACGGAAGTCATCGCGGTCGTAGGAGATGTCCTCCCGCTCGGACTTCCCGTCGGTACCGATCACCGTGATGGCGGACTTCTTCCCGAACGGCGGATTCGCCAGGACGAGCGATGCGTGACGCGACGGCTTCTTGGCCAGGGCATCCCCGACGTTGATCAGCGATGGGCCGTCGCTGTGACCGATGCCATGAAGCAGCATGTTCATCGCGGCGAGGCGGGCCGTGCCTGGCACCAGCTCAGTGCCGAAGATGTTGGTCTCTAGCTCGAGCCGCTGCTCGCGGGACATGCTGCTGCCGTAGTGCTCGCGGATGTACTGCCGAGCGGCGATGAGAAATCCGCCCGTACCGCATGCCGGATCGGTGATCGTGTCCTCGAGCGTCGGCTGGGTCACCTCCACCATCGCGTCGATCAGCACACGGGGGGTGAAGTACTGGCCGGCACCAGTCTTGGTGTCTTCGGCCCCCTTGGCCAGGAGGCCCTCGTACGCGTCGCCCTTGAGGTCTGTCCCGGTACCGGTCCAGTCCTGGCCGCCGATCAGATCGACAGCAAGCTTCTGCAGCAGCGCGGGCTCAGTGATGCGGTTCTGTGCCTTGGCGAAGATCGTGCCGAGAGTCGTTCCGGGATGCTTCGCCAGCTCAGTGAGGGTATTGCGGTACTGCTCCTCCAGAGCGACGCCCGTCTTGGAGACGAGCGCCTGCCAGTCGTACTCAGCCGGGACGATGCGCGCAGCGGAGGGGTCGTCGGCGAACGGGTCGGTAGCGATCTCGTCGGCCATCTTGAGGAAGAGCAGGTACGAGAGCTGCTCGACGTACTCAATGGTGGAAAGGCCGTTGTCACGCAAGACGTTGCAGTAGTTCCAGAGCTTGGCTACCAGGGCGCCGGTCTGGGCGGAAGCGGCGGTGGTCATACGTCGAACTCCTGCTGGGCGGTGGTGGAGCGGGTGCGCTGGGTCATGCGCTGGCGCTTCGGCTTGGCGTTGGTGCTCCCGCGTTCGGCTGCAACGCGCATGAGCATCACACCTGCTGGCTCGTCACTTGGATCTTGGCGAACGAGTCGGCCGGAGAATGCCTTAGCGAGGAGAGCACGGCGGAGGGAGATGGATCGCACGCGGGATCGTGCAACCAGTTCGCACACATTGTCCATCACCGAAAGATCGTTCTCAATGCGCTCAACGATCCGCTGCTGCTCGGTAGAGGGCGGAACGGGCAGCGGAAATTTTTTGATCTTCGATAGGCTGATGGATGCCAGATTCACGCTTTGCTTGCCATTGCGCTCGAACCAGGCCCCGGAGCCATTTGCATACCAAGACAGGAGCTTCGGCTCGATTTCCCCCGAGAGCACGCGGGCCCTAAAGACGTGGTTTTGATGGATGACGCCGGGAATCTGCCCTTCCCATACCCACCCGCGCCCGAGCTTGTCACGATCCCCTCCCTCATTCATGAGGACATCACCGGGCTGGAGCGCCAGCGCCTTGGCCTTCCTTTCCGGCACTCTGATGACAGAGATCTGGTCTAGGTCCAGCCGCCCGCGCTGGACATTGGCGACCCGAAGGTACGGGACCTCAGGCAGGTCCGGGTCGCTCTGCTTCTTACTGTCCTTAGTGACTCCACCGACGACCTCGGCGACATCCTCCAGGCGGCGCCATCGCCATCCATGCGGGACTCGCGGGAGGTCGGAGTCGATCGTGCCAGCGGGAACCGGGAGGTCAGCGGCATCCGCATCCCCGCCCACGGTGTATCCGAAAGTCGGATCCGACACCGTGTTACGAAGCCTGTGCAAACGGATGGAACTCCGCTCGATCAGTTTGCCCGCTGCGTCGAGTCGAGACAAGTGGTCTTCAATGGCATCAACGATGCGCTGTTGCTCCAGGAACGGTGGGATGTCGATAGGAGTATCCATGAGCGCCTGCTGGGAGATATTGCGCATGGAGTCCTTGGTGCCTGTCGCCGTGTCGGAGATGTACTTGCGGACTCCGGGCGAGGAAAGCAGATAAAGCAGCCACTTGCGGTCAACCTCTGAGCTCGGCACAAGGCGCAGGCTCTTGTCCGACAGGAGCAACTTGGGGCGGCATTCCCCTACCAGAACGGGAGCCCCAACGTATTCACGGGTGTTCGCTCGACTGATCAGAATGTCGCCTGGGCGGATCTCATGCTTCTTATCGAATTCCTTCCCGGCAGGCACCGCCTTGTTCTCGCTAGCCCGGAAACTTCCCCAAGTCATGGCGCTAACCTTGATGATCCCCCATTCACCCTCTTCGGCAGGGCGGGGTTCGCAGGTGAAGGACTTTCCAGCCTCGATAGCAATGAGGACATCGCGAAGATGCCCCCGAGTCCAGCCAGACGGAAGGGCCTCAATAGCTCTGCTGTTGCTCACGCCAGTTCCTGGTTCAGTTCCGTCAGGAGTTTCCGAGCAGCTCCTGGATCGCCGCCGAAAGCGGCAATAAAGCCGCGGCTTCCACCGCGCTCAGTGAAAGGTTCGTGTCGAAGGGCCTCTACCTCGACACCGACATCGCTGGCCACCCGGTTGCAGATCCGTTCCAACCACCACATCTGCTCGTAGCTGTACGTAGCACCGGCCTGGTGCTGCCGTAGCAGCCAGCCTGCGAAGCGTTCCTCGACCGACGAGCGGTACGGCCGGAGCTCGCTGTCTGCCCCGAGCTCGAAGCGGATGAGCGAGATCAGGTCAGGAACACCCGCGGTCTGGCCAGGTCGCGCGACGGCACGGCCCAGGTCCTCGTACGCCTGCCACAGTATCTGGGGCGTCCAGTCGTACTGCGGGCGCTTGATGTAAGTAGCGAGTTCCCGCAGTGCAGCGTACGCAACGTCCGGTGCCACCCGTGTCTGGCCGAGGGCGACCCCGATCGCAGTCAGCTCGTCCCGCTTACTGTCCAGCAGGCTGTGCCAGTCCGATACGTACTTCTGCGCCCGCTCCTCACGCGGAACCTCGCGAAGAGTCGTGATGGTGGCGACGGTCACCTCGTCGATCGTCAGGTCTTCCTGCCGCCGTATCCCCATGATGACCTTGCGGAGTTCGGCGTTCGCCAACGGAGCGGTCGCGTCGACGATCAGCTGCCGCGCCGCTGCCGGCCCTTCGTTCAGCAAGACCTGCTCCTGGCAATCCGGATCGCAGGCGTCGGTCAGCCACCTGGTGATCGTCATCAAGCTGACGCCACCTGCGGCATGGGCGATCGTCTCGTGCTGTTCGTTCGTCAGCTGCCTTGCCAGCCGACCGAGTCGGCGGGCCAGCACCTCGGTCTCCTCGGCACTGATCGCCTTGGACGCAGCCTTGTCGAGCAGCTTCTGCAGCGACATCCCCGGAGCAGTGGGAAGGGGGCTGGCCTCCACCAGCGGAGTGTCGGTGACTCCTGCGGCGTCGATGAGCAGGAAGCGGTCCTTCACCACGGGCGGGAAGGACTCGTCGGCGCCCGGCGTGACCTCGCTCAGCTCGGTCGGGTCGATCGACCGAGCTCCTCGCCCCTTCATCTGCTCGAACAGCACTGCGCTCTTGACCGAGCGCATGAAGATGACGCACTCGAGCGCGCGCACATCGGTACCCGTGGCGATCATGTCGACGGTCACGGCGATACGGAGCCGCGGCGAATTGCGCAGGTCGTTGATCAGCTCATCCGGGTTCTGACCGTTCTCCCGGCTCTTGTAGGTGATCTTCGCAGCGAAATCATCACCACGCTCGAAGACCTCCCGTGCTTGCTTGAGGACCTCCTCCGCGTGCGCTTCGCTGGCCGCGAAGATCAGGGTCTTCGGGACGTCCTGCCGTCCGGGGAACCAGCGCTGCCAGTTGTCCCGGTAGGTCTGCAGGACCGTGCGGATGTCGTCCTCAGCGATGACCGAGCGGCCGAGCTGCTTGCCGGAGTACGCGAAGTCGTCCTCGAGCTCCTCGAAGCGTCGGCGCCGCGACGCCCGGTCGAGTATCGGGATCGTGGTCCCCGCCTCGATGACGGAGCCGTCCTTCTGGACGTCCGTCAGCAACTCCACCACGTCGAAGTCGACATTCACGCCGTCAGCGACGGCCTTGGCGAAGGAGTAGCTCGAGACCAGGTTCTGGTCGAAGAATCCCTTGGTCTGGGCCGTGGGGGTGGCAGTGAGTCCCACGAGGTGGGCGTCGAAGTACTCGAGTACTCCGCGCCACAACCCGTAGATGGACCGGTGGCACTCGTCGACCACGATCAGGTCGAACGACTCGATCGGTACATCCGGGTTGTAGCTGACCTCGACCGGGCGACCACTCTCGAACGCTTCGTCGGCTTCGTCGGCACGGTCGTCTGCCGCATCGTCGTCGACCAACGTCCGGCCGCGCAGCAGCGAATGCATCTTCTGGATGGTGCCGATGACCACGGAGGAGGTTTCCTGCAGCCCCGCCGCGCCGAGTCGATCCACGCCGTACAGCTCGGAGAATTTCCGGCCGTCGTCCGGCGTGGTGTAGTTGCGGAACTCCGCGAGCGCCTGCTTCGCGAGGTTGTTCCGGTCCACCAAGAAGAGCACCCGCTTGGCCTGCGAGTACTTGAGGAGCCGGTAGACCTCCGTCACCGCGGTGAACGTCTTGCCTGAACCGGTGGCCATCTGGATCAGCGCTCGCGGACGATCCGCGGCGAGCGAGGTCTCGAGCTTGGTGATCGCCTCGATCTGGGCGGGGCGCAGGCCACCGGTCTCCAGCACCGGCATAGACCGGAATCCAGCGCGCAGGGTCGGTGCCTGCGGGCGCTCGTCCGCGCGACGCATCCAGGCCGAGATCGTCTCGGGCCGGTGGAAGGAGAAGACCTCGCGGGACTTCGGCTCCGGGTCGATCCGGTTGATGAAGTAGGTCTCGGCGCCGGTCGTCGCGTAGCGGAAAGCGAACGGCTCGCTCTCACGCCACACGGCGAGTCGGAACTCCTTGAGGACCCCACGCGCGTAGCGGTCGTTCTGGGCCAAGGCGCGGCTCAGTACCTCGCCCTCTCGCTTGGCCTCGACCACACCGACGATGGACCCGTCGACGTACAGGACGTAGTCGGCCCGCCCGGTGGCCACCGTGAACTCGCGGACGGCGACGCCGCGGCCGGCGAGCGGGTTGAGGTCCTCGCGGTCCTGGACGACCCAGCCAGCTTCGACGAGCATCCGGTCGATCGCCTCACGGGCCTGGACCTCGCTGAGCGGCTTGGGCCGCTGGGCCCGCTCCACGATCGCCTCACGAGCCGCACGCGCCACTGGTGCGGGCTGCTTGCGAGCCCGCTCGTAGTCCCGCTGCTGGTCCTGGCGGAGTGCTGCGATCTCCCTTTCGAGCTCGTCGATCCGCGATGCGAACTCGGCGCGACCGGCCGCTGCGCTCGCGACCAGGGCCGCAGCCTCATCCCGCGCGCGCTGCTCGGCCTCGGCTTGTGCTTGTCGGGACTCCGCCAGCTTCGTCCGGGACGCGGCGAGGGCACGACCGTAGCGCTCCAGCTCAGCACGGAGCTTCTCAATCTCCGCAGGGTCGGTGATCCCTTGATCAGCTGTGGGAGCAGTCGGAGGGACGAAGGCGGTGACGGTTCGCTTGCCGGAGACGGAGAGGTGGAACCAGCTGCCCAGATCGTAGGCGGCCTCGATCGCCTTGAGAGCGCGGACCGAGTCGAACAGGTGATCGTGGGCTGCGCGATTCCTGTCCTTGCGCAGTTCATCGAACGCGTTCCGCACCTGCGGAGTGAGGGCGCCGATGCGCGTGAGGGCAGCCAGCCGATCGACCTGCTGGGCGCCGTCGACCCGGAGACCCACCCTCGTGACCAGTTCCTTGGCCAGGACCTCGCCGAACTGGCCGGTGTGGACCAGAGCTGCGTTGGGGTTGGTGAAGACCGTGGCCTCTGCCAAGGCGCCGTAGAGCGCGAGCAGGGGTTGGTACTGGAAGAGCACACCGAAGTTCGGGGACCGTCGGGCAAGATCCCGAAGTCGCTCGTCCATATGCTCCGTCCGTCCACCGCACGCGGGCGTGCCTGTCCACTGATCCAGGTGCAGCGACCCAGACTACGCAAAATGTGCCCCGGCCGTGCACGGTCTCGGGAGCGGCGAACGGTTGTGGGCAAAGTCCTCCCCGACTCGCTGGTCCTGCGCCACAGCTGATCTGCTCGAGGTCGGGCCCTCTGGACGGATCACGCCATGACCCGCCGCACGGCACCCGCGCCGAACTCCGCGACGTAGATGTCGCCGGTGTCCGCGACCACGAGTTGGCTCGGGTTCCTCAAGCCTGAAACCAGGGTCTTGATCCGCCCGTCGGCGAGGCGGACAAGCTCGCCCGCCTCGAAGTCGCTCAGCAGGATTCCCTCACTGCTCCAGGCCACCCCGTTCAAGCCTGTCAGTGTCTTTCCCTCCAGCAGGTCCACGGGACCGCCGGCCTCGGCCGCCAGAGGAACCTCCCAGAGCCGGTTCCGGGGTTCCGGACCAGCCGAGCAGAGCACGTACAGGGTGCCGTCGGCGTAGGACATGGCGACCGGCTGCCCGGACACGGTGCAGAGTGCCGTGTAAGTCCCGTCCATCCTCACCCGCAGCACGGCGCCCGTGAACATCGCCACGATCAGGTCATCGCCTTCCCAGACGAACGCCATCGGTGTGCCGCCTGGCCCAGTGGAGATCCTTATCAGCTTGCTGCTGGAGTAGTCACCGTCGTGGTGGAGCACCAGGATTCCGGGTCGGTCCACGAGCCGGACGGCGAGTTCACCGTCGCTGCGGGCAGCCACAGAGTCCGTGCCCAGGCTCTGAAGGAGGCGTGACGGCACGGCGGCAAACAGCCGGTACACACCGTCCTTCCCCGCGCGCCACAGTTCCTGTCCCCGCGTGCTGACCACCAACCCCCCAGGAGTCCAGGCGACACCGGCTACCGGAGGAAGTCCCGAGAGGTACGTGGTGACTGTGCCGGTCGGGTGTGCAGCGACCTCCAAGCTCGCCTCCGCTGTGCAGCCCCCGTGGAGGCACCGGAGCACGCTCCTACCCGGGCCCTTCGCGAAGACGGCTCCGCCCCTGAAAACGGCGACCTTCTCGTCACTGGACTCGACTTGGGGGTCGTCGATGGGGGAGGTCCAGGTCGCGGTCCCGTCGGTGAAATGCCCCATTACCCGCAGCGGCGTCTTGCCCTTGCCCCGCAGCAGGAGGTGTGAAGGCTCGATGCTGATCTTCATCAGGCGCTCGGCGTGGGCGGGAGCGACCGGCTGGCCGTCGAAGACACCGTTGTCGTCCCACACCTTGCGCAGGGGGTCACCCGGTCGGTTACGCACCCAGGTCGCTCCGATTCCGTGCTCGGAGGCGGCCCAGTGCCAGGAGACGTAGTGGCCCACCTGGTACGTCTCGCGCGTCGCCAGGATTCGCTCACCAGGAACGCCAGCCTCCAAAGTCGCGAGCCGCACACCAGCCAGGTCATGTTGGCTGTGCCCCGAGACGTCGGCGAACAGTGGGATGTTCACCTCCACTACCCGGTACCAGTTCGTCTGTCCCGGTGCGAGGGTGATCCAGACGACGTGCTCGGGCCCTTGGCGGGTTCCGTCTACCAGGTGGATCCGGTGCTCCCCGGCAGGCACGCCGGCCACATCCACCGTCAACGTGCCAGTCTGGAAGCTGATCTTTTCGAGCTTGTGCTTCTCATCCAGCCACACCTCGACCTGGCTGCCAGTGCGCTCCACCCACAGCGTGAGCGCGGTTCCCTGGTCATGGCGGTAGCCCCGCACCACGGGCGCTCGATCGACGTCGCGATCCAGAAGATCGAGCAGCGAGCTCGCGTGCGCGAGGATCCGCAGGCACTCACGCCGCGATCGGCAGGGCAACAAGGGCCGGTCCTTGTGGGACCGGTCGCCCTTGAACAGCCCGATCGCCCCGGCGAACAGCTCGAAGAGACGGTCGGCGTCCCGCTCTCGATCTGAGATGCGGATGCCGTCCTTCCTCTCCTTGAATGCGGAGCTGACGAGCTCGTTGCCGATCGCCGGGCTCCCGATCCTCTGCTGCACCTCGTGCTCGAGCCGCCGGAAGGCAGCGAAGATGGCGTCGTCGAACCGGTCCGCCTTCAACAACTGCGCGCACACCTCGACCACCTCCGGGCGGAGGAGCGTCAGATGGACGGCCAACTCCCCGTCCCCCGTTCCCGGCAGTGCAGGATGATCAGCTCCTGGTTTGGGAACGGCACGGGCCGCTTGCGGCTCGGGCAGCCGGCGCGTGCTCTCCCCGTCCAGGAAGGCGAGCAGCCCCTCGACTCCCTGGACACTGCGATAGGGCCGGGTGCCTCGCCGGTTCACGTGGAATTGCCACTGCCAAGGGCTGGCCGTTTGCCTGTTGCTCCCCCGCCACAGCTGTGGAAGCAGGTCTGCCAGGACGAACAAGCGGCTCATCAGCTCGCGCGCGTCCATGACCTCACTGTTCGGAGGGACAGAGTCCCCGCCAGGCGAGCTCAGCGGCAGCTTGAGGTGGGCAGCGAAGTCCAGGCTGGAGGCGACGAGTTCCTTCTCGGGGTCGGCAGAGCTGTTCAACTCCAACTCCACGGTCCACTTGACGAACTCACTCAGCCGAGCGAGATCGCCCGAGCCGCCCCGGCAGGTTTCCACCCCACGGAGGGTGAGCCGAACCTCGTCCTGGTCCGAATAGCCATGAGCCTGCCATGGATCGGCAACGTAGCGGGAGCTGATCGCGGCCAAGGCCGCCTGGGCGTCCTCGACGCCGAGATCTCGGTCGGCCTTGAGGTCAACCGCCGTGAAGGTCGGCCAGGATCCCCGCTGTCCCATCAACTCGTACACGGTCTGGAGTAGAACCTGGTCCTGGGCGTTCAGCACGTCATCGGTCACGGCATGATTCTCGTGCGTGCGCTGGGGCCTGCGCACGGAGATTGTGCCGGAGGCTGCAGGAGCTGCACCGCCGGTGCCGGGAATCCAAGGACAGGGCGGCACGAAGATCGCGGACGGCGAGCCAGCGCAGTCTCTTGCTGGTGCACCGCTGACTAGCCGGTTGACGCCAACGCTGACGCCAACCGGCCCGAACGATGGCGTCCGACGGCAGCCTTCGACGGACGGCAGAATCACCCAAACTGGGGCATATCGCCGCCCCGGCTTGGCCTGAAAAGCGGAAGGTCGCCGGTTCGACCCCGGCCCTGGCCACAGAAGGAAGGCCCCGGAGAGTCCACTCTCCGGGGCCTTCCGTATGCCCGCCCACGGCGGAACGAACCTTTCCCCACCTCCCTTGTGATGACACGGGAACCTCGCGCTCGTCGGCCGCGGGTCGTCAGCCGCGGTCGCCGGGCGTCCCGTCGGCGGCGAGGCGGGTGGCGAGCCAGTCGGCGGTGGCCGGGAGCCAGTCGGCGAGGGCGGTGCCGAGCAGGTGGTTGCCGTGCGGGACGAGCAGCAGTTCGGCGTCGGGGGCGTGCTCGGCGAGGGCCGTCGCGGGGGTGACGCCGGGGATGCCGTCCTGGCCGCCCTCGACGACCAGCAGCGGGGTGGTGATCGTCGGGGCGAGCGCGGTCAGGTCGATCCGGCGGGCGAAGGCGCGCGCGGCGTCGAGGCCGCCGCAGCGCTGGGCGAGGGTCGCGGTGACGAACGGGACGAGGCCGTCCCAGTCCAGCCGGTACGGGCCGCTGACCAGGGCGGCGGCCCGGACCCGGGGCTCGTGGGCGGCGGCCTTCGCGGCGTGGTGGCCGCCCAGGCTGAGACCGATCACGGCGACCCGGTCCAGGTCCAGGTCCAGGCCCGCGTCCGCGTCGAGGGCGTCCAGGGCGCGGGCGACGATCCGGTGGTAGTCCGGCTCCTGGGTGCTGACGGCGGCGAGGACCCCCTGCCCCGGGCCGTCGATCGCGAGGACGGCGAGGCCACGGGCCAGCAGGGCCTCGGCGACGGCGTGGAACTCCTCCTTGCCGGAGTCCGTCCCCGGCACCACCAGCACCACCGGGAGGCCGCCCGCGACAGCCGCCCGGGGGCGGCGCAGCCAGCCCGCGAAGCCCTCGCCCTCGACGCGTCGCGCGTCCGGTTCGAGGAGGGCCAGCGCCCGCCGCATCGCCTCGTCGGCCTCGGTGGCGGCGCGGGCGGCGGCGGCCCGGTCGGGGTGCGGCAGCAGGCAGGCGAAGTGGAACCAGCGGGCGGCCGCCCGGTAGCCGGTGCCGGCGGTGACGCTCCGGCCCTCGGCCTCGGCCCGGCCGGCGGCCTCGGCGTGCCGCCGGCCGGCGGCGCGGCAGGCCGCGGGCCAGTCGTGCAGGGAGGTCAGGGCGGCGGTCACCCGGGCGTACTCGTACGGGTCGAGGCCGGCGCCGTGGGCGCGCGGGCGGGTCTCCTCGACGAAGGCGGCCGTCAGGCCGGGGGCGTCCAGGAAAGAGAGGTCGGGGGTGTCAGCGGCATCAGGGGTGTCGGTGGCATCGGCGGTGTCGGGCGTGACGGTCATCGCGGGCTCGCTTCCGGCGGCGTGGGACGGGCGGGGTGGAAGGGCAGGGGTCGACGGCCGGGTGAAGGGGCGGAACGCCCGGCGGCCGCGCCGGGCTCAGCCGACGGTCAGCACGGCCTTGCCGCGGATCCGGCGCTCGCGCAGGTCGGTGAGGACGGCGGCGGTCTCCTCCCAGGGCGCGACCCGGCCGAGCTCCGGGGTCAGCCGGCCGCCCGCCGCCAGGCGCACCAGGGTGGCGAGGTCCTCGCCGTCGGGGGCGTCGGAGTCGGCGTAGTGGAAGTGCCGCAGGGTGGCGGACTCCGGGCCGGCGAAGAAGTCGAAGAAGTCGAGCGTGGCGGGCGTCCTGGAGGCCTGGCCGAACCAGATCAGCGTGCCGCGCCGGGCCAGCCGGGCGAGCGCCACCGGCAGGGCGGCCCCGCCGGTGGACTCCAGCACCAGGTCGTACGGGCCGCGCGCCGCCGCGACCTCGTGCACCACCTCGGCCGCGCCCAGCTCGGCCAGCCGGCGGCCGCGCTCCGGGGACGCGGTGACCGCGGTCAGTTCGGCGCCCGCGGCGGCGGCCAGCTCGGTGACGTAGTGGCCGACACCGCCGGAGGCGCCGGTCAGCAGCACCCGGCGGCCGGCCAGCGGGCCCGCGGTGCGGAGCAGGCGCAGCGCGGTGAGACCCGCGAGCGGCAGTGCGGCGGCACGGACGGTGTCCAGGGTGTCGGGCAGTTCGGCGAGCGAGGAGGTCGGGACGGCCACGTACTCGGCCCAGCCCCCGGCCGGCGGGTGGCCGACCACCCGCCGGCAGACGGCCGGGCCCGATCCGTCGGCGGCCGCCTGGACGACCAGCCCGGCGACGTCCTTCCCGGGCCGCCAACCGGGCCGGGGGGCCTCCAGCTGGAAGGTCTCGCCGCGGTTCACCGAGAACGCCTCGACCTTCACCAGGGCCTCCCCCGGCCCCGGCTTCGGCTGGTCCACCTCGGCGAAGCCGACCGGTACGTCCCGCCGCCCGGTGCCCAGCAGTGCCCTCATCGCGCTCTTCCCTCCACGGCCGCCCGGGCCCTGGCGGCCCGGGAACGGCCCCAGCTCACCGCGCCCGCCGGGGGCCGGTCCAACAACGAGGGGGCGGCGGCGACAACCGCCGGTTGTGCTGCCGGGCCCGGCGGGCCCGCACGGGCGTCGGGGACGGGCCCGGGGGCGGGCTCCGGCCGCGCCCGCCCGGCGGGGGTCCGCGCGGCATAGGCTGGCCGGTCATGGATCTCGATCTCGCGCAGGTGCGGGCGTTCGTGACGGCCGCGGAGGAGTTGCACTTCGGCCGGGCGGCCGGGCGGTCGGGCATCACCCAGCAGGCGCTCTCGAAGCGGGTGGCCCGGCTGGAGGGGGTGCTCGGGGTCCGGCTGCTGGAGCGGGACGCCCGCGGGGTGGCGCTGACGGAAGCGGGGCGGCGGTTCCTCGGACCGGCCCGGCGGGTGCTGGAGCAGGGCGAGCGCGCGGTGGCGGCGGTGGGGGGTGCCCGGCGGCCGCTGCGGATCGACGTGTGGGGGCACCTGTTCGCGCCGATGCGGACGGTCGCGCAGGCGCTGGGCGGGGTGCCGGGGCTGGAGGTGGAGCCGGTGCCGGGACGGGACCTGCCGTCGGTCGCGGCGGCGGTGCTGCGCGGGGAGTCGGACGCCGGGTTCGGCCGGGTGCACGCCCTGCCGGACGGCGGCGACGCCGGGTTGACGCACCGACTGGTCCGGTTGGAGCCGGTGGACGCCCTGCTGAGCACCGACCACCCGCTGGCCGACCGGGAGGTGCTGAGCCCGGCGGACCTGCGCGACGGCGTGCTGCGCTTCCCGGCCGCGGTGGACCGGCTGGACTTCCTGACCCGTTTCGCCGACCGCTTCGGCATCGCCGGGCGGATCGGTTCGACCAACCTGGGCCCGGAGCACTTCGTCGAGCGGATCCGCACCGACCCCGGCTGCTTCTCGCTCGTCCCGGCCGACTGCCCGCTGCCGGAGGCGCACCCCGGCCCGGGCCGGCCGGGGGTGCGGACGGTGCCGCTGGCCGGCCCGACGCCGCTCTACGCATGGTCGCTGCTCTGGCGCGAGGACGGCGGCGGCGCCGGCCCCGACGCCCTGCTGGAGCCGCTGCTCCGGGCGTTCGCCGCCGAGGCCGGGCGCAGCAGGTGGCTGGAGTACGACCCGGCCCGGGACTGGCTGCCGGACGCCGACGAGGCCGCGCTCACCACCTGAGCCCGCCCGGCCCGGCGCCCGCCCCGCCCGGCCACCCGGACCCGGGCCCCGCCCCCGCCCCCTCCCGGCGACCACCCGTCACCCGGGCCGCGGGGACGCCCCGCCCGTCACCCCGCCAGGGCCTGGTACGCCGCCGTCTCGAAGTCCCGCGCGATCGCCGGCGGCGTGGCGGACTCGAACATCCGCTGGGTGAGCAGCACCCCGGTCAGCCGCTCGGCCGGGTCGTTGAACCAGACCGTGCCGAGGCCGCCGTCCCAGCCGTAGCGGCCGGGGGCTGCGAGGCCGGTCCGGGCGGTGGTGACGGAGACGCCGAAGCCCCAGCCGGTGAGGTCCTCCCGGCCGAGCAGCGGTCCGGAGGCGGCCAGTTGGGCGGGGGTGAGCTGGTCAGTGGTCATCAGCTCGACGGTCGGCCGGGAGAGCACCCGCACGCCGCGGTGGCTGCCGCCGCCGAGCAGCATCCGGGCGAAGGCCAGGTAGTCGTCCAGGGTGGAGACCAGGTCGGCGCCGCCGTCCGGGAACACCGCGGGGCGGGCCCAGGCGCTGTCGCCGGTGGCGCCGTCGTAGGGGACGAGCCGCCCGCCGGCGGGGTCGTACAGGTATTCGACGGGCAGCCGGTGGAGCTGGTCGGCCGGGACGACGAAGCCGGTGTCCCGCATGCCGAGCGGGTCGAGGACGCGCTCGCGCAGCACCTCGCCGAGCGGTCGCCCGCAGGCCCGGGCGAGCAGGACGCCGAGGACGGCCGAGCCGGTGTGATAGAGCCAGCCGGCGCCGGGCTGGTGGAGCAGGGGCAACTCTCCGAGCCTGCGCAGGAACTCGTCCGGCTCCGGCTGGTCGGCCCGGGGCGCCCGGACGTCGACCCCGCGCTCGGCCAGGGCCCCGGCGATCGGGGCGGTGGGCGGGAGCATGGCGAGGCCGTGGCCGAGCCGGAAGGTGAGCAGGTCGCGCAGGGTGATCGGCCGCGCGGCGGGCTCGGTGTCGTCGAGCTCGCCGTCCGGGCGGCGCAGCACCCGGCGGTCGGCCAGCTCGGGCAGCAGGTCGTCGACCGGGTCGTCGAGCCGCAGCACGCACTCCTCGACGAGGGTGAGGGCGGCCACCGCGGTGACCGGTTTGCTCATCGAGGCGATCCGGAAGAGGGTGTCCCGGCGCATCGGGGTGGTGCCGGCGAGGTCGTGGTGGCCCAGGACCTCCACGTGTTCGTCGCCGTCCCGGGCGACGGCGGCCACCAGACCGGGCACCCCGCCGCCCTCGACGTGGCCGGTCAGCACCCGGTGCATCCGGCCGAGCCGCTCCTCGGACAGTCCCGTCGGTCCGCCGCTCATCACCCACCGCCCTCCGGGCCGCCGACGGCCCGTCACGTCCGTTGTCGCCCACCACTGTGGCGCACGGGACCGACGGATCGGGCGCACGTCGCCGCCGACCGGGCGCGGCCCGAGGCCCGACGGGCGCGGAGCCGGCTGGTCGGCGGCGGCCGAGCCGTCCGCCGCGTAGGAGGTGATGCCCGTGACGTCCGAGTCCGGCTTCGCCCGGACGGCTGGAGCCCGGATCCGCCCCGAACCGCTGCCGCCCCGCCCGATCACCCGCACCCGATCGCCCCCGACAGCCCGCCCCGGGCGCCCCGCACCCGATCACCCGCACCCGACCCGACCCGCCGTTCGCGCTCGGCCACCGGCGACTGTGACACTGGAGGGGCTCGAAAACCGAGGTGCGCGCCGCCGCCCCTCCTTGCGAACCTAGAGGGATGCCCGCAGTGAGTTCTCCCGCAGTCCAGTCCGCCGCCGCCCCCGCCGACGGGCCAGGGATCGGCGAGCTGGCCGCCCGCCTTCCGGAACTGACCCTGCGCGACCAGGTCCGGATCGGGCGCCGGCTGGAGGGGGCCCGCCGGGTCCGCAAGCCCGAGGCCCGGCAGAAGGTCGCCGCCGAGATCGCCGCCGACATCGAACGCGCCGAGCTGCTGGTCGAGCAGCGCCGCAGCGCCGTCCCGGCGATCACCTATCCCGCCGAGCTGCCGGTCAGCCAGAAGAAGGACGACATCCTGGCGGCCATCCGGGACCACCAGGTGGTGATCGTCGCGGGCGAGACCGGCTCGGGCAAGACCACCCAGATCCCCAAGATCTGTCTGGAGCTCGGCCGGGGCGTGCGCGGCCTGGTCGGCCACACCCAGCCGCGCCGGATCGCCGCCCGCACGGTGGCCGAGCGGGTCGCGGAGGAGCTGGACAGCCCGCTGGGCGAGGCGGTCGGCTGGAAGGTCCGGTTCACCGACCAGGTCGGTCCGGACACCCTGGTCAAGCTGATGACGGACGGCATCCTGCTCGCCGAGATCCAGACGGACCGCGAGCTGCGCCAGTACGACACCCTGATCATCGACGAGGCGCACGAGCGCAGCCTCAACATCGACTTCATCCTCGGCTACGTCAAGCAGCTGCTCCCCCGCCGCCCGGACCTCAAGGTCGTGATCACCTCCGCGACCATCGACCCGGAGCGCTTCGCCCGGCACTTCGGGGACGCGCCGATCATCGAGGTCTCCGGCCGCACCTACCCGGTGGAGGTCCGGTACCGCCCGCTCGTCGAGGAGGGTGCCGAGGACGAGGACGCGGCCGACGCCGACCGCGACCGGGACCAGGTCCAGGCGATCTGCGAGGCCGCCCAGGAGCTGCAGGCCGAGGGCCCGGGCGACATCCTGGTCTTCCTCTCCGGCGAGCGCGAGATCCGGGACACCGCCGACGCGCTCAACCGGCTGAAGCTGAAGTCGACCGAGGTCCTGCCGCTGTACGCCCGGCTGAGCTCGGCCGAGCAGCACCGGGTGTTCCAGCGCTCCGGCAGCCGCCGGATCGTGCTCGCCACCAACGTCGCCGAGACCAGCCTCACCGTCCCGGGCATCAAGTACGTGATCGACCCGGGCACCGCCCGGATCTCCCGCTACAGCCACCGCACCAAGGTGCAGCGGCTGCCGATCGAGGCGGTCAGCCAGGCCAGCGCCAACCAGCGCAAGGGCCGCTGCGGCCGCACCTCGGACGGCATCTGCATCCGGCTGTACTCGGAGGAGGACTTCCTCTCCCGCCCCGAGTTCACCGACGCCGAGATCCTGCGCACCAACCTGGCCTCGGTGATCCTGCAGATGACGGCGGCCGGCCTCGGCGACATCGCCGCCTTCCCGTTCCTGGACCCGCCGGACTCCCGCAACATCCGGGACGGCGTGCACCTGCTGCACGAACTGGGCGCGCTGAACCCGGACGAGAAGGACCCGCGCAAGCGCCTGACCCCGCTCGGCCGCCAGCTGGCGCAGCTCCCGGTGGACCCGCGGCTGGCCCGGATGGTGCTGGAGGCGGAGCGCAACGGCTGCGTGCGCGACGTGATGGTGATCGCCGCGGCGCTCTCCATCCAGGACCCGCGCGAGCGCCCCGCCGAGAAGCGCCAGGCCGCCGACGACCGGCACCGCCGGTTCAACTCGGAGACCTCCGACTTCCTCGCCTACCTGTCGATGTGGCGCTACGTCCGGGAGCAGCAGAAGGAGCTGTCCTCCTCGGCGTTCCGCCGGATGTGCAAGGCGGAGTTCCTCAACTACCTGCGGATACGGGAGTGGCAGGACATCTACACCCAGCTGCGCACCGTCGCCCGGCAGCTGGGCGTGGCGGTCGAGGAGCCGCATCCCGGCGCCGAGCCGGACGCCGACCGGATCCACCAGTCGCTGCTGGCCGGCCTGCTCTCCCACATCGGCCTCTTCGACGCGGAGAAGCGCGAGTACGGCGGTGCGCGCGGCGCCCGCTTCGCGGTCTTCCCGGGCTCCGGCCTGTTCAAGAAGCCGCCGCGCTGGGTGATGTCGGCCGAGCTGGTCGAGACGTCCCGGCTCTGGGCGCGGATCAACGCGAAGATCGAGCCGGAGTGGGTCGAGCCGCTGGCCGGCCACCTGATCAAGCGGAGCTACAGCGAGCCGCACTGGGAGAAGAAGGCCGGGGCCGTCCTGGCGTACGAGAAGGTGACCCTCTACGGGATGCCGGTCGTCGCCCAGCGCAAGGTCAACTACGGCCGGATCGACCAGGAGCTCTGCCGCGAGCTGTTCATCCGCAACGCCCTGGTCGAGGGCGACTGGGAGACCCACCACCGGTTCTTCGCCGAGAACCGCCGGCTGCTCGGCGAGGTCGAGGAGCTGGAGAACCGGGCCCGCCGCCGCGACATCCTGGTGGACGACCAGACCCTGTTCGAGTTCTACGACGCCCGGCTGCCGGAGGACGTGGTCTCCACCCGGCACTTCGACGCCTGGTGGAAGAAGGCCCGGCACGAGCAGCCGGACCTGCTCAACTTCGAGAAGTCGATGCTGATCAACGACACCGCGGACGGCGTCACCGAGGCCGACTACCCGGACCACTGGCAGCAGGGCAAGCTCCGCTTCCAGCTGACCTACCAGTTCGAGCCGGGCAGCGACGCGGACGGGGTGACCGTCCACATCCCGCTGCCGGTGCTCAACCAGGTCACCGCGGAAGGCTTCGACTGGCAGATCCCCGGTCTGCGGGCCGAGCTGGTCACCGCGTACATCAAGTCGCTGCCGAAGGCGATCCGGCGCAACTTCGTCCCGGCGCCGGACTTCGCGAAGGCCGCGCTGCGCGAGGTGAAGGACCGCCAGGAGCCGCTGCTGCCCTCCCTGGAGCGCGCGCTGAAGCGGCTGACGGCCGTCACCGTCCCGCCGGAGGCCTGGGACGACGAGCGGGTCCCGGACCACCTCAAGGTGACCTTCCGGGTGGTGGACGGCCGCCGCAGGCTCGCCGAGTCCAAGGACCTGGAGGAGCTGCGGCTGCGGCTCAAGCCGAAGCTGAAGGAGACGCTGTCCTCGGCGGCGTCGGGCCGGGGCATCGAGCAGGGCGGGCTGACGGCCTGGCCGGCCGGTCTGCCGGTGCTCCAGCGCACCTTCGAGCAGCGCTCGCGCGGCCACTCGCTGCGGGCCTACCCGGCGCTGGTGGACGAGGGGGAGACGGTCGGCGTCAAGCTGTTCGACACCCCGCAGGCGCAGGCGCAGGCGATGTGGGAGGGCACCCGCAGGCTGTTGGTGCTGACGACCACCTCCCCGGCCAAGTCGATCCAGGGTCGGCTGGGCAACCAGGCGAAGCTGGCGCTCTCGCACAACCCGCACGGCTCGGTCGCCGCCCTGTTCGAGGACGTGGTGGCCTGCGCGACGGACCGGCTGATGACCCTGGCGGGCGGCCCGGCCTGGGACGAGGCGGCCTTCGGCAAGCTGCACGACAAGGTGCGGGCCGACCTGTACGACCTGTCGGCCGACACCACGCTGAAGACGGCCACCGCGCTGATCGCCTTCCACAAGGCCTCGACCCGGCTGAAGACGGTGAGCAGCCCGGTGCTGCTGAACGCGGTGAACGACGTCCGGCTGCACCTGGCCTCCCTGGTGCACCCGGGCTTCGTCACGGGCACCGGCTGGCAGCGGCTGCCGGACCTCAAGCGCTACCTGCTGGCGGTGGACCGCCGGCTGGAGGCGCTGCCCAACCACCCGCAGCGGGACGCCCAGCACCTGCTGAAGGTCCAGCAGGTGCAGCAGGCGTACGGGGAGCTGCTGGCGGCCGTTCCGGCCGGGCAGCAGCCCTCCGCGGAGGTGCTGGCGATCCGCTGGATGATCGAGGAGCTGCGGGTGAGCTTCTTCGCCCAGTCGTTGGGGACGCCGAGCCCGGTGTCGGAGAAGCGGATCATGAAGGCGATGGAGGCGGCCCGGGCGGCGCTCTGAGCTGGGCGGTCCTCAGGGGCCCTCAGGTCCCGGTTCGACCTGGGGGCCCGACATGGGCTACAGTCTGTCTTGTTCGCAGCGCGGCAAGCGAGTGAACGAGATCAGAAAACTCTGGTCCCGTGGAGCAGTTGGTTAGCTCGCCACCCTGTCAAGGTGGAGGTCGCGGGTTCAAGTCCCGTCGGGATCGCCGCAGTGCGAGAGGCCCGGAACCGTCAGGTTCCGGGCCTCTCGCGTTTTCGCGCGGGCGCTTCCCGCCGGCTTCCCTACGCCCGGACAGGTCTAGACCACAAGCCCCGGACGTGTGACCGTCGTCACCCCCCATTTCCCGATCATGACTCCGTCACACGCCCATCACGACCCTGCTAATTTAATATGTAAAATTGCACTGCCATTCACTGTAAATCCCCCCCGCCCCACGCACATCGAATCGTTATCCGGAGTTCAGCATTCCGCCCCCGGCGCGGCCGGCCCCGGGCATGGCAAAGGGGCCGCTTACCGGACCCGGCGGAGTCCGGTAAGCGGCCCCTTTAAAGAGCCTTCGGCCTATCAGGCCTCAGTGCGCTGAGCGGGAATCCCGGCCAGCAGAGCGCGCACCTCCGCCTCGCGGTAACGGCGGTGACCGCCGAGCGTGCGAATGGACGTCAGCTTGCCCGCCTTGGCCCAGCGGGTGACCGTCTTCGGGTCCACGCGGAACATGGTGGCAACCTCTGCCGGCGTCAGCAGCGGCTCAGCATCAGGGGTACGAGCGGTCATGAGCGGCCTCCTCGGGAGAACCGAACCAGGGCGGTTCTATCCTTCAAATTCTGCACCTTGGCCCGCGATGCCCGAAATGGCATAGACGGGCCGAGTCGGTTATAGGACGAACGGCTTGTCCTGGTGTCTACAACTACACCATCCGTCCAGCCCTATCGACCAAACCGCCAAAATTGACCCCTCACGGGTTCAAGGCTGACGGATGGCGATGGACCACCCCATAACGGACAGTCACGCGGTCGTGACGTCCGGTTACGAAGGGACCAGACCCTCCGTTTCCCCGCAAAGCACGCATCGACTCCAGAACCACCCAAAAGTGGGCACGCTCACGTGAAGTTGGGCTGGTTGTCCCATTTTTGCACATAGGGGTAAGTTCGCGTCAACGGTGAGTAGTGTCACGTTCGACAGCTATTGACCCGAACCAGGACCTTGGTCATGCGGTCCGGGCCGTAGGACCCTTCCAGTCATACACGGGCCCCACGGGGTCAGTTCGCGTACCGCAGCGCCAGCACCCGCCGCCACCGCGCCGTCAGTTCCCCGTACGCCCGCATCGCCTCCGCGGCGTCCCCCGCCCGCAGCGCGCGCAGCCCCTCCTCCAGCTCCCCCGCCGAACGGTCCGCCAACAGCCGCTCGGGCCCCAGCAGATGCACCAGCCCCCCGTAGTCCAGCTCCACCAGCGAGCGCGGGTGGAACTCCTCCAGCCACCGCCCGACCCGCTCCGCCCCCCGGACCAGTTCCCCGTCCGGCACCTCCTCACGCAGCGCCCGGTAGGCCCGGGCCACCCGCCGCCGCGCCTGCGCCATCGGCACCAGGTAGAACAGCGCCGCCGCCCGCGCCGGACCGCCCGGCTCCGCCGCCGGCACGAAGCAGCGGTCCTCGTCGCCGAACGGCAGGAACCAGCGCACCGGCACCTCCCACCGGCTCGTCAGGATCCACGGCCGGGCGTCCGGGTGCTCGGCCCGCCAGCGCTCGTGGTCCGCCTCGGCGGCCGCCCGGGCCACCGGCGGCACCGCGGTGTCCAGCAACGTCACCGGGGCGGCCGCCCGCAGCTCCTCCAGGGCCTGCCAGCTGCGCAGCCTGGTCGCCCACGGGCAGACGTAGAGCACGCCGTCCACCACCCGCACGAAGGCCCGCTCGCTCTCCCGCTCGGGCAGCGCCCGGGGCGTCCGGGCGACCAGCTCCGCGAGCGCCCCGCGCTGCTCCTCCAGGGCCGCCCCGGCCACCGGCTGCGCCGCGTCCCCGGCGTCCGGCCCGTGTTCCGCCGCGTAGGCCTGCCACCGGGCCCGCTCGGGCTCCGGGTAGGCGGCGAGCGGCTCGTAGACCCGCAGGTGGGCGGCGTAGGGCGGCAGTACCGAGGTGCGTACGACGGTCACGTCCTGCATGGTCGCACGCGCCGACCGGCCCCGGGAGGGCGCGCTCCCGAACCGTTCGCGCCCGCACCGCGGACCGCGGCCCGTCTCACCCCTCGGACAACCGGCACAAGCTCGGACAAGAGGGCCGATCGCCACCGCACGCGCGACTACGCTTCGCCTTAGGCGCCCGCACCACAGCAGCGGGCCTTCGATACTGGAGTCACCACAGTGACCGACGTACAGACCCCCGCCACGCACCCCGCACCCGGCGTGCTCAGCAGGATCTTCCGCACCGAGCAGGACGGCGCCCCCGGCGACGGCCACGAGCAGGTCGTGCTCTGCCACGACCGGAGCTCCGGGCTCAAGGCGATCATCGCCATCCACTCCACCGCGCTGGGCCCCGCCCTCGGCGGCACCCGCTTCTTCCCGTACGCCTCCGAGGAGGCGGCCCTGGAGGACGCGCTCAACCTGTCCCGCGGCATGTCCTACAAGAACGCGCTGGCCGGGCTCGACCTCGGCGGCGGCAAGGCCGTCATCATCGGCGACCCGAACAAGGACAAGAACGAGGCCATGCTCCGGGCCTACGGCCGCTTCGTGGAGTCCCTGCGCGGCCGCTACATCACGGCCTGCGACGTGGGCACCTACGTGCAGGACATGGACGTCATCGCGCGCGAGACCGAGTTCGTGACCGGCCGCTCGCCCGAGCACGGCGGCGCCGGCGACTCCTCCATCCTGACCGCCTTCGGCGTGTTCCAGGGCATGCGCGCCACCGCCCAGGCCCGCTGGGGCCAGCCGACGCTGCGCGGCCGCCGGGTCGGCGTCGCGGGCGTCGGCAAGGTCGGCCACTACCTGGTCGGCCACCTGGTCGCGGACGGCGCCACGGTCGTCGTCACCGACCCCTTCGAGGCCGCGGTCAACCGCGTCCGCGCCGCCCACCCCGAGGTGGAGGTGGTCGCCGACACCGCCGCCCTGCTGCAGGCCAAGCTGGACGTCTACGCCCCCTGCGCCCTCGGCGGTGCGCTGACCGACTCCGTCGTCGCGGCGCTGGGCGAGTTCGGCACCTCGATCGTCTGCGGCGCGGCCAACAACCAGCTGGCCCACCCGGGCGTCGAGAAGGACCTCGCCGACCGCGGCATCCTCTACGCGCCGGACTACCTGGTGAACTCCGGCGGCGTGATCCAGGTCGCCGACGAGATCGACGGCTTCAACTTCGAGCGGGCCAAGAACAAGGCCACCAGGATCTTCGACACGACCCTGGAGATCTTCACCCGCGCCACCTCCGACGGCGTGCCGCCGGCGGTCGCCGCCGACCGCCTGGCCGAGAAGCGGATGCGCGAGATCAGCGCGCTGCGCACGGTGCTGCTGCCGGGTGCCCGCCGGGCCTGATCCGGCCCGGTCCGGACCCGGGGTGCGCGGGGGGCGGTCTTCTTCCGTCCCCCGCGCATCACGATGTGGAACCGGATTCTCACTTCTGCGCCCGATCGGGTGATCCAACGTCCCCCTAGGGGGGATAATCGGTCCTGGAACGACGGACCTCAGACACCTCCGGACAGCGCGCAAACCGCCGCAAAACCTCCCCTGACCTGGGAAGACCTGGTCTCGGGTGCAGTCGGTGCGCGCCACGTCACACCGACGACGTACCGTCCAGCGGCGGAAACAGGTACCGTTAATGCTCCAAGGGACGGTCCTCCCATTCGGGCAGGCCGGACCTGATCATGAACACGTGTCAGACTCGGGGCCGTGAGCCCCATCGTTGAGGGGGTCGACCCATGGGGCGCGGCCGGGCCAAGGCCAAGCAGACGAAGGTCGCCCGCGAGCTGAAGTACAACAGCGGCGGGTTCGACGCTAACCGTCTGTCCAACGAGCTGGGCGTATCGCCGTCCACCGCTTCGATCGAGCCGGAGCCGATCGAGGAGGAGGAGGACGACGACCCGTACGCGGAGTACGCCGCCCGCTACGCCGACCTCGACGACGAGGACGACAGCGGGCCGGGTACCGGGCCGTCGCAGGCCTCCCGCCGCTCGTAACCCGTAGTCCCGCCGACCGGTCCGGGCGCCCCAGGGCGCCGGGCCGGTTTTCGGCGTTCCCGCGCACGCCCGCCCCACCGCCCTCCCGGACACGGTCCCGGCGCGCCCGCCCCGCCCTCCGCGCACGGCCGCTCACGGCCCCGGACGGCACGAGGGGCCCCTCCGGCGCACCGGAGGGGCCCCTCGTCGTTCCGGCCGGGATCAGCCCGCCGTGAAGCCCTCGTAGGCGTTGTAGAGGGCCGCGCCGCCCTCGTGACCGTCGCCGCGCTCGACGATGTCGCCGAGCAGCCAGGCCTCGACGCCGCGGTCCTCCAGGATCGACAGCACGACGTCCACCGAGTGCGGCGGGACGACCGCGACCATGCCGACGCCCATGTTGAGCGTCTTCTCGATCTCCAGGGTGGCCACCTTGCCGACCTCGGCGACGGTCTGGAAGACCGGCAGCGGGGTCCAGGTGCCGCGGTCCAGGCGGGCGTGCAGGCCGTCCGGGACGACCCGGGCCAGGTTGGCCGCCAGGCCGCCACCGGTGACGTGCGAGAAGGCGTGCACCTCGGTCGCGCGGGTGAGCGCCAGGCAGTCCAGCGAGTAGATCCGGGTCGGCTCCAGCAGCTCCTCGCCGAGGGTGCGGCCGAACTCCTCGACCTTGCGGTCCAGCTTCCAGCCGGCCTCGTTCAGCAGCACGTGGCGGACCAGCGAGTAGCCGTTGGAGTGCAGGCCGGAGGCGGCCATCGCGATCACCACGTCGCCGGCCCGGACGCGGTCCGCGCCGAGCAGGGCGTCGGCCTCGACGACGCCGGTGCCGGCGCCCGCCACGTCGTACTCGTCCGGGCCGAGCAGGCCCGGGTGCTCGGCGGTCTCGCCGCCGACCAGGGCGCAGCCGGCCAGCGCGCAGCCCTCGGCGATGCCCTTGACGATCGCGGCGACCCGCTCCGGCACGACCTTGCCGACGCAGATGTAGTCGGTCATGAACAGCGGCTCGGCGCCGCAGACCACCAGGTCGTCGACGACCATGCCGACCAGGTCGTGGCCGATGGTGTCGTGCTTGTCCATGGCGGCCGCGATGGCCACCTTGGTCCCCACGCCGTCGGTGGCCGAAGCCAGCAGCGGCCGCTCGTAGCTCTTGAACGCGGACGCGTCGAAGAGGCCGGCGAAGCCGCCGAGACCGCCGACCACCTCGGGGCGGTTGGCCTTCTTCACCCACTGCTTCATGAGCTCGACGGCGCGGTCGCCCGCCTCGATGTCGACGCCGGCGGCGGCGTAGGTGGCGCCGTTCTGGTTGCTGGTCACTGCGGTGCGGCCCTCTCGGGTCTGGGGGGTTGTTCGGGAACAGCCGGGGGGCTGAACAGCGGTGGGGCCCCGGTTCGCGGGACCCCACCGTGGTGACGCTACGGGCGGCGCAGCGCGTCGGCCGCGCCCGCCCCGCCGAGCAGCGACTGGACGCCGTCCAGGTCGCTGCCGCTGGTCGGCTTGCCGCGCACGGCGGGCGGCTGCTGGCCGCCCTTGATCTCGGCCTCCAGCAGGAGCTTGCCGAGCAGCGCCGGGTCCGGCAGCTCCATCGGGTACTCACCGTCGAAGCAGGCCCGGCAGAGCCTGTCCTTGGGCTGCTTGGTGGCCTCGATCATGCCGTCGATCGAGATGTAGGAGAGCGAGTCCGCGCCGAGCGTGCGGCCGATCTCCTCGATGGTCATGCCGTTGGCGATCAGCTCAGCGCGGGTGGCGAAGTCGATGCCGAAGAAGCAGGGCCACTTCACCGGCGGCGAGGAGATCCGGATGTGGACCTCGGCCGCGCCGGCCTCGCGGAGCATCTTCACCAGCGCGCGCTGGGTGTTGCCGCGGACGATCGAGTCGTCGACGACCACCAGGCGCTTGCCCTGGATGACCTCGCGCAGCGGGTTCAGCTTGAGCCGGATGCCGAGCTGGCGGATGGTCTGGCTCGGCTGGATGAAGGTGCGGCCCACGTAGGCGTTCTTCACCAGGCCGGAGCCGTACGGGATGCCGCTGGCCTCGGCGTAGCCGATCGCGGCGGGGGTGCCGGACTCGGGCGTCGCTATCACCAGGTCGGCCTCGACGGGGGCCTCCTTCGCCAGGCGGCGGCCCATCTCCACGCGGGAGAGGTGGACGTTGCGGCCGGCGATGGAGGTGTCGGGGCGGGCCAGGTAGACGTACTCGAACACGCAGCCCTTGGGCTTCGCCTCGGCGAAGCGGGAGGTGCGCATGCCGTTCTCGTCGATGGCGATGAGCTCGCCGGGCTCGACCTCGCGGATGAAGGAGGCGCCGCAGATGTCGAGCGCCGCCGTCTCGGAGGCGACCACCCAGCCGCGCTCCAGCCGGCCGAGCACCAGCGGGCGGATGCCCTGCGGGTCACGGGCGGCGTAGAGCGTGTGCTCGTCCATGAAGACGAGCGAGAACGCGCCCTTGACCTTGGGCAGCACGACCTTGGCCGTCTCCTCGATGGAGAGGTCCGGGTGGCCGGCGAGCAGCGCGGTCACCAGGTCGGTGTCGTTGGTCGCGGCGGTCCGCCCGGAGCGGGAGACGTGCTCCTCGCCGGGCAGTTCGGCGACCATGGCCGCCAGTTCGGCGGTGTTCACCAGGTTTCCGTTGTGCCCGAGGGCCAGCGAACCGTGCACGGTCGCCCGGAAGGTCGGCTGGGCGTTCTCCCAGACCGAGGAACCGGTGGTCGAGTAGCGGGCGTGTCCGACGGCGATATGCCCGTGCAACGACCCCAGCGAGGCCTCGTCGAAGACCTGGGAGACGAGTCCCATGTCCTTGAAGACGAGAATCTGGGAGCCGTTGCTCACTGCGATGCCCGCGGATTCCTGACCGCGGTGCTGCAGGGCGTAAAGGCCGAAGAACGTGAGCTTGGCGACCTCCTCGCCGGGAGCCCAGACACCGAAGACGCCGCAAGCGTCCTGGGGGCCTTTCTCACCGGGAAGAAGATCGTGGTTGAGTCTTCCGTCACCACGTGGCACGCCTTCGAGTCTAGGGCAGTTGGCACAGGCTTCCGGAACGCGGGATGCCGCGTTTGTCGGGCGATCGGCCAGTAACGCGCGTAGACAAAACCCCTTACGGGGTGGGGATTTCGGGTGGGGGGAATTCCGGCGGGTGGCGGTTGGCCTTGCGGTTCGCGCCTGTTGGGGCGTTCCGTGTGCGGAGCGGTCGGGATCGCGGCGGCGGCGAACGTGAGCCTGCTCACCCGGCGTTCACTCCCGCTTCACCGGCCCCCGCGAGCCGCCCCGGCGGCCACCGGGGGCCGGCGCGCGCCGTCAGGCGGCCGGCAGCAGCAGCCCCCAGGCGCCCGGGTGGACCGTCCAGGTGCGGGCGCGGACCGGGCCGACCGCGCGGCCGTCCGCCTCGTAGCCGAAGCCGCGGCCGATCACCGAGACGCTCGCCGCCCTCGCCCGCACGAGCGCGCCGGGCGCGCGGACCACCACCTCCATGACGCCGGCGCCGTCCGACTCGCCGCCCGGCAGCGTCACCTGGACCAGCCGGACCGGACGGTGCACGTCGGCCAGCAGCCGCCCGTCGGCCTCGACCCGGACCCGGGGGCTGAGCTCGGCGGCGGGCCGCCCCTCGGCCGTGAGGGCGTTCGCCTGCTCGGCCGCAGCCAGTTTCGCCCATAGCGAACGCCAGCCGCCCGAACGGCCGCCCGGCCTGCGCGCCCCGGCACCGGTGATCCGCACCCCGCCCAGGGCCACCCCGCCACCGTCGTCCACCAGCAGGTCGAGCTTGCGCGACGCCCCCGACAGCACCGCCCGCGCCGCCCGCACCGGCTCGCCCGGCACGCCGAGCGCGCGGGCCGCCGCCAGCTCCTCCGCCCGGCCGACCGGAACCATGCCCACCGGATCCGCGCCCAGCTCACGGTGCCGGTGCAGCGCCTGCAGGACCCGCTGCAGCGCGAGGTCGGAACCGATCACCACCGGTCGCCTGCGACCCCGGTGCGAAAGCACCCGGTCGAGCTCGGACGTGCTCTCCGGGTAGACCACCTTGACGTCCGCACCACCGCAGAGCACGTCCTTCGCGATCCGCACCGACTCGCCGTCGGTCTGCCGGGCCGCCGGGTCGAGGAGCAGCAGAAGCGGCTCGGGGCCGCCGTTCGCAGGCGTGGACAGGGACGACACGACCGGTCCTTCCTCAGGTAATCTCTCGGTGCAAGAGCCCCTTGCGCTACTGCGCCAGGGGCTTCGTCTATCTCGGGGCAGACTGCGGCCTACGCAGGATGCCCCAACCGGAAGGGGTGTACGCCTGTGCCGGCACTCGTGCTCGTTGGCGCTCAGTGGGGGGACGAGGGCAAGGGGAAGGCCACCGACCTCCTCGGCGGCTCCGTCGACTACGTCGTCCGCTACCAGGGCGGCAACAACGCCGGTCACACGGTGGTCATCGGCGACCAGAAGTACGCCCTGCACCTGCTCCCTTCCGGCATCCTCAGCCCGAACGTGACGCCGGTGATCGGCAACGGCGTCGTGATCGACCCGGGTGTGCTGCTCTCCGAGCTCAACGGGCTCAACGAGCGCGGCATCGACACCTCCAAGCTGCTGGTCTCGGGCAACGCCCACCTGATCACGCCGTACCACCGCACCCTGGACAAGGTCACCGAGCGCTTCCTCGGCAAGCGCCGGATCGGCACCACCGGCCGCGGCATCGGCCCGACCTACGCGGACAAGATCAACCGCGTCGGCATCCGGGTCCAGGACCTGTTCGACGAGTCGATCCTGCGCCAGAAGATCGAGGCGGCGCTGCACGACAAGAACCAGCTCCTGGTCAAGCTGTACAACCGCCGCGCCATCCCGGCCGACCTGGTCCTCGAGGAGTACCTCGGCTACGCGGACAAGATCAAGCCCTTCCTCGCCGACACCACCCTCGTCCTGGACGAGGCGCTCAAGGCGAACAAGGTCGTCCTGCTGGAGGGCGGCCAGGGCACCCTGCTCGACGTCGACCACGGCACGTACCCCTTCGTGACCTCGTCGAACCCGACCGCGGGCGGCGCCTGCACCGGCGCCGGCATCGGCCCGACCAAGATCGACCGGGTCATCGGCATCCTGAAGGCGTACACCACCCGGGTGGGCTCCGGCCCGTTCCCGACCGAGCTGCTCGACGAGGACGGCGAGGCGCTGCGCCGCATCGGCGGCGAGCGCGGCGTCACCACCGGCCGTGACCGCCGCTGCGGCTGGTTCGACGCGGTGATCGCGCGCTACGCCACCCGCGTCAACGGCCTGACCGACTTCTTCCTCACCAAGCTGGACGTGCTCACCGGCTGGGAGCAGATCCCGGTCTGCGTCGCGTACGAGATCGACGGCCGGCGGGTCGAGGAGCTCCCCTACAACCAGTCGGACTTCCACCACGCCAAGCCGATCTACGAGACGCTGCCGGGCTGGACCGAGGACATCAGCAAGGCCAAGTCCTTCGCCGAGCTGCCGAAGAACGCGCAGGCCTACGTGAAGGCACTGGAGGAGATGTCCGGCGCGCCGATCTCGGCCATCGGCGTCGGCCCGGGCCGCGACGAGACGATCCAGATCAACTCGTTCATCTGATCCCCGGCTCCGGGAGCGGAGCGGGCAGGGTCGCAGTGGAGGGCCCCGCGGGACGCGTCCCGCGGGGCCCTCGCCGCGTCCGCGCCAGGAATTTTGCACTAGTGCAGAAATGCATTGCCTCTAGTGCAGACTCGCGCTAGTTTCGGATCATGACCGCACAGCTGCCCGCCCCCGTCACCCTCACCGGCCGCCACGTCCGCCTGGAGCCCCTCGGCCGCCACCACCTGTCCGAGCTCTGGGCCGCCGTCGGCCCCGACCCGGAGGTGTGGCGCTGGATCCCCTCCCTCCCGCCCACCACCGAGCAGGAGCTGGGCGAGGCCCTCGACGTCCGGCTCGCCGAGGTCGCCGCCGGGACGGCCGTGAAGTTCGCCGTCGTCGACCTCGCCTCCGGGCGGGCCGTCGGCATCACCGGCTACTACGACTTCTCCGCCACCGACGAGCTCGTCGAGATCGGCGGCACCTGGTACGCCCGGTCCGTGTGGCGCACGGCGGTGAACACCGAGTCCAAGCTGCTGCTGCTCACCCACGCCTACGAGGACCTCGGCATGGGCCGGGTCTACTGGAAGACCGACGCGCTCAACGAGCGCTCCCGCAACGCCATCCAGCGCCTCGGCGCCCGGTTCGAGGGCGTCCACCGCCGGGAGCGGCTGCGCGCCAACGGCGTCTGGCGCGACACCGCCTACTTCTCGATGCTCGCCGACGAGTGGCCGGCCGCGAAGTCGCGGCTGCAGGAACGCCTCGCCCGCGGCTGATCGTTGACCGGGCAGGGGCCCAGCGCCCGCCACCTCCACCACGGGAGCCACCCATGACCGACTGGCAGCGGCCGTCCCTGAGCGGCGACTCCGACGACTGCCTGGAGATCCGGACCGTCGACGGCATGGTCGAGATCCGCGAGTCCGGCGGGGCCGGGGTCGTCGTCCGCACCACCCCGCAGAAGTGGGAGGCCTTCCTCCTCGGCGTGCAGGCCGGCGAGTTCGACCACTTCGTCGCCGACGCGTAGCGGCCGGCTCCGCGCCCCTCGCCGGTCGGGGGGCGCGGGGCGCGGGGCCCGGAGCCGCGGGTCGGCGGGCCCGGAGGCCGGCGGGGCCCGGAGGCCGGCGAGGTCGGCGAGGTCGGCGGGAAAGGCCACCGGACGGCCGGGGCCTAGTTCTTGTCGGCCGGCGCGGAATGGGGCGCGACGAACTCCGCCTTTGCCCGACGCGGTTCGCGGGGCTGGGCGTTGACCAGCCACACCAGCCAGCCGACGAATAGGACGGCGAGCAGCAGGGCCGACAATCCGGCGACGAGGAGAGCGTTCACGGGCGGTCTCCGGTCGGTGATGTCGGGGCGTCCCGACCGTGCATCTGGTGTGTATTTACTGCTGATTGGCAGCTGTTTAGGCGACAACAAGTCAGCGAGTGACACGCCACGACCATAGGGTCAGGGTGCAAGACTTGCTACCGAGCGAGTGGACGTTCACTCCATCGTGGGGTATCCCCCATTTCAGTAGCTAGGGCCGGGTGTGCGCGGCACACTTCACCGGAAGCATCGACCGAACCCGCGATCCGGAGAAGAGAGTCATGCCACCCCGCCTGTCTCCGACCGTGCGCCAACAGCGCCTTGGCATCGAGCTGCGCAAGATGCGCGAACGCGTGGGCGTGACGCCGAAAACCCTCGCGGCCAGGCTGGGCACCGACCTGCCCAAGATCTCCCAGATGGAGAACGGCAAGGCCGGCATCAGTGCCGAACGGCTGCGGATCTGGGCGCGCACCTGCGACCGCACCCATGACGACGGCTACCTCGACGCCCTGCTCTCGATGACCCAGGACCGGCGCAAGTACTGGTGGGACAGCTACCGCGGACGGCTGCCCGGCGGGATCATCGACATCGCCGAGATGGAGCACCACGCCGAGTCGCTGGCCATCCTGCACACCACCTTCGTCCCCGGACTGCTGCAGACCGAGGCCTACGCCTCCGCGGTGTTCGCCCGGCTGCGCCCCCCGCTGTCCCCGCACGACGCGGACACCCGGACGGGATTCCGGATTCGGCGCCAGCACCTCTTCACCGAGCGCCCCAAGCCGTACAGCGCTTTCATCCACGAATCCGCGCTGCGGATGCAGTTCGGCGGGCCGGAAGTGCTGCGCGGGCAGTTGCGGAGCGTGCTGGAGAATTCCGAGCGGCCCGGGCTGGAGATCCGGGTGATCCCGTTCAGCGTGCACACCTTTCCCGGTTCCGGGGAGAGCCTGTATCTCGCGCGCGGGCCGGTGCCCGAGCTCGACACCGTCCAGATCGACCTTTCGAACGGCCCGAAGTTCGTGCACGCCGACGCCGAATTGCGGACCTACCGCCGGATCAAGGAGGAGACCGCGGGGGTCGCGCTCGGGCCGGTCGAGTCCCGGGACTTCATCCGGGCCTTACTGAAAGACTTCACATGAACACGTGGCGCAAGTCGTCGTCCAGCGGCGAGAGCAACGAATGCGTCGAGGTCCGGGCCGCGGGCGGGCTGGTGGAGATCCGCGAGTCCGACCGGCCCGAGACGGTCGTGCGGACGACACCGCGCAAGTGGGCCGCCTTCGTCCGCGGGGTCAAGGCCGGGGAGTTCGACCCGTACGCCGACTTCACCCCGCTCTGAAACCGGGCTGCGCCCCGGCCCCGCGGCGGTAGGCTGGGCAGCCCACAGTGGACCCCTGCGCCTGGCACAGCACCCCGGGTGGGGTGCGCGTGCGGGAGAAATCGGAGCATCCGAGGATGGCTCGCCACCTGATCACCAGCGCCCTTCCGTACATCAACGGGATCAAGCACCTGGGCAACATGGTCGGGTCGATGCTCCCGGCGGACGTCTACTCCCGCTACCTGCGCCAACGCGGCCACGAGGTGCTGTACATCTGCGCCACCGACGAGCACGGCACGCCCGCCGAACTGGCCGCCCAGGAGGCCGGACTGCCGGTCGCCGAGTTCTGCGCGCAGGCGCACGGGGCCCAGAGGGCGGTGTACGACGGCTTCGGGCTCTCCTTCGACCACTTCGGCCGCAGCTCCTCGCCGCAGAACCGGGAGATCACCCAGGAGATCGCCCGCGAGCTGCAGCGCAACGGCTTCATCGAGGAGCGCGCGATCCGCCAGGTGTACTCCAACACCGACGGCCGCTTCCTGCCGGACCGCTACATCGTCGGCACCTGCCCGCACTGCGGCTACGACAAGGCGCGCGGCGACCAGTGCGAGAACTGCACCCGGGTGCTGGACCCGACCGACCTGGTGGACCCGCGCTCGGCGATCAGCGGCAGCTCCGACCTGGAGGTCCGGGAGACCAGGCACCTGTTCCTGCTCCAGTCGAAGCTGACCGAGGAGGTCGAGCAGTGGATCGCCGCCAACGGCGACCACTGGCCGGTGCTGGCCTCCTCGATCGCCCGCAAGTGGCTCACCGAGGGCCTGCAGGACCGCTCGATCACCCGCGACCTGGAGTGGGGCGTCCCGGTGCCCGCCGACGTGTGGCCGGAACTGGCCGCCGAGGGCAAGGTGTTCTACGTCTGGTTCGACGCCCCGATCGAGTACATCGGCGCCACCAAGGAGTGGTCCGACGCGGCGCCGGCCGGGGTGACCAGGGACTGGCGGTCCTGGTGGTACGAGGCCGACGAGAGCGTCCGGTACACCGAGTTCATGGCCAAGGACAACGTCCCGTTCCACACCGTGATGTTCCCGGCGACGATCCTCGGCTCGCGCCGCCCCTGGAAGAAGGTCGACTACGTCAAGGCCTTCAACTGGCTGACGTACTACGGCGGGAAGTTCTCCACCAGCCAGAAGCGCGGCATCTTCACCGACGTCGCCCTGGAGCTGCTGCCGGCCGACTACTGGCGCTACTTCCTGATGGCGCACGCCCCCGAGTCCGACGACTCCAGCTTCACCTGGGACCTCTTCGCCTCGGTCGTCAACAAGGACCTCGCCGACACCCTCGGCAACTTCGTCAACCGGGTGCTCTCCTTCAGCCGCAAGCGCTTCGGCGACGACGTGCCCGCCGGCCACCTGCCCGGCGAGGCCGAGGAACGGCTCGGCGAGCAGATCGCCGCGCTGCTGGCGGAGTACGAGGCCCAGCTGGACGCGCTCAACTTCCGCAAGGCGGCGCAGGGGCTGCGCGCGCTGTGGAGCGCGGGCAACGCCTACCTGGACGAGAAGGCGCCCTGGCTCCAGGTGAAGACCGACCCGGACGCGGCCGCGCTCACCCTGCGCACCGCGATGAACCTGATCCACCTGTACGCGGTGGTGTCCGAGCCGTTCATCCCGACCGCCGCCGCGGCGATGCGCGGCGCGTTCGGACTCCCCGAGGACTCCCCGGCGGCCACGCTCACCTGGGTGTCCGCGGACCACGCCCGGGCGCTGGACCTGGTGCCGGCCGGGACGGCGTTCACCGTGCCGCCGGTGCTGTTCGCCAAGATCACCGACGAGGACCTGGCCGGCTGGACGGCCCGCTTCGGCGGCCAGGAGGGCTGAGCCCGTACCCCGCGCGGGCCCGTCCGGTCCTCCGGCCGGGCCCGCGCGTCCGTCCGCTCCGATCGCTCCGGCCGGGACTCCGCCCGGTCAGCGCCCCGGGCCCGGCCCGGCCGTCTCCGTGACGACCCAGTCCAGGTAGCCGGGGTGGCCCGCGACCACCGGGACGGCGATCACCTCCGGCGTCTCGTAGTCGTGCCGGTCGGCGAGGAACGCGCCCAGCCGGTCGGCGAGTTCGGCCCTGGTCTTGAAGTCGGTCCGCCACTCGGCGGCGTCCTGCACCTCGCCGTCCCACCAGTAGACGGACCGGACGGGGTACACCTGGGCGCACGCGGCAAGCCGCTCCCGGACGGCGGCGGACGCCAGGGCGCGGGCCCGCTCCTCACTCTCGTGGGTGGTGGTGACCACGACCAGGCGGTGCTCGGTTACTGCCATGCCGCGACGGTACCGCGACGGCCCTCCGGCCGTGCGGCGCCGCCGCGCGTCCGCCGTCCCGGGAGGCCGTACCGGACCGCCGTGGCGAGCCGTCACCGCGCCGCCGTACGGCGGGTGTCGGCCGGAACCCCGCCGTCGACGGCCGCCGGTACGATCTCCAGCCATGGATCCCGACCTGGTCACCGCCCTGCGGGCGATCGCCAATCCGACGCGCCTGCAACTGCTGGCGTGGCTGCGCGACCCGGAACGCCACTTCCCGGTGGCGGACACCGCCGTCGACCCGCACGAGGTCGGGGTCTGCGTCAGTCTGATCCACGCCAAGGCCGGCCTCGCCCGGTCCACCGTCTCCGCCTACCTGGCCGAACTCCAGCGCGCCGGTCTCCTGCGGGCCACCCGCCTCGGCAAGTGGACCCACTACCGCCGCGACGAGGACCGCATCGCCCGGCTCATCACCACCCTCGGCCAGACCCTCTGACCTGGTCGCCGGCGGGCGGGGTCGGCGGGCGGCCGGGGCGGGCGGTCAGGGCCGGCGCGCCGTGTGCACGGTCGTCGCCGAGAGGTAGAAGGCGTCCGGGCGGTGGAGGATGCCGGTGGGGGCGTCCTCGGCGAGCAGCGCCTCCAGGGTGGCCCGGTCCTCGGGATCGAGGGTCCCGGCCAGCTGGTCCCGGAGCCGGCTCAGCTGGGCGTGCAGGTGCTCGCGGGCCGGGCGGGCGAGCGGGGCCGGGTGGTCGACCAGGAAGGTGCGGGTACCGCCGGGGACGAGTCCGGCGCGGCCGAGCATCGCCGGCCAGTCCTCCACCTCCGCGGTGGCGCCCGGCAGTTCGGCGCGCATGGTGCTGAAGCCGTCCTCGTGCGCCGCGTCCAGCCGGGCCTGGAAGCCGGCCCGGCCGAGGCCGAAGTCGCGCGGCAGGTAGCGCAGTGGCAGGCCGCGTTCGGCGACGGCGAGCACGCCACCGGGCCGCAGCAGGCCGGCGAGGGAGGTCAGGGCGGCCTGCTGGTCGCCGAGGTGGTGGATCGCGTTGCCCGACCAGATCAGGTCGGCCTCGCCGAGCTTGTCGAACTCGGCGGGCAGGTCGGCCTGCTGGACGCCGAGGCGGCCGCCCGAGCGGGCCCGGGCGCGCTCCAGCAGGGCGGCCGACTGGTCGACGGCGACCACCTCGGCCTCCGGGAAGGCGTCCGCGAGCTGCCCGGCGACCACTCCGGGGCCGCTGCCGACGTCGAGCACCCGCCGCACGGCGGCCCGGTCGGCGCCGGGCAGCGCGCGCAGCCACTGCGCGGCGGCGGCCACGGCGGGGGCGCGCAGCTCGGCCTCGCGCTCCAGGTGGTCCGCGAGCGCGTCCCAGTCGAAGTCCGCGGCGGGGACGTGCCCGTGGTGGTGGCCGTGGCCGTGCTGGTGCTGGTGCTGGTGTCCGGACATCGTGGTCACTCCGATCGTGGCTGGGCTGACGGTGGTGCGGGAGGAGCCTCCCCGCCGGGGCGGGTGCGGCGGGGCCGGGCGCTCGGTAGCGGGCGGTGGCCGGTCCGCATCGGGCCCCGGCGCCATCGGCGCCATCGGCGCCATCGGGCCGAGCACCGTCCGGCGCTGCCGAACCCACCGGGCCCGTCGGACCTGCCCGGACCAGCCGGGTGCACGGCGCCGACCGACACCGCCAGGCTGCGACGCCTCCCGGCGATTCGGCAAGCTTTGTTGCCGTTTCCGCAAATCCGCCTCAGCCGCCGGTCCGCCGCCAGTACGACCGGGTCGCCACCGCCAGCGCCACCCCGTACCCCGCGAACGCCACCGCCCCGACCCACCCCACCTGCAGGGCCTCCGCCCCGGAGGCGAAACCTCCCCGCCGGACGTCCAGCACTCCCGTCGTGCACAGCGCCAGGTAGCCGATCCCGGCCACCCCGTACGGCGCCAGCGTGGCCGCGCCCACCAGGGCCGGGGCGAGCGGCAACCAGCGCGGCACCCGGCGGCCGCACAGCCCCGGGGCCCAGCGCGGGAACACCTGCCCCCAGGGGCGCACCAGCCCCCAGAGCAGGAACACGCCGAGCGCCGCCAGCAGCACGGTGCCGTCGATCCCCCAGGACTCCAGGGTGAGCCAGAGCCCGGAGGCCCCGTCCCGCGCGTACATCGCGTCCATCTCGTCGCCGTCGATCCCGGCGAAGCTGCCGCCGAACGCCCAGATCGACTTCATCGCGACGTACGGAGCGAAGGCCAGGGTCCCTGCCCAGGCCGCGAGTTGGACGGCCGCCGGGGCCTCCGAGGGGGCGATCGTCCGGACCGCGACAGGCCACCGCCGACGGGCCGCCGACCCCAGCAGCAGCGCCCCGACCGCCGCCAGGGCGTGCTGCACCGCACCCGGGACGCTGTCCACGGCCTGCCCGAACAGCAGCGCCAGCACGTCCATCAGCAGGCCCCAGGCCGCCACCGCGGCCAGCCCGCAGAACGGCCACAGCACCGGCCGCCAGGCCGGCCGCCGCCGCACCGCCACCCCCGCCGCGGCCGCCGCCGCACCCGCCCCGGCGACGAGCCACCCCAGCCGCGGTGCACCGAACAGCGCCACCCCGCCGACCGCGCACCCCGCGCCGAACCCGGCGTAGACGACGCCCCAACCGACCACCGGCCATCCGCTGCGCACCATGGCCCCAGCCTCGCCCGCACCCCCGCGCCGCGGCCTCCACCCCGGCGACGATCCGGCTCCCCCGGCCGGGGGAGCCGCGGGCCCGGGCCTATCCCCTGGGCGCCGCGAAGCAGTGGACGACGACCGTGCGGTCCGCGCCCCACCGCTGCTCGCCGCTGCCGAGCCAGGTCCAGCCGAGCCGGCGGTAGAACGCGGTGGCCGGGGCGTCGGTGGCGAGGACGTCCAGGACGGGGTGCAGGCCGAGCATCCGGGCGTGCACCACGGCGGTCGCCATCAGACGGGCGCCGATCCGGTGGCCGCGCGCCCCGGGGGCGACGAAGAGGCGGCCGATCACGGCGGTGAGCTCCGGCCTGCCGCCGGTGCGGTGGCTCCACAGCGCGGGGGCGACGTCGCCGGGGGCGCTGCGGGAGAGGCCGACGTGGCCGGCCGGGCGGCCGTCCAGGTCGGCGACCCAGGCGGCGAGCAGCCCCTCGGGGGTCAGCCAGGCGGCGGGGCGGTCGGGCCAGTCGGCGGGGTAGCCGTCGGTGGTGTGGACGTCGCCGAGCAGCCGGACGCACTCCGCGAGGTCGGTGACGCGGCGCCGTCTGACGGCCACCGCGGCTCCGGCCCGCCGTGAACCGGACGCGACGACGTCGGCGCGTTCTTCAAGGTCAGCCATGCCGGTACGTTACCGGCCGGGCCCCGGCTCCGCAGCAGGCCGGCGGCGCCCGCCGCCCCCTCCTCGCGGCCCGCCGGTGCGGCCCGACGCGGCGTCAGCCACGGCCCCGGTCGGCACGGTTCGACCGGCGCACCCGTCCGTGCCGGCCACCCGGCCGCCGCGGCTCAGGCGATCGCGGCCGACACCACCGCCGCCACCGCGATGTTGCAGCTGGCGGAGACCCAGACCGCGGGGTGCGGCTCGGGCTCGACCAGGATCGCGCCGAGCTTCCCGGGGGTGAGCAGGTCCACCGCCCAGAAGGCGACGGTCATCAGCACCAGCCCGAGCAGGCCGTAGCAGGCGGTGGAGACCAGGCCCTTGGCGAAGTCCTCGTAGGTGTACATGATCGCGGTGAAGACGATGCCGCCGATGCCGAGCAGGGCCGAGCTGAGCAGGACGGCGGCGTTGCGGTTGCGCTCGACCCAGATCTGGTGGCCGAGCCTGCCGGGCGTCAGCAGGTCGACCAGGCCGACGCCGAGGAGCAGCAGCACCACCCCGACGGCTCCGTAGGCGGCCGCCGCGCCGAGCCCGTGCAGGATGTCGTTCATGGTGGTTCCAGCCCCCGGTCCGCTCGCCGTCCCCCGACCGCACCGGTCAAGGGTTGGCAAAAGATACCCCACGCGGGTGAGGGCGGGCCGGGGATCCGGGAACCCCCGCGGTCAGTCCTCCTCGGCCACCAGGTGGTCGACGCAGGCCGCGACGGCCAGCAGCAGACCGGTGTCGGCGCCGTCGGCGATCTCCACGCCGTAGGTGTCCCGGACCCGGAACCACTTGCGGGAGATCCGGGCGAGCTCGTCGCCGTGCTCGTTCTCGACCCGGTAGTCCTTGTCGATCAGGTTCCCGTGGATCTTCAGCTCGCCGCCGGAGGCCAGCTCCACCAGGTACTTGTCGCGGAACGGGGTGAACAGCTTCTCCCGGACGGTCGCGACCACCTCGCCGTCCGCGTCCTCGATCTTCATCGCGTCGCGGACGGTGAAGGCCTTCTCCTTCACCACCGCGACCACCCGGCCGTGCGCGTCCTTCAGCTCGAAGGTGTGCCGCAGCCGCAGCACCTTGCCGTCCACCAGGTACGCCTTGTGCCCCCGGTCGTCCTCGATCCAGTAGTCGTCGCCCACCGCGAACAGCTTCTCCCTGACCAGGTACCGCACAGCGGCCTCCTCCGTGTTGACGTGGCCCCCATTCGACCCGATCCCCCCACCCGCCCGGAAGCACCGCCACACGACGGCGTTCAATACCGCCATGACCGCCCCGCGACGACCCGACACCACGGCCCCGCTGCACAGCGGGCGACTCGACCTGCTCCCGATCGGACCGGAGCACGCCGCGGAGATGGCCGCCGTGCTCGCCGACCCCGCCCTGCACGCCTTCACCGGCGGCGCCCCGGCCACCGCCGAGGAGCTGCGCGCCCGCTACGCCCGGCTCGCCGCGGGCTCCCCCGACCCGGCGGAGGTCTGGGGCAACTGGGTGCTGCGGCTGCGGGCCGACGGCCGCCTGACCGGCTACGTGCAGACCACCGTGCGGGCCGGGAACGCCGAACTCGCCTGGGTGGTCGGCACCCCCTGGCAGGGCCGCGGCCTGGCCACCGAGGCCGCCCGCGCGCTGCTCGCCCACCTGACCGCCGCCGGGATCGGCACCGTGACGGCCCACGTCCACCCCGACCACCACGCCTCCGCGGCGGTGGCCCGCGCCCTCGGCCTCGCCCCCACCGGGGAGCGGCAGGACGGGGAGCTGCGCTGGCGGGCGGAGCTCCCCCTCCGGCCGTAGGGCTCGGGCGCCGGGGTGCGCGGTCACTCCTCCCCGGGTGCCGGGTGGGGGTTGATGGCCTGCCCGTCGACGGGCTGCCCCCAGTAGTCGTCCCCGAGGGCACCCACGCAGTAGCCGGAGCCCTCCACCCAGCCGCCGGCGTCCCGGCACTGCTCGGCGGTGACGTCGCGCGGCGCGGCCGCGGCCGGTGCGGGGGCGGCCGCACCGGCGGCCAGCAGGACGGCGGTCGCGGCGGTCAGCCCCGCCCGGATCAGGAGTGAGGTGGTCATACGGGCAACGACAGCACGGAGCCGCCGGCCGCCCCCGCCGACACGCCCGCCACCCCAGACCCCCGCCCCGCCGGCGCCCCGGAATGCCGCCCGGGCGCGATGCGGTTGGATACAGGCATGGCATCTCGTGCACGTGTACGCGCCCCCGAGCTGGTCGGGGCAGGCGGTTGGCTGAACACCGGCGGCAAGGAGCTCACGCTCGCCGACTTCCGGGGCAAGATCACCGTCCTGGACTTCTGGACCTTCTGCTGCATCAACTGTCTGCACGTCCTGGACGAGCTGCGGGAGCTGGAGGAGAAGCACCGCGACACCGTGGTGATCGTCGGGGTGCACTCGCCGAAGTTCGTGCACGAGGCGGACCACCGGGCCGTGGTGGACGCCGTCGCCCGGTACGAGGTGCACCACCCGGTGCTGGACGACCCGGCGCTGGCGACCTGGAAGCAGTACGCGGTGCGGGCCTGGCCGACGCTGGTGGTGATCGACCCGGAGGGGTACGTGGTCGCCCAGCACGCCGGGGAGGGCCACGCCCACGCGATCGCCCGGCTGGTGGAGGAGCTGGAGGCGGAGCACGCCGCGAAGGGCACGCTGCGCCGCGGCGACGGCCCGTACGTGGCGCCGGAGCCGACCGCCGGGGACCTCAGGTTCCCCGGCAAGGCGGTCCGCCTGGCCGACGGCCACTTCCTGGTCGCCGACTCCGGCCACCACTCGCTGGTGGAGCTGGCCGAGGACGGCGAGACGGTGGTGCGGCGGATCGGCGACGGGCAGCGCGGTCTGGTGGACGGCACCAGCCCGCGGTTCAGCGAGCCGCAGGGCCTGGCGCTGCTGCCGGCGGGCTCGGAGTACGACGTGATCGTGGCCGACACCGTGAACCACGCACTGCGCGGGGTGCGGCTGGCGGACGGCAGCGTGACCACCCTGGCCGGCACCGGTCGCCAGTGGTGGCAGGGTTCGGCGACCACCGGCCCGGCCCTCGAGGTGGATCTCTCCTCGCCCTGGGACGTCGCCTGGTTCGACGGCGCGGTGTGGATCGCGATGGCCGGCGTGCACCAGCTGTGGTCCTACGACCCGGCCGCCGGCACGGTCGGCGTCGCGGCCGGCACCACCAACGAGGGCCTGGTGGACGGTCCGGTCGCCGAGGCCTGGTTCGCCCAGCCGTCCGGTCTGGCGGTCTCCGCGGACGGCGAGCGGCTCTGGGTCGCGGACTCCGAGACCTCCGCGCTGCGCTGGGTTTCACGTGAAACGGGCACCGTGCACACCGCCGTCGGCACCGGGCTGTTCGACTTCGGCCACCGGGACGGCGCGGCCGGGCAGGCGCTGCTGCAGCACCCGCTCGGCGTCACGGTGCTGCCGGACGGCTCGGTGGCGGTCAGCGACACCTACAACCACGCGCTGCGCCGCTTCGAGCCGGTGAGCGGTGAGGTCACCACGCTGGCCACCGACCTGCGCGAGCCCTCCGGGGCGGTGCTGGTGGACGGCGACATCGTGGTGGTCGAGTCGGCCCGGCACCGGCTGACCAGGCTGCGGCTGCCGGAGGAGGCGGTGCGGGTCGAGTCGGTCGCGCACCGCACCCAGCGGGCGGCCACCGAGGTCGCCCCTGGCGCGTTCCGGCTGGACGTGGTGTTCTCGGCGCCGAGCGGCCAGAAGCTGGACGAGCGGTACGGCCCGTCCACCCGTCTGCTGGTCAGTTCGACCCCGCCCGAGCTGCTGGTCTCCGGTGCCGGCGCGGACAGCGACCTCTCCCGCGAGCTGGTGCTCTCCGACGCGGTCACCGAGGGCGTGCTGCACGTCTCGGCGATGGCGGCGTCCTGCGACGACGACCCGGAGATCGAGTTCCCGGCCTGCCACGTGCACCAGCAGGACTGGGGCGTGCCGGTGAAGCTGACCGCCGACGGCGCGCGCCGGCTGCCGCTGGTGCTCGCCGGCATGGAGTAGGGCCGGCACCGCCCGGCGGGCGGCACCGGCCGGTACGGGACGGCACACGGCGGAGGGGCCCGGCGGAGCGCGTACGCTCCGCCGGGCCCCTCCGTGCTGTCCGGTCAGCCCTCCAGGAAGGCCTTGATCGCGCTGGCCAGCAGGTACGGGTCCTCCGCGCCGCACAGCTCGCGCGCCGAGTGCATGGAGAGCGCCGCGATGCCGCAGTCGACCGTCCTGATGCCCAGGCGGGCCGCCGTGATCGGGCCGATGGTGGTGCCGCAGGGCATCGCGTTGTTGGAGACGAACGACTGCCACGGGACGCCGGCCCTCTCGCAGGCGGCCGCGAACACCGCCCGGCCGACACCGTCGGTGGCGTAGCGGTTGTTGACGTTCACCTTGAGGATCGGGCCGCCGTTGGGCATCGGGTGGTGGCCCGGCTCGTGCCGCTCGGTGTAGTTCGGGTGGACGGCGTGGCCCATGTCCGAGGAGAGGCAGACCGTCCCGGCGAGGGCGCGGGCGCGGTCCTCCGGGGTGCCGCCGCGGGCGTACACGGTGCGGTCCAGGACGTTGCCGAGCAGCGGGCTCTGCGCGCCGGTGTCGGACTCGCTGCCGGTCTCCTCGTGGTCGAAGGCGGCCAGCACCGGGATGTACGGCAGGTCGGCGGCGCCCTCGGCGGAGGCGACGGCGGCGAGCGCGGCGGTGGCGGCGTGCACCGAGAGCAGGTTGTCCAGGCGCGGGCCGGCCAGCAGCTCGCGGTCGCGGCCCAGGTAGGAGGCGGGCTGGACGTCGTGCGTCATGAGGTCCCAGCCGGCCACGTCGGCCGGGTCGACCCCGGCGCGCTCGGCGACGTAGGAGATCAGCGAGCCCTCGTCGACCGGGCCGAGGCCCCAGATCGGGGTGAGGTGGCGCTGCTTGTCGAGCTTCATGCCGTCGTTGACCTGGCGGTCCAGGTGGATGGCGAGCTGCGGGACGCGCAGCAGCGGCTCGTCCAGCTGGACCAGCCGCCAGCTGCCGTCCTTCAGGGCCAGCCGGCCGGAGAGGCCGAGGTCCCGGTCGAGCCAGGTGTTCAGCGGAACGCCGCCGTAGATCTCCACCGCGACCTGCCGCCAGCCGGCCGAGCCGGTGTCCGGCAGCGGCTTGACCCGCAGGTTGGGCGAGTCGGTGTGGGTGCCGACCACCCGGAACGGCGTCTCGGGGCCGGCGCCCGCGGGCAGGTACCAGGCGATGAGCGCCCCGCCGCGGATCAGGTAGCGGCCGCCGGCGGCGCCGTCCCAGGCGTCGGTCTCGGCGACCTGCCGGAAGCCTGCCTTCTCCAGCCGCTCGGCGGCGCTCGCGACCGCGTGGTACGGGGACGGCGAGGTGCCGAGGAACGCGATCAGATCGTCGCTGTGCGTCCGGTCGAAGAATGCCTGGCGGGCGGCGGCGGTCGACATACTGCTCCTGAGTCGAGGGAGGGTCGAAGCCGGATGGGGAGTCGGCTTCGCACCTTGAGCATATGCCCGTACACGGACAGGGCATTCGGAACGTCCCAACGGATGCGGAACGCGGACGGAACCGTGAAGTGACGCCGCACCGGGCGGCGCACACCCAGGGATCCCCTCCGGTCGCGCACGGTCATCGCGGGTGCGGGCGGGTCCGTGCCCGCCACCACCCCGACGGGGCCGAGTGGATGACGTGCCGTCAGTTCGCGGCGGCCCCGACGTTCCACCGCCGGAAGGGAGTTGTACCACGGGGCCGGGGGACCACGGGCGCCGGGGACGCCGAAGGGCCCGGCGGGAGGCCGGGCCCTTCGGTGTGAGGGTTTCGTCGGGCGGTCGGTGGGTGCGGGCCTTAGAAGGCCTCCTCCGCCAGCTCCATGATCTCGTTGTCGATGCCCTCGGCGATCAGGCGCTGCGGGGTGACGGTCGGCAGCACGTTCTTGGCGAAGAAGCGGGCGGCCGCGACCTTGCCCTGGTAGAACGGGACGTCCTTCTCCGAGGCGCCGGCCTCCAGCTTGGCCAGGGCCACCGCGGCCTGGCGCAGCAGCAGCCAGCCGACCACGACGTCGCCGGAGACGAGCAGCAGGCGGGTGGTGTTGAGGCCCACCTTGTACATGTTCTTGACGTCCTGCTCGACCGAGGAGAGGTCGGCCAGCAGCTTGCCGACGATGGCCTCCAGGTCGCCGGCGGCCTTGGCGAGCAGGGCGCGCTCGTCGGCCAGGGCGTCGCCGCCCTCGGCGGAGCCGAGGAACTTCTGGATCTGCTCGGACAGCGCGGTCAGCGCCTGGCCGCCGTCCTTGACGATCTTGCGGAAGAAGAAGTCCTGGCCCTGGATCGCGGTGGTGCCCTCGTACAGGGTGTCGATCTTGGCGTCCCGGATGTACTGCTCGATCGGGTACTCCTGCAGGTAGCCGGAGCCACCGAAGGTCTGCAGGGACTGGGCGAGCTGCTCGTAGGACTTCTCCGAGCCGTAGCCCTTGACGATCGGCAGGAGCAGGTCGTTCAGGCGCTCGGCGGCCTCGTCGCGCTCGCCGCGGAGCTTGGCCGCCATCATGTCGTCCTGGGTGGACGCGGTGAACAGGACCAGCGCGCGCATGCCCTCGGCGTAGGCCTTCTGGGTCAGCAGCGAGCGGCGCACGTCGGGGTGGTGGGTGATGGTGACGCGCGGGGCGGTCTTGTCCAGGAACTGCGAGATGTCGGCGCCCTGCACGCGCTCCTTGGCGTACTCCAGCGCGTTCAGGTAGCCGGTGGAGAGGGTGGCGATGGCCTTCGTGCCGACCATCATGCGGGCGAACTCGATGATCTTGAACATCTGGCGGATGCCGTCGACGGTCTCACCGAGCAGCCAGCCCTTGGCCGGGTGCTTGGCGCCGAAGGTCATCTCGCAGGTGTTGGAGGCCTTGAGGCCCATCTTGTGCTCGACGTTGGTGGCGTAGACGCCGTTGCGCTCGCCGAGCTCGCCGGTCTCCCAGTCGAAGTCGAACTTGGGGACGATGAACAGGCCCAGGCCCTTGGTGCCGGGCTTGCCGCCCTCGGGGCGGGCCAGCACCATGTGGATGATGTTCTCGGACATGTCGTGCTCACCCGAGGTGATGAAGCGCTTCACGCCCTCGATGTGCCAGGAGCCGTCCTCCTGCTTGATCGCCTTGGTGCGGCCGGCGCCCACGTCGGAGCCCGCGTCGGGCTCGGTGAGGACCATGGTGGAGCCCCAGAGGCGGTCGGTCATCCGCTTGGCGACCTCGAGCTGCTCCGGGGTGCCCTCCTCGGCGATGACGCCGGCGAAGGCCGGGCCGGAGGAGTACATCCAGATGGCCGGGTTCGAGCCCAGGATCTGCTCGGCGAAGGCCCAGATCAGCGAGTTCGGGGTGACCTGGCCGCCGATGGACTCCGGGATGCCCAGGCGCCACCACTCGGCGTCCATGAAGGTCTGGTAGCTCTTCTTGAACGAGGCGGGGACCGGCGCGGTGTTGGTCTCCGGGTCGAAGACCGGCGGGTTGCGGTCGGCGTCGGCGAACGAGGCGGCGAGGTCGTTCTCGGCGAGGCGCGAGATCTCGCTCAGGATGTTCTTCGCGGTCTCGACGTCCATGTCCGCGAACGGTCCGGTGCCGTAGACCTGCTCGCGACCGAACACCTCGAAGAGGTTGAACTCCACGTCCCGCAGGTTGGACTTGTAGTGACCCATGGCCGTTTTCTCCGGTTCGTCGCTTCCGGGAGACCGCCGCGTTCGGGCGCCCCGTACCCACCAGTAGGCATCATGATGCTACCCAGCGGTAACTTGGGCAAGCCCCCGGCGGTGAATCCGCTATGAACGTGGTCACGTCCCACAAGCCGGGCCGACCACTCCTTGTCAGGATCGACGCCCGCACGAGCGGCCGCGCTCCCGCTAGCCTGTCCGTGTGTACGGATATGACCAGAACGCATACCCGGGCGACCCCTACCAGCAGCAGGCGGGTCCGCAGCCGGGCATGAACGGCATGCCCGGCGCCGACGCCTACGGCGCGCAGTCGCAGACGTCCCAGCAGCAGTCCCTCTACCCCGAACCCTCGCCGCCCTCGCTGGCGGACGCCGTCCGGGCCTTCACCACCGGCTCGATGGCGGTCGAGGACTTCCAGGCCATCTTCATCACCTCGAAGGTGCACTGCCCGCGCGGCGACCGGCCCGGCTTCCTGGCCCTGCACAACACGCCGACCCCGGTGATCCCGATGTTCAGCTCGCTGAAGGAGCTGCGCCGCTACGCCGGCAAGGACTCCAAGCACTTCACCGTCACCGGCGCCGAGGTGCTGGACCTGCTGCCGACCGGCTACGGCTTCGCACTGGACATGGAGGGCGAGCACCGGATGGTGTTCGACGCCAAGGCCGTCGAGCAGATGGTCGACTTCACGATGCGCCGGATGTACGGCTAGCCCACCCCGGGGGAGGAGCCCCGGCTCCTTCGTCACCACTTGGTTCAATTTTCAACTTGCTTGTTGTTGAGGATTGAACTATTCTCGTGGACGTAGGCCAGAGGAACCCCCCGAAGGAGGCCGACATGCCCGCCGTGACCGTCGAGAACCCGCTCGTTCTGCCGCGCGTCGCCACCCCGGACCCCGCCACCACGAGCGCCCGTCCGGTCCTGACCGTGGTCACCGCACCCGAGGGCTACGAGGGCGAGGGCTTCCCCGTCCGCCGCGCCTTCGCCAAGATCAACACCAAGTACCTCGACCCGTTCATCATGATGGACCAGATGGGCGAGGTGGAGTACGCCGCCGGCGAGCCCAAGGGCACGCCCTGGCACCCGCACCGCGGCTTCGAGACGGTCACCTACCTGATCGACGGCGAGTTCATCCACAAGGACTCGCACGGCGGCGGCGGCCACCTCGGCGGCGGCGACACCCAGTGGATGACGGCCGGCTCGGGCCTGCTGCACATCGAGACCCCGCCCGAGTCCCTGGTGGCGACCGGCGGCCTGTTCCACGGCATCCAGCTGTGGGTCAACCTCCCCGCCTCCGACAAGATGACCGCACCGCGCTACCAGGACATCCACGGCGGCCACGTCAAGCTGCTCTCCACCCCGGACGGCGGCGCGATCCTGCGGCTCATCGCCGGCGGAATCGACGGCCACCAGGGGCCGGGCGTCACCCACACCCCGATCACCCTGATGCACGCCAGCATCACCCCGGGCGCCCGGGTCACCCTGCCCTGGCGGCCCGACTTCAACGCGCTCGCCTACGTCCTCAACGGCGACGGCACCGTCGGCGCCGAGGCCCGCCCGATCCGCACCGGGCAGGCGGCCGTGTTCGGCGAGGGCGACACCATCACCATCACCGCCGACGCCCGGCAGGACTCCCGCCACCCCAACCTGGACGTGATCCTGCTCGGCGGACAGCCGATCCGCGAGCCCGTCGCCTGGTACGGCCCGTTCGTGATGAACAGCCACCGGGAGCTCCAGCAGGCCATGGAGGACTTCCAGGCCGGGCGGCTCGGCTCCATCCCGACCGACGCCTCCTGACACCGGCGCCCGGCCCGCACGACGACGGCCCTCCGGCCCCCCGCACGGGGCCCGGGGGGCCGTCGTCGTGCCGCGCACCCCCGCGCGGTGCCGCGCGCACCGCTACAACAGGGCGTACAGCGCCGAGGCGTCGTCGTGCGCCTTGCCGCGCGGCCAGCGCTCGCAGGCGGCGTCGGCCCGCTCGACCTCGCGGACCTGGGCGATCAGCTCGGCCGGCCCGGACTCCGCGAGCAGCCGCAGCACGTCCGCCCAACTGCCCAGCCCGAAGCGCTCGGTGTAGCGCGAGGCGCCGTCGGTGAGGGCGGCCAGCGCGCGCAGCCGCTCCAGCCGGACGAAGCCGGTCTCGGCGTGCCCGGCGGCCTTCGGACTGGCCGCGGCGATCCACGGGCCGTTGCCGCGGTTGCGGGCGGCCCGGACGGCGAGCGCGTACTCCAGGTGCAGCGCGGCCCGCTCGGCCGTGCCGGGGACGGTCGACCAGACCTGCCGGCGCAGGCCCTCCCCCCCGGGGAAGCGCTGGTTGTCCCCGATCACCTTCGGCGGGCCCTCCTTGTACTCCAGCACCAGCAGCGAGTCGCCGAGCACCAGGTACTCCAGCGACTCGCCGTGCCGCCGGGCGGCGACCACCATCGCGGCCGGGGTGTTGGGGTGCCCGAGGTCGCAGCGGCCGCCGTGCAGGGCGGCCGTCTCCACGATGGCGTCGGACAGGCACTCGGCGATCGAGCGGTCCACCCGGTCGGTGAGCCGGGCGAGCAGGTGCACGCCCAGCCGGCGGACGTACCAGGCCGTCCCGTGCCGGCACCCGGACTCCAGGCCGGTCGGCGAACTCGCACCGTCCAGCAGTACCAGCGCCTCCGGCGAGGCCGCCGCGAAGTCCTCGCTCTCGCGGTCCGGCCGCCGTGCTTCCCCTGCGAGCTGTAGCTGCATCCCGACAGTGTGGCCGCCGCCCCCGGCCCACGCCCAGACCCGTGCGCCGGAGTGGCGCGGGCCGGTCCCCGCCGCCCGGTGGCAGCCGGGGCAATTCGGCCATACCGTCGGATAAGGACTGGACAATTCGGCCAATCAGGGCCACTCAGGTTTGGTAGCACCTTCGGGTGTCAGGGCGGCCCGGGACTGACGAGGAGCAGGACATGGTCTGGCAGTTCATCGTGCTGGTGGCCGCCTCGCTCGGCTTTCCGACCGCCGCGCTGCTCTTCCTGATCGGCGGGCCGCGCTTCCCCGACGAGCAGCGCGGCGGCCGGCACGCGCGGACCTGACCCTCCGGACGGAACGGGCCCCGGCCGGGTCAGGGCCGCCAGGCGGGGTCGCGGCCCAGCAGCGCCAGCGCGCGCTCGAACCGGCCGCCCCGCGCGTCCGGCTCCAGCCGCGGACCGAAGGCCTTGCCCGGGGTCCGGTTCTCCGGCGCCGCCGGGACGGCCTCGGCGACCGCCGACAGGGCGGCGGCCAGCGCCTCGTCGGCGTCCACGGCGGAGACCAGCGGGGCCCGGGCGCCGACCGCGGCGGCGACGTCCCAGCCGTGCACCAGGGTGTCGAGCAGGTGGAAGCCCACCGCCAGGTCCGTGGGGACGGCCGCGTCGGGGCGGATCTCCGGGAGCCGGACGGCCGCCCGGCCGGCCGCCGCGGCCTCCCGGAACGCCGCGGTCAGTTCGGCGCCGGTGCGCCGGAAGGCGCCCGCCGGATCGTCCCCCACCGGGGCGTCCGCCCAGAGCGCGAGGTCGGGCCCGGCTCCGCGGGCGGCCGCGGCGAACCCCTGGTGCTGGCCGACGACGTGCGCCAGCAGCCGGCGCAGCGGCCAGCCCGCGCACGGGGTCGGCAGGTCGAGCTGCTCCGGCCGTACGGTGTCCACCACCTCGGCGGCCAACTCCAGGGACCGGGCGTGCAGTTCGACCTGTGCGTGCAGTCCGACGAGCTTCATGCGGCGGCGACCTCCGGGCCGGCGGCGGACAGGAATCCGATCACCTGGTCAACGACGGCCGGTTCCGCGACGATCCGGCGGTGGCCGAGGCCCCGGGTGACGACCAGGTCCAGCCGATCGGCGTAGGCCTCCTTGAGCCGGTGCGCCTGGGCCAGCGGGACGACGTCGTCGCCCTCGTCGTGCAGCACCAGGACCGGCAGGTCGACCGCCGCGCTCCGGCGGGCGGCGTCGTAACGCTCCCAGACGCCCGCGTCCCCGCCGAACAGCTCGCGTTCGACGCGGTGGCGCAGCGCGCGCTCGACGGCGCCGTTCAGCCCGAGCCCGGCGCAGAAGGCGGCGGGGAAGAAGCCGACCTCGGACACCCCGGAGACGGCCGCCATCCGGCCCGCCCGCAGGCCGTCGGCCAGTGCGCCGAAGGCGGCGCAGACGCCGAGCGAGTGGGCGACGACCCCCTCGAACGGGCCGTACCGCTCCTGGAGCAGCAGGGCGAGCTCGCGGAACTCCAGCACGCTGGTGGTCCGCCCGCCGGAGTCGCCGTGGCCGGGGGCGTCGAAGGCGACGGCGCTGAGGCCGAGCTCCCGCAGCCGGGGCACGAAGGGGGCGAACCGGGAGGCGCGGGAGCGCCAGCCGTGCAGGAGCAGGACGGGCCGTTCGCCGTCGCCCCAGCGGTACCCGACCACGGGCTTGCCGTTCACGACGAGGCGCTCGGTGGCGGCCTCCCGGTGGACGTCCTGCTCGGCCGGGCGCACCCGGCTGCGTCGCAGCGGGCGCTGGAACAGCTCGAACGCGGCCCGGCCGGCCGGGCCGGGGGCGAGCCGTGCGGCGGGGTTGAGGACGGTGCGGATCAGTGCCTGGGCCGGGTCCATCGGGTCTCCCTGTCGGTGCTGACGGGCGTGGGGCCGTGCTCGGGGCGAGATATTAGCACGATCGTTCGTGCAGTTTTATGGGGCCGGGACGGCCCCGCCCACTACCCTGGGCAGCACGCACCGGACGAGCACGGGGGTGGACGATGGCCGGACCGACCACGGACGGCAGGGTCCTGCGCGGCGAGGAGACCCGCCGGGCCGTCCTGCGCCGAGCCGTCGCCGTCGCCTCCGTCGAAGGCCTCGACGCCCTCTCCATCGGCCGGCTCGCCACCGACCTCGGCCTCAGCAAGAGCGGCGTCTTCGCCGGCTTCGGCTCCAAGGAGGAACTGCAGCTCGCCACCGTCCGGGCCGCCCGCCGGATCTTCGCCGACGCCGTCGTCGCCCCGGTCGCCGACACCCCGCCCGGCCTCGGCCGGGCTCGCGCCCTCTGCGAGAGCTGGCTGGCCTACTCGCGGGCCCGGGTCTTCCCCGGCGGCTGCTTCTTCTACGAGGTCACCGCCGAGTTCGACGCCCGCCCGGGGGCCGTCCGGGACGCCCTCGCCGAGTGCGCCGTGGAGTGGCACGGCGTGCTCGCGGACGCCCTCGCCCGGGCGCGCGACGCCGGCGCACTGCGGCCCGGCACCGACCTCGACGACCTCGCCTTCGCCCTGGTCGCCGTCCTGGAGACGGCCAACGCCCAGGCCGTGCTGCACGAGGACGACACCCCGTACCAGCGGGCCGGCCGCCTCCTGCTGCGGCTGCTGCGCGCCGAGGCCACCGACCCTGCCGACCCGGACCTGAGCCCGGGCCCGGCCCAGGGCGCGAACTAGGCGGTCTCCGCCAGCACCCGTTCCAGCAGCGCCGCCCGGCCGAGCAGCGCCTCGTCGCCGCCCGCCGCGCCGACCACCTGCAGGCCCAGCGGCAGCCCGTCCGCCGTCCGCCCGGCCGGCAGGCTCACCGCGGGCAGGCCGAGGTGGCTCCAGGGCAGCGACATCACCGCGTCCCCGGTGGTGTGCAGGCCCTCCGGCGCACCGCCGGTCGCCGAGGGCGCCAGCCAGAGGTCCACCCCGGCCGCGGCGGTCGCCCCGGCGACCCGCTCCCGCAACCGCTCCCTGGCCTGCAGGGCGGCCGCCCGGTCCTCGGCCGCGACGCCCTGGCCGACCCGGATGCTCGCGACCGTCTCCGGCCGGTACAGCCCGCCGAACCGGGCGAACCAGTCCGCGTGGCTGCGGGCCAGTTCGAAGCGGTTGATCGTCTGCAGCTGGCGGGTGATCTCCGCGAAGTCCGGGAACAGCGGCACCCGGCGCACCGTCAGCCCGGCCCGCTCCAGCCGGGCCAGCGTCGCCTCGAAGGCCCGCAGCGCCGCCGGTTCGGCCCGCTCCAGGTAGGACCCGCCCGGCACGCCCAGCACCGGCGCCCCGGCCCGCTCCTCGCCGGCCCGCTCCTCGCCGGCCCGCTCCTCGCCGGCCCGCCAGTCGTCGCAGAGCAACGCGGCCGCCAGGGCCGCCCCGGCCAGGTCGGCGGTGAACACCCCGAGGGTGTCGAAGCTCGGCGCGTTCGGGAGCACCCCGGCCGTCGGGATCCGCCCGTACGTCGGCCGGAAGCCCACCACCCCGCAGTACGCGGCCGGCCGGATCACCGACCCCACCGTCTGGGTGCCGACGGCCAACGGCACCAGCCCTGCCGCGACCGCCGCCGCCGAGCCGCTGCTGGAGCCGCCCGGGGTGTGCCCCGGGTGGTGCGGGTTGCGGGTCGGGCCGGGCGCGCTCGCCGCGAACTCGGCGGTCACCGTCTTGCCCGCGACCAGGGCGCCCGCCGCCAGCAGCCGGTCCACCACCACGGCCTGCGGGCCGGCCAGCACCCCCGGCGGCAGCGCCGAACCGCCGTGCGTGGGCAGGCCGTCCACGTGCACGACGTCCTTGATGCCGACCAGCACCCCGTACAGCGGCGGCCGCCCGGCCCGGTCCGGGTACCGCGCGGACAGCGCTCGCGCCCCGGCGCTCAGCCGGTCGTGCCGGCCCGGCTCCGGGACGAACGCGTGGATCAGCGGGTCGACCCGCTCGACCAGCCCGCAGAACCGGTCGACGTGCTCGGACGGGTCCCGGCTCCCGGAGCGCAGTTCGGCGGCCTCACGACTCAACGACCTTGGCCGGACGAGGGGTTGTTCCATGCCGATCACGATAGACCGGGCGCCGGCGACCGTTACGGGTGCTCGGCCGCCAGGTACGGCTGCTCGCGCAGGAAGTACGCCCCGCAGGTGTGGCAGCAGAGTTCGGGGGTCTTGCCCCAGTCCACCGCGTCCCGCACCTGCGCGGCCGCATCGAGCTCCCGGCCGCACATCGCCACGTTCTCCGCCCCCCGGACCATGTGCCACAACCGCACTTCGCCGGCCGCACCCCCGGCCCCGTACTCGGCTCGCATCTGGTGCATCATCCATCCATCGTCCGACCGCCCCCCGGCTCCGGCAACCGGGGCACGGACACGCTCCGCAGCCGTGCGATCGGAAAATGCCGATCCCGATCGAATTCAGCCACCGGAACCCGATAGGGTCACGGGCGCGACAGCCGACGGCGCCATTCGCCGAGGCTCAAGTCGCCCCAAAACGGACTCATTTCACCCAAAGCTGGAGCACTCATCGTGCGCTCTTCCCGCCTTCTGGCCGCGTCCACCCTGGTCGCGCTCTCCCTCGGCGCCACGGTCGGCGCCGCCTCCGCCGGTGCCGTCGGCATCACCCCGACCGCGACCGCCACTCCGAGCGCCACCGCCACCCCCAGCGCCACGGCCACTCCGAGCGCCACCGCGACGGCGACCCCGAGCGCCACCGCGACGGCGACCGCCAAGCCGCCGACGAACCTGCCCACCCCGCCGGTGCCGGCCCCCAGCGGCGGCCCCTGCCACGGCGTCCTCCACCAGGACCTGAAGGTCACCGGCTCCGGGCTCGCCAAGGCCACCCTGGTCAAGGGCGGGCCGGCCCAGGAGGCCACGGTCACCTTCGAGAACACCAGCACGGTCGACCTCAAGAAGGTCGACGGCTACTTCCTCTTCAGCGACGCCGGCCAGACCGAGGGCGCTGCCAACCCGGTCACCTGGGGCAAGGAGTCCTTCACCATCCAGGTGAAGCTGCCCGGTGGCGACTGGAAGACCCCCGCGCCGGAGAGCGTCAAGGGCAACATGTCCTACCTGATGGTGGACCTGGGCGAGTACAAGATCGCCAAGGGCGAGAAGCTCACCTTCCAGGTGCGCCTCGCGGCCACCGACAAGGCGCTCGTCTCCCCCTACTTCGCCCAGCTGAGCGTCAACTCCGAGACCTTCGAGCGCAAGGACGTGCCGGGCGCCCCCGCCACCGACAGCTGCCTCAACTTCGGCGGCGACTACCGCGTCAACGACCTCTTCAAGGTCGTCGACGCCGCCGCCCCGGGCACCCCGGCCACCGGCACCACCGCCACCACGGCCGCCGCCCGCCCCGCCGCCTCGGCCTCGCCGTCGGCCGGCCCGCACCTGGCCGAGACCGGTGCCGACTCCAACACCCTGCCGATCGCCCTCGGCGGTGCCGCGGTGCTGGCCGCCGGTGCCGGCACCCTCTTCTTCCTGCGCCGCCGCAAGGCGGGCTCGCAGGGCTGAGCCGTCCGCGGATGAACGACCGAGGGGCCCGGAGTGCTGCACTCCGGGCCCCTCGGCGTCGGCCCGCTCCGGCCCCGGCCCGCGTCAGGAGGCCGCCCGCAGCAGCGCGCCGTCCTGCCACTTGAGGATCTTGTCGAAGCTCACGATGGCCCCCCGCAGCGGATGGTTGCGCAGCTGGACGTGGTCGGTGAGGGCGTGGATGAGGAAGAGGCCGCGACCGGACTCGGCGGTGAGGTCCGGGAGGGCGTCCAGGTCGACCGGCCGCAGGCTCGGCGCCGGGGGGCGGGCCGGCAGCACGTGGGTGTCGTACGGGTGGCCGTCGCGGCGGGGGCGGTGGGCGGTGAGCACCCGGGCCGGGACGGTGGCGCGACCGCGCCGGGGGCGGCGGTGCGCGAGCGGCCGCAGCACCGGGGGCGCCGGCCGGCGGTGCGGCAGCGGCGGCACGGCCACCGCCGCGGGGGCGGGCAGGCCCGGGCCGGAGTCGACGACCTCGATCCGCAGCCGGTCGCCGCTGATCGAGGCGGTGACCTGGAAGCCGTCGTCGGGCCGGCCGGCGGCGCCGTGCTCGACGGCGTTGGCGCAGGCCTCGCTGAGCGCGACGCCGAGGTCGTGGGCGACCTGCGGGTCGACGCCCGCGGTCGCCATGGCGCCGAGCAGGATGCGGCGGGCCAGCGGAACGCTGGCCGGGTCGCGCTTGAGGTGCAGAGTCCACCAGATGTCCACGGGAGGTCCCTCCTGGCTGCGGCTCCACATACAACTAGGTATCTCCGGGCGATTCCGCGGTGAACCGTGCCCGGGGGCCGCTGCCGCCCGTTCGGCGGATGGACTGGGGCCGTGGTCTGTGCCGAGTGGCGCACTCACCGCCCTGCACGCCGCCGCCGAACGGGGCATTCGTAGGGATTTCCCACCCTGCCCGCGTCGGCGGTGTACGCGATGAGATGATGTCCCGGCCATGACTGCCCTCGCCGCCGCCCCGCTCCCGGGCGCCCCCGCACCGGACGCGCCGGTCGGGGCCGCCGCCTGGGACCTGCGGCTCCTCAGGGCCGTCCCGTTCGCGCTGGTCTGCACCCTGATAGCGGCCGCCGGGCACGCCCTGGCCGGCGGCGGGAACGTACCGCCGACGGCGCTGGCGACGGGCTTCGCCGCGGTGCTGGTGCTCGCGGTGGCGTGCGGCGGGCGGGAGCGCTCGCTGGCTGCCATCGCCGGTGCGCTCGGCGCGGGCCAGCTCGCCCTGCACTGCCTCTTCCACGGCCTCGGCGGCCAGGCCGCCGGCATGGCCGGGATGGCCGGGATGCACCACGGCGGCTCCGGCCCGCTGACCCTGCCGCAGGTGGCCGGCCGACTGATCTGCAACGAGGGCCGGCCCGGCACGCTGGCCGGCCTGCCGGGCGCCCCGTCCGCGGAGCAGCTGGTCTCCTCCGCCGGCCTGGACCCGAACGCCTACGCCGTCGCGCCGTGGTGGCAGGGCGGCGTGTTCGGGATGACGCCGTCGATGCTGGCCGGGCACCTGGCCGCCGCGCTGGTGGCGGGCTGGTGGCTGCGGCGCGGCGAGGCCGCCCTGTGGCGCCTGGTGCGGGTGGCCGCCTCGGCGGCCCGGGAGCACTGGGCGGCGCCGCTGCGTTCGGCCCTGGTCCTGGTGGCCGCGCTGCTGCGCGGGCTGTTCGGCGCGGCCGGGCCGGTGCGCCGGTTCGCCGCCCGGGGCGGGGAGGTCCTGCTCCCGGCGGGTGCCGCGCTGCGGCACAGCGTGGTGCGGCGCGGTCCGCCGTGCGGGGCCCCCGCGTACTAGCCCGTCCCGGCTCCTTGGTGCCGGTTCGCGCGGGTGCGCGGCGTCCGGGCCGTTCCCGCGTCCTGCTCGCGGCGGCCCCCGGTTCAGCCCCCACGCCCCCCGCACGGCCCCGCCGAGGCACGGTCCCACCGTCGCCCGGGAGCGGGCCGGCCACCGAGCTCCGATCGGAGACCCCGCATCATGCGTTCCCTTCCCACCCGTCGTCTCGCCGCCGTCGCCCTCACCGCCGCCGCCTCCGTGGTCGCGCTGGCGGGCCCCGCGTTCGCGCACGTCACCGTGAACCCCGGTGCGGCCCAGCAGGGCGGCTACACGGCCGTCGACTTCCGGGTGCCGAACGAGAGCGACACCGCCTCGACCGTGAAGCTGGAGGTCAACCTCCCGCTGGACCACCCGCTGGCCTCCGTCCGGACCCTCCCGATGCCGGGCTGGACCGCGACCGTCGAGAAGGCCAAGCTCGACAAGCCGCTGAAGGTCCACGGCAGCGACGTCAACGAGGCCGTCTCCAAGATCACCTGGACCGCCGACGCCGGCACCAAGATCGCCCCCGGCCAGTTCCAGGAGTTCCGGGTCTCGCTCGGCCCGCTGCCGACCGACGCCGACAGCCTGGTCTTCAAGGCCCTGCAGAGCTACGACAACGGCGACGTCGTCCGCTGGATCGACGAGTCCAAGGACGGCCAGCCGGAGCCGGCCAAGCCCGCCCCCGTCCTGAAGCTCACCAAGGCCGCCGCCGGCGACGGCCACGACGACTCCCACGGCGTCACCGCCTCCCCGACCGCGGCCGCCCACGGCGACAGCTCGGACCACGCCGCGGCCGCGGACGGCGGCAAGAAGGCCGACGACTCCACCGCCCGGGTGCTCGGCGTGGTCGGCATCGTGGTCGGCGTGATCGGCACCGCCGTCGGCGTGCTCGGCCTGCGCCGCCGGAGCAGCGGCTCCGCCAACTGACCCGTCCGCCGGCGGGGCGGCCCCGGGCACTCCCCGGGGCCGGCCCCGCCGGCGCTCCACCGCGCACGATCGGAACCCCATGCCCCGCACCACCCGCACCACCCGCCTGGCCGGCGCGGCCGCCGTCGCGCTCGCCGCCGCCCTGACCCTGTCCGCCTGCGGCTCCTCCGGCGGCTCGGCCCCCGCCAAGGTCACCCAGCAGAAGGCCGACTCGCCGTACCAGGGCACGGTGCTCAGCAAGAACTTCGAGAAGCCCGACCTCCAGCTGACCGACACCTCCGGCCAGCCGTACGACCTGCGGCAGAAGACCGCCGGCAGGAGCACGCTGCTGTTCTTCGGCTACACCAGCTGCCCGGACGTCTGCCCGACCACCATGGGCGACATCGGCGTCGCGATGAAGGCCCTGCCCGCCGAGGAGCGGCAGAAGATCGACGTCGTCTTCGTCTCCACCGACCCGCAGCGCGACACCCCGAAGGTACTGCGCACCTGGCTGGACTCGATGGGCACCGACTTCATAGGCCTCACCGGCGACCTGGCCAAGGTCAAGACCGCCGCCCGGTCGCTCGGCATCATGATCGAGGACCCGGTGGTCAACCCGGACGGCACCGTCACCTCGACCCACGGCGCCCAGGTGCTGGCCTTCCTCCCGTCGGACGACAAGGCGCACGTGCTCTACCTGAGCGGCACCGAGGAGAAGACCTACGAGCACGACCTGCCCCTGCTCGCCAAGGGAGTCGCGGCGTGAGCGCGCGGACCGGCCGCCCGGCGCTCGGCTTCCGGCGCACGGCGCTCACCGGCGCGGTGCTGGCGACGGCCCTGGGCGGCGGCGCCATCCTGGTCGCCTGCGGGGCGGGCGGCCAGGACGGCGCCGGCGGCGGGCCCGCGCGGCTGAGCTTCGCCGACTCCTACATCCCGCTCCCGCCGGCCGGCGGGATGGCCGCCGGCTACCTGACCGTGCGCAACGACGGCGGCCGGGACCAGCTGGTGAAGGTCAGCAGCCCAGGCGCGGAGTCCGTCACCATGCACCGGTCGACCCAGTCCAGCATGGAGCAGGTCGAGAGCCTGGACGTGCCCGCGCACGGCGCGCTGCAGTTCGCCCGCGGCGGCACCCACCTGATGATCATGGGATGGCAGAAGGCCCCCGCGCTCGGCGACGAGCTGGAGCTCGACCTGACCTTCGCCAGATCCGGCACCCTGTCGGTCAAGGTGCCGGTCAAGGAGCTCACCTACCGACCCGGCCACAGCTAGAGGGGACCCGCCAGCATGGAGAAGGCCTCCCACCGCCGCATCGCCGGACTGCTCGGAGTGCTCGGCGCGCTGCTCGCGCTGATGCTCGCCGGCGCCGGACCGGCCTCCGCGCACGCCACCCTGGAATCCACCGACCCGCACCAGAACTCGGTGGTCGCCGCAGCCCCGCAGGCCGTCACGCTGACCTTCAGCGAGTCCGTCTCGCTGTCCGGCGACTCCGTCCGGGTGCTCGACCCGGCCGGCAAGGCCGTCGACAGCGGTGACCCGGGGCACGCCGACGGCAAGTCCAACACCGCCCGGGTCGGACTGCGCGGCGGACTCGCCAACGGCACCTACACGGTGGCCTGGCGGGCCGTCTCGGAGGACTCGCACCCGATCGGCGGCGCCTTCACCTTCTCCGTCGGCGCCCCCTCGGACACCTCGGTGTCCGCCACCGCGCTGCAGGGCGCCAAGGCCGACGGCCTGGTCGCCGCCCTCTACGGCACCGGTCGCACCGTCGCCTACGCCGCGTTCGCCCTGCTCGCCGGCGTCGCCGGGTTCGTCCTGCTCTGCTGGCCCGGCGGGGCGGCCCGGCGCCGGGTGCAGCGGCTGCTGATGACCGGCTGGACGGCGCTGCTCGCCTCCACCGTCGCGGTCCTGATGCTGCGCGGCCCGTACGAGCGCGGCTCCGGGATCGGCAAGGCGCTCGACCTCTCCCTGGTGCGCGCCACCCTGGACGAGCGGATCGGCACCGCGCTGGCCGCCCGGCTGCTGCTGCTCGCCGCGAGCGGGGTGTTCCTCTCGCTGCTGGTCGGCCAGTTGGGGCAGCCCGCCCGGCCCGCCGCGACCGGTGCCGGGGGCCCGGAGGCGGAGGCCGACGCCGAGGACGCCGAACTGCGGGAGCTGGAGCAGCGGGCCGCCGAACGGCCCCAGCGCGAGGCCCGGCTCGGCCTCGGGGTCGCCGGGCTGGTGCTGGCCGTCGCCCTGTCGGCGACCTGGGTCGGCGCCGACCACGCCGCCGTGGGCATCCAGGTCTGGCTGGCGCTGCCACTCGGCATGCTGCACCTGATCGCGATGGCGCTCTGGCTGGGCGGCCTGGCCGCGCTGCTGGTCGGCCTGCGCGAGGGCGTCGGCGCCGAGGTCGTCGACCGCTTCTCCCGGATCGCCTTCGGTGCGGTCGCGGTGCTCGTCGCCACCGGCCTCTACCAGTCCTGGCGCGGCCTGGGCAGCTGGGGCGCCCTGACCGGCACCGAGTACGGGCGGCTGCTGCTGGTGAAGACCGGCTGCGTGCTCGCCATGCTGGGCGTCGCGTGGACCTCCCGCTCCTGGCTGGCCCGGCTGCGCTCGGCCCCGGCCGAGGCCGCCGAGGTCGAACCCTCCGAGGTGCCGGAGCCGGTCGGCGCCGCGGCGCGGTCCGCGGACCCGGTCCGGCAGGCCCAGCTGGAGCGCCAGCAGGCCGCCCGGCAGAGCGCCGGACGCGACCGCGGGCTGACCCCGACCCGCGCCGGACTGCGCCGTTCGGTGCTGGTCGAGGCGGCGGTCGCGGTGGCCGTCCTGGTGGTCACCACCCTGCTCACCAACTCCCCGCCCGGACGGGTCGCGGGAGAGGTCAAGGCCGGGGCCGCCGCCCCCGCCCCGGCCGGCCCTGCGGCGGGGGACGCACCCGCCCCGCAGACCGAGCCCGGCCGCACCGTCGAGCTCAAGCTGCCGTACGACACCAAGGGCCGGACGCCGAACGCCAAGGGCACCGCGACCGTCACCCTCAACCCGGCCCGGACCGGCCCCAACGAGGTGCACCTCAAGCTGGACGGCGCGGACGGCCAGCCGGTGGAGGTCCCGGAGGTGGAGCTGGCCTTCACCCTGCCGGACCGCGACCTCGGCCCGCTGCCGGTGGCGCTCACCCCCGAGGGCACCGGCCGGTGGAGCGGCTCCGCACAGCTGCCGCTGACCGGCACCTGGGTCGTGTCGGTGCAGATCCGCTCCTCCGACATCGACCAGACCACCCCCACCCAGCAGTTCAAGATCGGCTGACCTCGATGGAGCACACCACGCCCGACCGCGCCACGCCGGACGGCGCCCCCGCGGACACCCCGGCGGACGCCCCCGCCGGCGGCACGGGCCGGTCCGGCCTCACCCGGCGGGCGCTGCTCGGCACCGCCGGCGCCGGACTGCTGGCCGGCGCGGGCGTCGCCGGCGCCGTCGTCCTGGACCGCTCCGGCGGGGCGCAGGCCCCGGCACAGGGCGGCGCGCTCGGTGCGGCCCGGGTGCCGTTCCACGGCGAGCACCAGGCCGGCATCCTCGAACCGCAGCAGGCCCGGGTCCAGCTCGCCGCCTTCGACCTGGCCGACGGCGTCGGCCGGGACGGCCTGCGCACCCTGCTCCGGCGCTGGACCCGCACCGCCGAGCGGCTGACCGCCGGGGAGCCCCCCGAGGACTCCGACGACCAGGTGGCGCTGGACGCCGGCCCCTGCGCGCTCACCGTCACCGTCGGCTTCGGGGCCACGCTGTTCGACAAGGCCGGGCTGGCCGACCACCGACCGCAGGCGCTCGAACCGCTGCCGGCCTTCCCCGCCGACGCGCTCGACCCGGCCCGCGGCGACGGCGACCTCTTCGTCCAGATCGGCGCCGACGACGCCCTGGTGGCCGTGCACGCGCTGCGGGTGCTGCAGCGGCAGGCGGCCGGGACGGCGGCGCTGCGCTGGCAGTCGGCCGGCTTCGCCCGCACGCCGGGCGCCACCGCGCGCCCGGTGACGGGCCGCAACCTGATGGGGCAGATCGACGGCACCAACAACCCCAGGCCCGGGGAGGACGGCTTCGCCGCCAAGGTGTTCTGCGCCGCCGGTCCGGACCAGCCGGCCTGGCTGGCCGGCGGCTCCTACCTGGTGTTCCGGCGGATCCGGATGCTGCTGGACACCTGGGAGGCCCTGCCGCTGGACCGGCAGGAGCGGGTGATCGGCCGGCGCAAGTCCGACGGCGCCCCGCTCGGCGCCCCCGCCGGGGCCGGCGAGCGCACCCCGGTCGACCTGGCCGCGCAGGGGCCGGACGGCGCACTGGTGATCCCCTCCGACGCGCACGTCCGGGTCGCCGCCCCGGCCGCCAACGGCGGGGCCGCCATGCTGCGGCGCGGCTTCTCGTACCACGACGGCCTGCTGCCCGACGGGTCGCCGGACGCCGGGCTGCTGTTCCTCGCCTTCCAGTCCGACCCCCGCCGGGGCTTCACCCCGGTGCAGCGCAAGCTGTCCCGGGGGGACGGCCTCTCCCGCTTCCTGCGGCACGAGGCCAGCGGCCTGTACGCCGTCCCGCCGGGCGTCCCCGCGGGCGGCTACCTCGGCCAGCAGCTGCTCGACGGGTAGGGCCCGTCGGGCGGCTCCCGCCGGACGGGCCCCGGCCCACGGGCCCGTCGGCCCCCGGTCCCGGCTGCTGGAACGCTTTCCTGCCCGGACCGCGAAGTCGTTATGGTGGCTGTTTCGGCACCACCCTGCCCCGGTTCCACCCGTTTCCCAGGAGGCGTCATGTCGGCCACCCGCTACACCTACCTCGGCCCGGCCGGCACCTTCACCGAGGCGGCGCTGCGCACCCTGCCCGAGGCGGCGACCCGGGAGCTGGTGCCGCTGGCCACGGTGCCGCTGGTGCTGGACGCGGTGCGCGGCGGGGAGGCCTCCGGGGCGTTCGTCCCGATCGAGAACTCGGTGGAGGGCGCGGTCACCGCGACCAACGACGAACTGGCCGCCGGCGCCCCGCTGATGATCTACCGCGAGGTGCTGCTGCCGATCTCCTTCGCGCTGCTGGTGCGGCCGGGCACCGAGCTGTCCGGGGTCAAGACGGTGACCAGCCACCCGGTGGCGCAGGCCCAGGTGCGCCGCTGGCTGGCGGCCAACCTGCCGGAGGCGCAGTGGGAGTCGGCGGCCTCCAACGCGGACGGCGCCCGGCTGGTCGCCGAGGGCCGCTACGACGGGGCGTTCGCGGGCGAGTTCGCGGCCCCGATCTACGGTCTGGACCCGCTGGTCAAGGACATCGCGGACGCGCAGACCGCGACCACCCGCTTCGTCCTGGTGGGCCGCCCGGGCCGGGTCTCCTCGCCGACCGGCGCGGACAAGACCTCGATGGTGGTCTGGCTGCCGGACGACCACCCGGGCGCGCTGCTGGAGCTGCTGCAGGAGTTCGCGGTGCGCGGGGTCAACCTGATGCGGATCGAGTCCCGGCCGACCGGCGAGGGCATCGGCAACTACTGCTTCGTGATCGACTGCGAGGGGCACCTGTCCGACCGCCGCGTGGCCGAGGCGCTGATGGGGCTCAAGCGGATCTGCCCCCAGGTGCGCTTCCTCGGCTCCTATCCGCGCGCCGACCGGCAGGAGTCCACGCAGCGGCGGCCGGGCACCTCGGACGCCGATTTCACGGCGGCCGCCGACTGGCTCTCCCGCTGCCTCGACGGGCGCGGGGACGTCTGATCGACGCCCCTTGTCTTTCCGGCGTCCTTCCGACCTTTTCCGATCGTTTTCGCCCGGTTCTCCGGGGCCGGGCGCATGACCGCACCCGTCGTCCACAGGGGGCGGCGACGCCGGATCCCGCCGTCCACAGGGGCGGGGACTATCCACAGCCGAAAGTTATCCACAGGCCTGGGGATGAGTCGACAAACCGGTATAGCCACTGCAGCTTTCGGTCGGATCATCGGGAAGCGGCGCAGAGATGACTAATCGGACCAGAGTCACCCGTGTGCCAGCAAATCACCCGAACGAGTGCTTCAATTCCCTCACTCGGGAAGGTCAAATGAGGTTTGAAACCTCAATTCTCTGGTTTCGACACCCGGACGCCTCCACTCCCCTTCGATCCACAGGCCAGGGCCGGAGGCTGTGGATAACCGGGACCCGGTCAAGTTCCCACAGAAGTTATCCACAGGCTGTGGGCGGTTATCCCCAGGGGAAAACCGGTACCGGTGGAGGAGTCCCCGCCCGGTACGCTTGGGCCTGTGATTGACCTTCGCCTGCTCCGTGAGGACCCTGACCGAGTGCGCGCCTCGCAGCGCGTCCGTGGCGAGGACGTCGACCTGGTCGACGCCCTCCTCTCCGCCGACGAACGGCGCCGGTCCTCGGGCAGTCGCTTCGACGAACTCCGCGCCGAACAGCGGGCGCTCGGCAAGCAGGTCGCCCAGGCCAAGGGCGACGAGAAGACCGCCCTGCTGCAGCGCACCAAGGAACTGGCCGCCGAGGTCAAGGCCGCGGACGCCGAGCAGGGCGCCGCCAAGGAGGAGGCCGACCGCCTGCTCCGCTCCCTGGCGAACCTCATCGACCCGGCCGCCCCGGTCGGCGGCGAGGAGGACTTCGTCACGCTGGAGGAGATCGGCACCCCGCGCGACTTCGCCGCCGAGGGCTTCGAGCCCCGCGACCACGTCGAGCTCGGGCAGATCCTGGGCGCGATCGACACCGAGCGCGGCGCCAAGGTCGCCGGTGCCCGCTCCTACTACCTGACCGGCGTCGGCGCGCTGCTGGAGTTCGCCCTGGTCAACATGGCGATCGCCCGGGCCACCGCGGCCGGCTTCATCCCGATGATCACCCCGACCCTGGTCCGGCCGGCCGCCATGGACGGCACCGGCTTCCTCGGTCAGGCCGCCGAGAACGTCTACCACCTCGCCGAGGACGACCGGTACCTGGTCGGCACCAGCGAGGTCCCGCTCGCCGCGTACCACATGGACGAGATCCTCGACGCCGACAAGCTGCCGCTGCGCTACGCCGGCTACTCGTCCTGCTTCCGCCGCGAGGCGGGCACCTACGGCAAGGACACCCGCGGCATCATCCGCGTCCACCAGTTCGAGAAGGTGGAGATGTTCGTCTACACCACGCCGGAGGACGCGGAGAACGAGCACCGCCGCCTCCTGCAGTGGGAGAAGGACTTCCTCAACGCGCTGGAGCTGCCGTACCGGGTCATCGACGTCGCCTCCGGCGACCTCGGCGCCTCGGCCGCCCGCAAGTTCGACATCGAGGCCTGGATCCCGACCCAGGGCAAGTACCGCGAGGTCACCTCGACGTCCAACACCACCGAGTACCAGGCCCGGCGCCTCGCCATCCGGATGCGCGAGGAGGGCAAGACCCGCCCGCTGGCCACCCTGAACGGCACCCTGGTCGCCGTCCCGCGCACCATCGTGGCGATCCTGGAGAACCACCAGCAGGCCGACGGCTCGGTCGTCGTGCCGGAGGCGCTGCGGCCGTTCCTCGGCGGGCGGACCGTCCTCGAGCCGGTCAAGTAGCCCGGTCGAGTAGCACCGAGCCACCCGCAGCACCTGCAACTCACGGGAGACGTACGGCCATGAGCACCACCAGCCCCAGCCCCCTCTCCCGGGACGGCGCACGTCCGGACGGTGGCGGCCTGCCCTACCGGCTGGTCGCCACCGACCTCGACGGCACCCTGCTGACCAGCGCGGAGACCGTCTCGGAGCGCACCCGCGCCGCCCTGGCCACGGCCACCGACGCGGGTGCCCTCCACATCGTGGTGACCGGCCGCTCGGCCGTCTGGGCCCGGCCGGTCTTCGACGAGATCGGCTACACCGGGATAGCGGTCTGCGGCCAGGGCGCCCAGGTGTACGACGCCGGCGCGCACAAGCTGCTCACCTCACTCACCCTGGACCGCCGGCTCGCCGCGCTCGCCCTCGCCGAGATCGAGGCCGAGACCGGCCCGCTGGCCGTCGCCGCCAGCCAGGACGGGCTGGACGGCCAGGTGCTGGCCGGGCCCGGGTACGAGCTGCTGATCGGCTCCGACCTGCCCGTCGTCCGGGTCGACCGGGGCGAGCTGCTCGCCTCCCCGGTCAGCAAGCTCTACGTCCAGCACCCCGGCATGACCGACGACGCGCTCGCCGAGGCGGCCCGCCGGGTCGCCGGCCACCTGGTCGGCGCCGTGATGGCCGGTGCCGGTGTGGTCGAACTGCTGCCGCTGGGCCTGTCCAAGGCCACCGGTCTGGCCGTCGCCGCCCGCCGCCTGGGCGTCCGCGGGGCCGACACCATCGCCTTCGGCGACATGCCGAACGACGTGCCGATGTTCGGCTGGGCGGCGCACGGCGTGGCGATGGCGGACGCCCACGAGGAGCTGCTCGCGGTCGCCGACGAGGTCACCGCCGGCAACGACGAGGACGGCGTCGCCGTCGTCCTGGAGCGTCTCTACCCGGCCCGCTAGGGCCCTCGTCCGCCCCCGCCGGGCCCCTGCACCCGAGGCCCCCGCCTTCGGCCGGCCGCGTCTCGCCGCGTGCCGTTCCGCGGCTGTTCACGCCCAGTTGTAGGATGACCGGGCAAGCAGTTGTAGGATGACCGATGACCGGCTCGGAGGCCGGTGTCCGCAGACGGTCCGCACCGCAGAGGGAGGTTCCGGCATGACCAGCGACGGCAGCAGCCTGCAGGCGGCCGGACGGCGCTCCCTGGTGGACACCGCGATCGACCAGCTGCGCGAGCAACTGGCCGGCGGGGCCTGGCCGGTGGGGTCGCAGATCCCCACCGAGCACGAGCTCGCCGAGCGGCTGCAGGTCGGCCGCAACACCGTCCGGGAGGCGATCCGGGTGCTGGTGCACGCCGGCATGCTGGTCTCCCGGCAGGGCGAGGGGACGTTCGTCCGCTCCACCAGCGACCCGGCGGCCGTCCTGCGCGGCGTCCAGCGCTCGGGCGTGCGCGACGTCCTGGAGGTCCGGGCCGCGCTCGAGGCCGAGGCCGCCCGGCTGGCCGCACTGCGGCACACCCCCGAGGACGTCCGGCGGATGCGCGCCGCGCTCGCCCGTGAGGCCGAGGTGATCGCCTCCCAGCCCGAGCGGGCCGGCCGCGAGGCCACCGTCGAGCACGACCTGGAGTTCCACACCGCCGTCGTCGAGGCCGCCCACAACCCGGCACTGACCGAGGTGTACCGCTACTTCGGCGCCTCCGTGCGCGAGTCGATGACCACGGCCTTCGGCGACCACGAGATGCCCGAGGTGGTCGTGGCCACCCACGAGGCGCTGGTCGACGCGATCGAGAGCGGCGACCCGGACCGCGCCGAGGCGGCGTGTCGTGCGCTGCTCGCCGAGCCGACCGCGGCCGTCGAGCAGCTCCTCGCGGCCATCGCGGCCCGGAAGTAAGGCACCCGCCCCTTCCGCCGTCCGCACCCCTCGCAGCACATTCACGAAAGAACACAGCACACCCATGGCCGTCACCCGTGCCCAGCAGCCGGTCGTCACCTCCTCCGCCCCGCTCCCCGTCCGCAGCCGGCTGGCCCACCCCGCCCTGCTGCTGACCGGCATCGTGCTCGTCGCGCTGAACATGCGCGCCTGCCTGGCGGCGATCTCCCCGATGGTCGGCGAGATCCAGCGGACCTTCGGCCTCTCCACCACCGCCAGCGGCCTGATCACCACCGTGCCGGTGCTGTTCCAGGGCGTCGGCGCCCCGCTCACCCCCCGGCTGACCCGGCGCTTCGGCACCGAGCGGGTGGTGCTGGGCGCGGTGCTGGTGCTCGGCGCGGGCGTGCTGCTGCGGGTGCTGCCCTCGGTGGGCGCGCTGTACGCGGGCTGCGTGGTGATCGGCGTCGCCATCGCCGTGCTCAACGTGTCGATGCCGGGCCTGGTCAAGCGGGAGTTCCCGGACCGCGCGGCCACCATGACCGGCGTCTACTCGACCACCATGCTGGTCGGCGCGACCCTCGCGGCCGGTACGTCCGTCCCGCTGGAGCACGTGCTCGGCGGCGGCTGGCAGGCCTCCCTGGGCGCCTGGTCGCTGCTGGCGCTGGTCGCCGCGGTGGCCTGGCTGCCGCAGGTGCTGCGCTCCCGGCAGGAGCGGACGGCCGTCGCCGCCGCGGCGGCCCGACCGGGCCGACCGGTCGAGGGGATCTGGCGCTCGCCGCTGGCCTGGCAGATCAGCCTCTTCATGGGCATCTCGTCGCTGCTGGTGTACACCCTGGTCGCCTGGATGCCGACCATCCTGGCCGACCACGGCATGGACCGCGGCGAGGCCGGGCTGGTCTTCGCCTTCTCCAACCTGGTGCAGGTGGCCGGCGCCTTCCTGGTGCCGCTGCTGGCCGGCCGGATGACCGACCAGCGCGTGCTGGCCGTCGCCATGGCCGGGCTGAACGGCCTCGGCATCGCGCTGCTGCTGGTCGCGCCAGTCTCCGGCGCCTGGGTGGCGGCGGCGATCCTGGGCGTCGCCCAGGGCGGTTCGCTCGGCCTGGGCCTGGCCTTCATCGTGCTGCGCACCCGCAGCGCGGCCGGTGCCGCCCAGCTGGGCGGGATGTCGCAGGCGATCGGCTACCTGGTCGCGGCGGCCGGACCGGTCGGCGCCGGGGCGCTGCACCAGCTCACCGGCGGCTGGACGACCACCCTGGTGCTGATGCTGGCGCTGGTCACCGTGGTCGGCGCGGCCGGCTGGGGCGCGGGCCGCAACCGGACGCTCTGAGCACCGACCGTCCGGCGCCCCGGACCGGGGCCGCCGGACGGGAGCGCCGGACAGGGGCGCCGGCAGGCCCTACTCCTCCCCGGCCAGGGTCAGCCCGGCCAGCTTCACCGAGGCCAGCACCGTCGCCGCGACGGTGACCACCAGCAGCAGCGGCACGGCCACCCCGAAGGACACGTCCGCGCCGATCGCGGCGTCCCCGGCGACCGCCTCGGCCACCGACCGGCCCCACTGCTGGACGCTCAGCGTCCGGGCGCCCGAGACGAAGTTGCCGATCAGCGACTCCCAGACCAGCGCGTAGGCCAGCCCGGCCACCACCGCGTGCCGGGTGACCACGCCGAGCAGCAGGAACAGCGCGCTGTAGGCGGCCCCGGCGACCAGCACGGCCACCGTGTAGCCGAGCGCGACCCCGTCCCGGGTGCCGTACAGCAGCAGGCCGGAGAGCAGCGTCGGGACGGCGGCGAACACCCAGGTGGTGCCGATCGCCACGGCCAGCTTGGTGGTGACGATCTGCCACCGCGGCAGCGGCTTGGCCAGCAGGTAGACGATCGAGCCGTCGTCGATCTCGGTGGCGATCACCCCGGTGCCGACCACCAGGCCGAGGATCGGCACCAGGGTGCCGAGGCCGAGCTGGCCGAGGATCTTGACGGTCAGCTCGTGCGCGTTCCCGTCGGAGCCGCCGGCCAGGGCGGACACGAGCAGCAGCAGGGCGGGGACCACCAGCAGCAGGAGGCCGCGGCGGCGGCCCAGCAGGCCGCGCAGGGTCAGCCGGGCGACGGTCGGGTTCATGGTCGGTCGGCCCTTTCCTGGGTCCGGTACGGGAGGGGGTCGGCGGCGCGGGCGGGGCGGCCCGGGCGGCCCGGGTGACTCGGGCGGCCGGCGCGGCCCGGGCCGACGGCGCGACGCGGGCGGCTCACGTCGAGACCAGGTAGGAGAAGACGCTCTCCAGGGACTCGTCCGCCGGAGCGACGGTGAACAGCCGGATGCCCGCGTCCCGGGCGACCCGGGGCAGCAGCGTCGTGAAGCCCTGGAAGTCCACCGCCTCGATCCGCAGCACCCGCTCCCGCTCGTCCACCTCGATGCCGGTGGTGGAGCCGTCGGCGATCAGCGCGGCCGCCAGCCGGCGGTCGTCGCCGGACCGGACGAGGTAGCGGTGCGGGCGGTCCGTCATCAGTCGGCGGATCTTCCGGAAGTCGCCCGAGGCGGCGTGCCTCCCGGCCACCACGACCTCGATGTGGCGGGCCAGTTGCTCGACCTCCTCCAGGATGTGCGAGGAGAACAGCACCGTCCGGCCGTCCGCGCCGAAGCGGCGCAGCAGCTCCATCAGCTGGAGGCGCTGGCGCGGGTCCATGCCGTTGAACGGCTCGTCGAGCAGCAGCACGGCCGGGTCGTGGACCAGGGCCGAGGCCATCTTGACCCGCTGCTTCATGCCCTTGGAGTACGTCCCGGTGCGGCGGTCCTTCGCGTACGCCATCTCCACCAGGTCCAGGGCGCGGCGGGCGGCGGCGCCGGGCTGGGCGAGGCCGTGCAGTTCGGCGTTGGCGAGCACGAACTCCCAGCCCGTCAGGTAGTCGTACATCGACTCCCGTTCGGGCACCAGACCGATCTGCCGGTACACCTCCTGGTTGCGCCAGGTCGGCGCGCCGTCCAGGGTGACCGCCCCGCCGGACGGCGCCAGGAAGCCGCTCATCATGTGGATCAGGGTGGACTTGCCCGCGCCGTTCGGCCCGAGCAGACCGGTGATGCCGGGCCCGATCGACATGCTGATGTCGTTGACGGCGACCACGTTCCCGAACCAGCGGGAGACCTTGTCGATGCTGATGGTGGCCATGGCGCCCTCTCACACTCCTCGGTTCGTCAGACGCTGCGGTAGCGGCGCAGCAGCAGCCCGTACGCGGCGGCCGGGACGGCCAGCGCGGCCACCAGGAAGACGGCCGCGCCGAGCCCGCCGGGCGCGTGCATCCGGCCGTCCACGCCACCGACCGAGAAGAGCTGGTTGGTCAGGCTCTCCACCAGGTCGTTCGGCGAGAGCAGCGCCGCCCACTGGACGGAGTCCGGGACGGTGAGCTCGGTGGCGGTGCCGATCCTGGTCAGCACCGCCACCACGACCGAGCTGATCGTCAGGTAGCCCATGATCCCGGCCACCCCGAAGCCGCGGCGCGGGGTGGCCGCGGCGATCACCATCGCCACCGAGGTCGGCACCAGGGCGTACAGCGCCGCGGCGAGCAGGCCGGACAGGAAGTGCCCGGTGTTGTGCCCGAAGTCCAGCCGGCCGAGCAGCGCGCCCAGGTAGAGGACCGTCAGCGGCGCCGCCATCAGCAGGAACTGGGCGCAGACCATGGCCGCGAACTTCGCCCGGACGTAGTCGGCGCGGGTGATCGGGCGGGAGAAGTACAGCGGGACGGTGTGGTACCTGAGGTCCCGGGAGAGCAGCACCGGCGCCTGCGAGGCCAGGAAGATCGCCACGATCGGCCCGAACAGCGACAGGTAGCGCGCGTAGTCCAGCGGCAGCTCGGCGGCGCCGGTCGCCAGCGCGACCGCCACCATGACGACGGCGGGCATCGACACCACGCCGAGGACCAGCATCGGCAGCACCTTGGACCTGCCGGAGCGCCCCAGCCCGTACGCGGCGCGCAGGCTCTGGGTGAACAGCGAGCGGGTCGCGTAGCCGCGGCCGAGCCGGGGGCCGGTGTAGCCCCGGTAGCCGATGTCGTGGATGACGCCGGAGTCGGCGGCCCCGGTCTCAGGAGGCAGCGGCATCGTCCGTCCCTCCCCTGCTGTCGTCGGTGAAGAGTTCGGCGACCCGGTGGCGGCGCTGCTCCAGCCGGACCAGGCCGAGGCCCAGGCCGGCGACGGTGTCGCGGATGGTGTCGTAGGTGTCCTCGCCGGCCAGCCGGACCAGCAGCAGGTGCGAGCCCTCGGACTGGACGGACAGCCCGGCCGCGGCCAGCCGCTCCCGGACGGCCCCGCCCGGCTCCGGGAGCCGGTCCTCCGGGTGGTCGGTGACCTCGACGGCGAGCACGGCCGTCGCCTCCGTGAAGGAGGCCGTGGACGAGGACCGCAGCAGCGTGCCGCCGTCGATGACGACCAGGTGGTCGCAGGTGCGCTCCAGCTCGCCGAGCAGGTGGGTGGTGACCAGCACCGAGATCCCGAAGTCGGCGTGCACCCGGCGGATCAGCGCCAGCATCTCGTCCCGGCCGGCCGGGTCGAGGCCGTTGGTCGGCTCGTCCAGCAGCACCAGCCTCGGGTCATGCACCAGCGCCTGGGCCAGCTTGACCCGCTGCTTCATGCCGGTGGAGTACCCGCCCATCGGCCGGTACCGCTCCTCGTACAGGCCGACGTGACGCAGCACGTCGGCCGTGCGCTCGCGGGCGGCGGTGGCCGGCAGCCCGGTCATCCGGGCCATGTGCACCACGAACTCGGTCGCCGAGACGTCCGGCGGCAGGCAGTCGTGCTCGGGCATGTAGCCGACCCGCTCGCGGATCTCCGAGCCGCGGGTGGCGACGTCCAGCCCGAGCACCTCGCCGCGACCGGAGGTCGCCGGGGCCAGCCCGAGCAGGATCTTGATGAGGGTGGACTTGCCCGCGCCGTTGGCACCGACCAGGCCGACCACGCCCGGCTGCACCTCGACGGTGAGCCGGTCCAGGGCGGTGACCCGGGGGAACCTCTTGGTGAGGCCGTCCGTCTTGATGACAGCAGTGGACACGCCCTCAACGTAACGGCGTTGCGGGGAAAGGGCCATGAGCTGGAATGACGAGCCGATCTGCTGCTGCGGTATGACGGCGCGGGCCCGCTCCCCTAGGGGGTGCGCTCGTGCGCCACCGGTCGGCAAACCCCGAACGCGCTTGTACCCTGGTCGAATTCTTTGCCAACGGGGGTGCCGGAGCGCTGCGCCGGCACGGAGGGGGAGAACGACATGGCGGACCGGGCGACGGCCTTCGACCGGATGATGAACCCCTGGGCGTACGACGCGGACGGCAACCTCACCGCGCAGGCCCGGGCCCAGGAGAGCGCCCGCACGCAGATCAACTCGGCCCAGGCGCCCGGCGGCGGGGACGGCGGCGGCTTCGCCGCGGACCCCACCGTGCTCGCCACCGCGGGCGGCAACTCCGACCAGATCCACGCCCGGCTCAACACCGACGGCCGGGGCGCCGACGAGGCCACCGCCAAGGTCGCCACCGGGCTCGCCAACTGGAGCACCGGCCGGGCCGCCCAGGCCGCCGCCACCACCTGGGACCAGCAGGTCGCCGCGCTCGGCGCGACCATCGGCCAGATCACCCAGGCGCTGAACACCAGCGCCGCCAACTACCGGCAGAACGAGTCGGCCGTGCAGCACGACCTCAACCCCTGAGCCGGACCGGACTCCTGAGAGGACGACAGCCGTGGTCGACTTCCACGAACTCAGCACCGCCCGGTTCGACGTGCTGGAGAACGCCGCCACCGCCTGGACCACCGCCGCCCAGAAGCTCAAGTCGATGGACGACGACTGGAACACCACCGTGGTCGGCAAGATCTTCTCCGTCTGCTGGGCCGGCCCCGCGGCCGACCAGGCCAGACCGGGCCTCAAGCGCACCAACGAGCAGCTGACCGCGGCGGTGACCGAGGCCAACGCGCTCGCCTCGCTCTTCAAGGACGCCGCCACCGAGTTCCAGGCCGCGAGGTCCAAACTGGAGAAGGCCGTCGCCGACGCGGTGGCCGCCGGACTGACCGTGGGCCCCGACGGCACCGTCAGCTGGCCGCCGGCCGACCAGGCCACCCGGCACGACCCCGACGGCTACCGCGACTACCAGAACGAGTACCGGGGCAAGGCCGAGACCGCGCGCAACGCGATCGACGCCGCCGTCCAGGAGGCCACCGCCGCCGACGAGCGGATCGCCTACGCGCTGCGCTCCGACACGAGCACCGACCCGCAGAAGTCCTTCAACGCCCGGGCCATCGGCGGCGGACCGGAGGCGGACGGCAGGCGCGCCGCCCTCCTCGCCGCCCGCGGCGGCGACATCGGCGACACCGAACTCACCGAACTCAACTCGCTGCTGGCGGCCCACTCGGGCGACCCGAAGTTCGCCGTGGCGTTCTACCAGGACCTCGGACCGGACGGACTGATCAAGTCCTGGAACAGCATGGTCGGCGACCCGGCGCACTACCGGGACCCGAACGACCCGCGCTGGAAGGCCTACCAGGAGCTCCAGAAGAACCTCGGCCTCAACCTGGCCACCGCCACCCACACCGGCAACGAGCCGCACCTGTCCGACGAGTGGGCCGCCGCCCTGCGCAAGGCCGGCGCCCAGCCCGTCTGGGACAAGCCGATGCGGCCGACCGGCCTGGACTACGTGCCGTACGGCTACCAGGTGCTCTCCGGCATCCTGGCCACTGGCGACTACGACCCGCACTTCCTCGGCCCGATCGCCGAGCACGTCACCCAGCTCGACACCAGGGACGACAAGTACTGGCCCGCGCCGCCGCCCTCCGTCGCCGACCGGGTGCACGGCTTCAACCTGCTCGGCGGCCCCGAGGCCGGATCCGGCTTCCGGCCGACCACCGCGATCCTGGAGGCGCTCGGCCACAGCCCCGAGGCGGCCAACGCCTTCTTCACCGGCCAGGCGACCGCCTACCACGAGGACGGCACGGTCGACCCGGGCGGCCGGCCCAAGCCGGCGGACTACTTCGACTACTACGTCCACGACAAGGAGTGGATCCCCGACACGGGCTCGCGGGACCCGGACCTCGCGGCCAAGACCCGCCTCGGCGGCCCCGCCGCACTCGGCCACGCCCTGGAGGCCGCCACCACCGGCCACCCGTACGACGGCCCGGCCGCCGTCCCGCCGACCCCGCACACCGCACAGCAGGCGGGCCTGATGCAGCGGGTGGTCGACACCTTCGGCACCCACGGCGACCACGGCGCGCTCGACGAGATCAAGGGCGACGGCAGCCTCGCCCCGATGCGGACCAGCCTCGGGCACATGACCGCCGAGTACATCGGCGACGTCCAGAACGCGCTCTCGCACACCACCGACCTGCCCGTCAACGGCTCGCCCGCCTCCCTGCGGGACGCGCCGGTCAGCGGACTGCTCGACGCGCTGGGCCGCGACCCGGACGCGTACGGCGCGGTGACCAACGCCAACCAGGCCTACACCACCGCCGTCATCCGCGGCCACATGGACGCCGGGCAGACCGACTTCGCCCGGCTGCAGGCCGACATCGACCACACCAGCCGGGCCGGCGGGGTGGTCAACGGCGTCCTCAACGAGGCCCGGGTCGACGAGGTGCACAACCAGCACGCCGCCTCCGACAAGGAGTACAACGACGCGCTGGAGACGAACGTCGGGTACGCCAAGGACGCCTTCAACAGCACCATCGGCTCGGTGACCGAGAAGATCCCGCTCGGCGGCGAGATCTCGGGCGCGATCGTCGACTCCATCGCCGACAGCGTGATCGAGGCCAACTCCCGCGACACCACCGAGGACGGCCGCCAGGAGGCCCGCAACTTCAACGACGACGCCAAGAACGGCGCCGCGACCGGCGCCCAACAGGCCGTCCGCGACGCGGCCGTCGGCTCCGGCCTCGGCTACGACGACGTCCGGCGGCTCGCCGACAGCGCCGGCGACCGGGCGCTCGACGGCTACACCACCGGGGTCGCCGACGGGCTCAGCGCCAACGCGAAGGGGAGTTCGTGACCGGGCCCGGAGGCCGGTGGGTCCTGCCCGCCGCACTCGCGGCGGCGGTGGTCGCCGCGGGCGCCGTCGGCTACCTGGACTGGCGGGGCCACCGCCCGGCCGACGCACCCGGCCGCGCGGCCCGCCTCTGCGGGCTGCCCACCGGCGCCGGCACCCCGCTCGGGCGCCTGCTGCCGGCCGGCGGCCAGGACGTCGAGGAGGAGCGGACCGGCCGCACCGGCGTCGACCCGCGCAGCTGCACCATCCGGGTCGACGGCCGCACCGCGCTCACCCTCACCGCCGTCCGGCGCGACGGCGAGGCCGTGCTCCCCCCGGAGGCCGCCGGGCACCCGGACGCGCACGCCTTCGACGCGGGGAGCGTGGCCGCCTCCTGGAGCGGCGGCGCCGCCGTCTCCGACTACTGCGCGGGCGGCCACGTCGCCCACGTCCAACTGGCGGTCACCGCCGACGGGGCCGCCCCGGCGGGCGGCGACGGCCCGCGGCGGACGGACCTGGAGCAGATCGCCCGGGACGGGCTGCCGACGAGCAAGAAGGACGTCTGCCGGTGAGGCACCCACGACCACTGACCGCGGGCCTGACGGCCCTGCTGCTCGGCGGCGGCCTGCTCGGCTGGCACGCGTACCTCGACCGCACCGGGTACCGGCCGCCGGCCGTCTCGCTGTCGCACGACGAGTGCCGGGGCGCCCTGGCCGACCCGGGGGTCGCCGAGCTGCTGGGGCGCACCCCCCGGGTCTTCGCGAACACGCGCTACCTGGCGCCGCAGCCGGACTCCCGGCCCGTCCTCGACTGCGACGTCACCGGGCAGGGCGGCCGGACGCTGTTCGCCTCGGTGACCGACGGCGCCGGCGGCATCAGCGGCGACGGCATCGGGGTGGCGGTCTTCGGCTGCACCCTGAACGGCCGGACCGAGCCCTACCAGGCCGTCCTCAGGCTCACCGAGGACGGCGTCCGGCCGGCCGGCGGCCCCGGCCGGGAGCGGATGGGCGAGCTGGTGACCGGCTTCGCGGAGCGGGCCGCCGCGACGTTCGGCTGCGCCGGGGGTGCCGGGTCGCTCACCGTGCGGTGAGCGACCCGGCGTCCTCTGCCCGACCCGGCGGCGGGTGCGCGACCCGTCAGGAGTGCGCGCGCTCCCACAGCTCGGTGACCTTGCCGGAGGCGTCGATCGCCACCTTGTAGTCGCCGACCGAGCAGGGGTAGGAGCCCTTCTCGTTGTACGGCGAGGCGAGGCACTCGCTGATGTGCTTGACCAGGTCGGCCAGGTTGACGTCCTTCGGCGGGGCCAGCACCGAGCTCAGGTGGCCCTTGGCGGTGGGCGCGAACGGGGCGGTCTTCTCGGCGCCCACCGGGTCGAAGCCGACGTCGTTGACGCCGCAGACGTCCTTGGTGTCCTTGTAGACCAGGGCGGTCGCGCTGGTGCCCTTGACCGGGTAGATCCACTTCTGCCCGGCCGGCAGCGGCCCGTGGGTGCAGAAGCCCTCCGGCTCCCCGTCGGCCGTGCCCGACGGCTTGGCGGTCGGCGCCGGCTTGCCCGTCCCGGCGGGGGAGGCCGCCCCCGTGCCGGGCGCGGCCCCGGTCGGCGCGGCCGTGGCGGCGGTGCTCGGCGCGCTGCCCTGGCCCTGGTCCGACGCGTTGTCCGGCCCGCAGGCCGAGAGCCCGAACGCGGCGGCGGCGACCAGCGCGGTGGTGAGCAGTCTCCTGGAAGAAGGCATGACGAATGAACCCCCGTTTAACACATGATCAGATTGAAGGTGCGGCCGACAGACTAGCGCCTCCCCCGCGCCCCCTTCCGGAAGATGTCCGGGGCCGGCTCCGCCCGGCGGCGGAGCCGGCCCCGCCGTTCAGGAGGAGAGCCGCTTCAGGGCAGCGGTGGCGATGCCCTCGACGGAGTTCGGGGCGCCGGCGGCCCGGCCGGTGAGCTCGACGACGGCGACCTTGCTGCCGCTGCGCAGGACCGCGACCCCGCCTCCGGCGACGCCGTCGCCGCTGTAGGCCGGGTACCAGCGGGCGGTACCGCCGGGGACGGTCAGGGTGTGGGCCGCGCCGTAGTGCCAGTGGCCCGCGGGCTCGTCCTGGCAGTCCTGGACGAGCGCGACGAGCTGCTTCTCCCAGGTGGCGGCCTCGGCCCCGGTGGGGGCGCTCGCGGCCGACTCGGTCAGGAGGCCGTCGGTGTCGAAGGTCCAGGCCACGGAGGCGTACGCGGTGGCCCTGCCCTCGGTCAGGTCGCGCATCGTCTCCTCGCCGGAGCACGCGGACAGACCCTGACGCCCGGTCAGCACGACGGTCGCGCCGACCGGGTTCAGCCCCTGCCGGACGGCGTCCTCGCTCTGGACGAGGGCGGCGGAGCCGAGCCCGGGCGCGGGGGCCGCGACCGCAGCCGGACGGGCGGCGCCCTGCGCGGCCCCGTCGGCGGTGGCCGACGGGGTGCCGACGACGCCGACCGTGATCAGTGCGGCGGCGAAGCAGGCCGCGGCGGCGGCGACCCGGTTGCGGCGAACGGACTTCTGCTGGACGGCCTGGTTCTCGGTCATCTGGTCCCCCTGCTGGTCGGGACGCCTGCTGCGTCCTCGTACAACCGGGGAGATGCCGCCGGAGGAGGGAATGTTGGAGCCCCGACCGGCTGTTTCACAGCTGTGACAGAGCGGTCCTGACGACGCGGTCCATCGCGGCCGTCCCCAGGCAGGCGTGGACCTCCAGCACCCCGTAGTGGCTGCCGCTGCGCAGCACGGCGATGCCCCCGCAGGGCTCCTTGCCCTCGGGCGCCCTGCCGGTGGTGTTGAAGGCTCCCGGGTAGAGGCCCATCCAGCTCGCGGTGACGTCCGGGGCGAGCTGCAGCGTCGTGGTCCTTCCGTAGACCCAGTGCCCTGGCGGTTCCTCCTTGCAGGGCACCTCCTCCAGCAGCAGACGCTCGGTGAGGCTCTGCGCCAGGGAAGGGCTCGGGGCCTCGGCGGCGACCTCGCGGGCGACCTGGTCGACGCGGTCGGCGGCCGGCGGGGGGTCGCCCGGGTTGGTGCGGGGGCTGGTCACCAGTTCGCGGGAGTGGGCGCCGGGCCCGCCCAGGGTCTTCTTCTCGCCGGAGCAGGCCGTGTCGGCGTAAACCCCGTCGCCGTAGCGGTCGGTGACGTGGATCTGCCCGATGCCCACGTCCGGGCTGAACGCCGCGGGTTCCAGGAGGTTCGCGGTCGTCACCGGCCCGGTCGCATCGGTCGGCGAGGCGGAGTCGGATCCGGAGGCCGAGGACGCGGGCGCCGACCCGCCGGGCGTCGCGGGAGCGGACGCGGCCCGGGACGCCCCGCCGACCGTGGCGGCCTGCCCCGCTGCCGGGTGCGCGGTGGTGCCGGGTGGCGGCGGCAGGACGAAACGGCCGGTCGCCAGCCCGAGCGCGGCGGCTGCCACCAGGGCGGCGACGGCGGACCGGGGCCGGACGACGGCACGGCCGCCGCCCGCCACGGGGCCGCCGTTCACAGGCCGGGGGCCAGACGCCCGCGCATGAAGCGACGGGCCTGGTGGATGCGGTCCCTGACCGTGCCCAGCGGGGTGTCCAGCTCCTCGGCCACCTGCGCGTAGGTCAGGTCGCCCAGGTCGCGCAGCACGAAGGACTCCACCAGGGTCGGGTGCTGACGTTCCAGCGCGCCCAGCGCCTCCATCAGGTCCAGCCGCGTCCCGGCGATGACGCTGGTGGTGCGCGGGTCGACGGAATCGGGGAGGTCGGCGTGGCTGTCCTCGGCGCGCCGGCGCATCGAGCGGTAGGTGGACCGGGCGGCGTTCGAGGCGATCACCGTCACCCAGCCCAGGAAGGAGCCGCGGCCGCCGTAGTCGCCCAGGTGCGTGCTGATGGACAGCAGCGCGTCCTGCGCGGCCTCCTCCGCGTCGGCGTGGTGCGGCAGGAAGCGCGAGCAGCGGCGCAGCACCACCGGCCGCAGTTTGGCCAGCAGGTACTCCCTCGCCCCCGGGTCCCCCGCCTGAGCAGCCGCCACGAGCCGTTCCAGCTCGCCTTCCTCGAACACCCGGATCCCCCGTTCCGTCCCGCCCGGCACCCCGCTCGTCGAACGGGAGTTCCGCGCTCCCCCCGACTCCGGCAGAATGCTGCCACATGCGCAAGCTCGGCCGTTACCTCCTCACGGAGCGGCTCGGAGCCGGCTCCTTCGCGACGGTCTGGAAGGCCTACGATCCGGAGCTCGACACCGAGGTCGCGGTGAAGGTGCTGGCCGAGAACTGGGCCGCCAACGCCGATGTGCGCGAGCGGTTCCTGGCGGAGGCGAGGCTGCTGCGCCGGATCGCCAGCCCGCGGGTGGTCCGGGTGCACGACGTCGGGGTGCAGGAGGACCGGCCCTACTTCGTCATGGACTACGTACCCGGCGGCACCCTCGCGGACCGGGTCGGGCGGTGCGACCCGCAGGAGGCGCTGCGGCTGGCCGCGGAGGCGGGCTACGCGGTCCAGGTCCTGCACGAGGCGGGCGTGGTGCACCGCGACGTCAAGCCGTCCAACCTGCTGCTCGCCACCGGCCCGGTGCCCGCCGCGGTGCTGGTGGCGGACCTGGGCAGTGCGAAGCAGCTGGCCGACGCGTCCGGGCTGACCGTGACCACGGGCACACCCGCGTACATGGCACCGGAACAGGCCTTCCAGACCGGCGGGTTCGACGGGAGGGCCGACGTGTACGCGCTGGCCGTGGTGGCCTACGAGCTGCTGACCGGGCAGAAGCCGTTCGGCCCCGGCGGGCGCGCCACGGCCCTGATGACCGACCGGCCGACCGCCTCGACGCTGCCGGCGCTCCCGGCCGGAACGGAGCTCCCACCGAACGTCGCCCTGCTGCTGCGGACCGCGATGTCCGTCGATCCGGCGGACCGACCGCCGACCGCCCGGGCCTTCGCGGACGCGCTGCTGGCTCCGGCCCCGCAGCCCCCGCCTCCGCGGCCGGCCCCGGAAGGCCCCGGGTGGCTGACCCCGCGCGCGGTCTTCCTGACGTCGGGCGCGGTGTTCACGGCGACGGCCCTGCTGAGCTGGCTCCAGCGCTGATTCCGACGGTGACCCGGTCCGCACCGCCGGATCCGGACCGGCCACCGGACACGCGATCCGTCAGGTGGACGGAACCGGCAGGACCCGGGTGCGCGGCCCCGGCAGTGCCTCGCCACGTCGGCGGCGCCGGCCACCGGGGCCCACCGTAGGGAGATCCGGCGGCGGGCCGAGAACCTCGGGTTCCACGCCGCGTACACCTACGACCACCTGTCCTGGCGGTCGTTCCGCGACGAGCCCTGGTTCGGCTCCGTCCCGACCCTGACGGCGGCGGCGTGCGCGACCGAGCGGATCCGCCTCGAGACCCTGGTGACCTCGGTCAAGCCTCCTTCACCTATCGCGTCCTGGACCGAGGACTCGCCCTGTCACGGCTGGCACCATCCACTCGTGTCCTGCCGCACCTGCCCTGCGCAGCACGCCTGAGCTGCGCACAGGCGTGTCTCTCACCCCTGACGCCCGGCGACTCACATGCCCACGATCTCCGCAGCGATAGCAACGTCACGCTGATTATCCCTCTCGATCAATGTCGGCGAGCTGGCGGTTGCCTACGACACAAACCTTGCCATCACCGAACATTAATCGGAATTTCCATCGACACAATCCAACCATTGGATTACTTGTTCAGAATATCGGGCCATGCGTCAGGAAATGACAGTTCCGGGATTCATCCCCCACTTGGCCGTGTATTATTCCTACATGACCAGCCGACAGCTCTCGCTGGGCGATGGCATGATGCCGCCAGCAGAGATCACGATGACGCTCACCCTCGTCACGCCGGAGTTGGCAAAGGAGTGGTTCAAGCGCAACATCAAGCACAATCGACCCATCTCCAACTCGAAAGTCAGGCAGTGGCGGGCGGCCATTGACGAGGGGCGCTGGAAGCTGACGCATCAGGGGATTGCCTTTGACCCCGACGGTAATCTGATCGACGGACAGCACCGCCTGATGGCCATTGCGACTGGTGACCGTCCGGTCTGGCTCCCGGTCTTCTACGGCGTCCCGGCGGACTGCTTCGCCGTCCTGGACATCAACTACCACCGCAGCGCCGCCAACTCTCTCAGCATTGCCGGCCACAAGAACACCGCCACCCTTGCTGCCACCATCAAGCTCATTGCGGCCTATGATGCAAACAGCTTCTCGTCCTCCAGTAGCAGCATGACCAACGAGGAGCACCTTGCGCTGGTCGAGAAGATGCCTGGCGTAGCGGAAGCCACTCACTTCGGCCTCCGCCTCTGGAAGGCGATCCGAATCACGCCATCTGCCGCTGCTGCTGCCGCGTACATCGCTCGGCGTGAACGCAGGGATCTCGCAAATGGACAATGGGAGAGCTGGGAGGAGGGTCTCATCACGGGTGCAATGCTTCCGGGAAACGATCCTCGACTGAACCTGCGCGAGGCCATGAAGAAGAGGGCGATCGAAAGTATCGCCGCCAAGGCCGCCGGTGAAGCCGGTCGAGTGAAAATTCACGCAACCCGCGATATCGCCCGAGGTCAGATCGCCATCTATCTGCTTGCTTTCAATGCCTGGATTGAGAACAGGAAGCCGCGATCCTTTGCATGGAACCCGAGCGAGGATCTCATGCCGACCGTGACGTCCGCGCCGTTTGCCAGGCGGAGTTAATCCAGGTTGAGCCTCGCGACCCGCGGGCATCCATCGTGCGGCAGGGCGCGGACATCTTCATTACGCGCATGATACCGTGCGCGTAATGAAGATGCGGTTCGAACCCGAGGACGAGCCTCGGCTGCGTGCGGCTGCCGCCGCCAACGGCTACCG
>NZ_JBFAZB010000045.1:0-82731 GCF_040681575.1 Kitasatospora sp. NPDC051702
GGGCGCCCCCCGCGGGCCCCGCGCGCGGGCGCGGGGCGCCGGGGTCGCCCCGCACCCCCCCGCCGGTCCCCCGCCACCGACCTTGGCGAACAGGGATTCTGATCAACCGTCAGGATCTCGGCGTGCACCCGTCACGAGCGCCACCGGGGCCGCCCGCCGGGCCGTGGCCGTGCGGTGTCCGGGGCCGTGGCCGGGCAGGGTCCGGGCTACCCGGAGGCTCCCCCGGCGGGCGGTCCGGCGGCGGCCGTCCGGGCGGACACCAGACCCGACTCGTAGGCCGCGATGACCGCTTGGGCGCGGTCCCGGACGCCGAGCTTGCCGAAGACACCGGTGATGTGGTTCTTCACCGTGGAGACGCTGAGGTCCAGGCTCCCGGCGATGCCGGCGTTGTCGAGCCCGGTGGCCATCAGCCGCCACACCTCGACCTCCCGCGGCGTCAGCTCGGCCAGGTCGGCGCCGCGCGGCGGCGGGGCGTCGTGCGGGGTGCGCACGTAGGTGGAGATCAGCCGGCTGAGCAGGCGCGGCGCGACGACGGCCTCGCCCGCGTGCACGGTGCGGATCGCCGCGCTCAGGTCCTCCGGGGAGCTGTCCTTGGGGAGGAAGCCGCAGGCCCCGGCGCGCAGGGCGCCCACCACGTACTCGTCCATGTCGAAGGTGCTGAGGGCCAGGACCTTGCAGTCGGGCACGGTCGCGGCGAGCTCCCGGCTCGCGCCGATCCCGTCGAGCACGGGCATCCGGATGTCCATCACCACGACGTCGGGGCGCAGCCGGCGGGCGAGTTCCACGGCCTGCGCGCCGTCCTGCGCCTCGCCCACCACCTCGAGCGCCGGGTCGGGGGAGAGGATCAGCGACAGGCCGCGGCGGACCAGCGGCTGGTCGTCCGCGATCAGCACCCTGATCCTCGGCACCCCCGGCGCCGCTCCCGCCCCTGCCCCGGTCACCGGGCCACCTGCTCGTGCTGGACGGCGGCCTCGGCGCTCTCCTCCGCGGCCAGCGGCAGCTCGGCCACCACGGCGAACCCGCCGTCGGCCTGCGGGCCCGCCGTCAGGGTGCCGCCGTGCAGGGCGACGCGCTCGCGCATGCCGACCAGGCCGTAGCCGCCCCTCGGCCGTGACGGCTGCTCCTGCGGTCCGGCGCCCGCGCCGTCGTCCCGCACCTCGACGGTGACGCCGTCCCGGCGGTACGTCAGCCGCACGCTGGTACGGGCGGTGCCGGCGTGCTTGTGGGCGTTGGTGAGCGCCTCCTGGGTGATCCGGAACACCGTCAGGGCGGCGGTCGGCGGCAGCGGGCGCCGGGGCCCGTGGACGCTGAACTCGGTCGGCAGACCGGCCCGTCGGGAGTCGGCGACCAGCCGGTCGAGGTCCTCGACGCCCGGCTGCGGCTGCGCCGGCGCGTCCTGGTCCTCCGGCTCGTCGCCGGCCCGCAGCACGTCGAGGAGCTGACGCATCTCGCGCAGGGCGAGCCGCCCGGAGGACTCCAGGGTGACGAGTGCCTCCCGGGCCACCTCCGGTGTGCCGAGGTTGGCCCGGGCGCCGCCGGCCATCAGCTGCATGGTGGTGATGTGATGGGCCACGATGTCGTGCAACTCCCGGGCGATGCGGCGCCGTTCCTCGGCCACCGCCCGGTCGGCCAGCAGCCGCCGGTTGGCCTCCACCTCCCGCTGCCAGCGGTTGACCACCAGCGCGGCGCCGGCGACGATCCCGGCGGACAGCGGCGCCGACACGGCGTTCTGCCAGGACGGGACGTGGCCGGCCGACTGGCTCAGCAGCGTCACCGCCACCGTCGCCACGACCGCGACCGCCGTCACCGGGCCGGGGCAGGACCTGGCGACCGTGAACAGCGCGACCACCAGGACGGCGCCGAAGTGGCTGGGCAGCGGCAGCGTCAGGGCGGCGGCCGCGTCGAGCGCCAGTGCGGCGGCCAGCGCCGTGACCGGGTGGCGGCGCCGGGCGAGCAGCGGCGCCGCGGCCAGCCCGACGAGCAGGAACCCGGCCACGCTGACGTCGGGCCCGCCGTCGGCGGACGAGCCGCTGCCGGGCGGGGCGAAGAAGACGTAGCTGAGCAGGTTCAGCGCGCAGGCCCCGCCGGCCACCAGGGCGTCGTTGCGGGTCAGCGGGGGCTCGGCGCCCCCGGCGTCCGGCCGTGGCCGGGCGCCGTCGGGCCCGGTGTGTCGGCGCCTGTGCATGGTGGTTCTCCCTGTGTCCGGCTTCTCCGCCTCCGGGCCAGCGTGTCACAGCCGAGGTGGGGGCGGCACCGGCGGCCCCGGAACCGGGCCCCTCGCCCGGTGGCCGGGACAGGGCCGCTGACCAGCACCGGGACGGCCTCCGGGGCCGCGCCGGGGACTGCGCCCGGGCTGCGGCGGGGCCGGGCGGACGGCGGCGACCGGGACCGCGACCAGGACCAGGGTCCTGGGTCCCCGACCGCGGCAGGACCCAGGACCCCTCCCCGGATCCTCCGTCGCCAGGACGCCGACGGGCCGGTCCGGGTGATGGTCTGGAGTCCGGCCGGGAGCCCCCGGTCCGAGGGTCCGTCCCCGAACCCCCGTCGCCCCGTGGACGCGGGTCGGCAGACGGACCCGAGCCCCGTGACAGCCCGTCCGTCGGAGGACAGCACGTGATCCGCGCCCTGACCCGATTCTCGACCAGACACCCGTGGAAGGTCATCGCCCTGTGGGCGGTGCTGGGCTTCGCCCTGGCCGGCCTCGCCCCGTCGCTGATGGCCCGGGTGACCGAGAGCCAGACCGGGGACTTCCTGCCCCGCAGCTACGACTCGGCCGCCGCGCTGCGGATCGCCGAGGAGCAGTTCGGGGTCGACCCGGACGCCACCACGGTCACCGTGCTGGTCGCCCGGGCGGACGGCAAGGCCCTCGGGGCCGCCGACGAGGAGCGGGTGAAGGCCGAGGCGGCGAAGCTCGCCCAGCGCCGGGTCGTCATGCCCAGGGTGGACGACCGGCCGCAGTTCCTCGTCCCCGACCGCTCCCAGACGCCCCGGGTCGCCCCGGCGATGGTGGCTCCCGACCGGAGCTTCGAGCTGCTCTCCGTGGAGCTGGTCGGCAACGCCGCCGACGAGGGCGTCCAGGGGGTGTTCCGCAGCTTCCGGGACTCGGCCCGGACGCAGTTCGCCGAAGCCGGCCTGCGCACCGGGTTCACCGGGAGCCTCGCCGAGGTCGTCGACGGCGCCGACGCGCACGGGACGGCGGCCAAGGTCGGCGGCATCCTGGTCACGGTGCTGATCGTCGTGCTCAACGTGCTGGTGTTCCGCAGCGTGCTGGCGGCCCTGCTGCCGCTGCTCGCGGTGGCCGTCATCGGCGGTGTGGCGGGGGGAGCGGTCGCCGGCCTGGCGCTGCTCACCGGACGCAAGCTCGACGCGAGCACCCCGTCGCTGATCAGCGTCGTCCTGCTCGGCATCGGCATCGACTACCTGCTGTTCCTGCTGTTCCGCTTCCGCGAGCACCTGCGGGCCCGGCCCGAGCAGCCGGCCCGGGAGGCGGCCGCGCAGGTCGCCGGCCGGGTGGGCGGCGCGATCACCTCTGCGGCGCTGACCATCGTGGCCGCGTTCGCCACCCTGGGCCTGGCCAGCTTCGGGCAGTTCCGCTCCCTGGGCCCCGCGATCGCCGCGGCGGTGCTGGTGATGCTGCTCGGCAGCCTGACCCTGATGCCGGCGCTGCTCGCGGCCGCCGGGCGCCGGATGTTCTGGCCCTCCCGGTCGCTGCAGCGGGTGCCGGCCGCCGGCCGCGCCGGTCGCTTCGGCCTGCTGGTCGCGCGCCGGCCGCTGACGGTGCTCACCGCCTCCCTGGCACTGCTGGGCGCGCTCGCCGCCGGCCTGATCGGCATCCGGATGGACTACGGCCGGGGCGACTCCGGGTCCGGGACCCCTGCCGCGGCCACCGCGACGGAGATCTCCCGTGCCCTGCCCGCCGGCGTGTCGGACCCGACGAGCGTCTACGTCGCCGCCACCGACGGCGCGCTCCTCACCACGGCCCGGCTCGACGAGCTCTCCCGGGCGCTCACCCGGGTCGAGGGGGTGGGCCAGGTCGCACCGACCGTCCTGAACCAGGACCACCGTGCCGCCAGGATCGACGTCTACCCGACCGTGGACCCGCAGAGCCCGCAGGCCCGCGAGCTCGCCTCCGGACCGGTCCGGGACGCCGTGGCCCGGCACACGCCGGCCGGGACCCGGGCCCACGTGGGCGGGACGGCGGCGATCTTCGCCGACGTCGCGACGGCCGTCGACCACGACCTGAGGATCGTGTTCCCGGTGGCGGCCGCACTGATCGCACTGATCCTGCTGCTGCTCCTGCGCAGCCTGCTCGCACCGGTCGTCCTGATGCTCGCCGTCGGGCTCGGCTTCGCCGCGACCCTCGGCGCCGCCACGCTGCTGTTCCAGCACTCCCTGGGCAGGCCGGGGGTCAGCTTCACCCTCCCGCTGGTGCTGTTCCTGTTCGTCGTGGCGCTGGGCACCGACTACAACATCCTGATCACCGACCGGATCCGGGAGGAGATGCAGCGGCCCGGTCCGGCGCGCGCCGCCGTCGCCCGCGCCGTCCGGCACACGACCCCGGCCATCGCGACCGCCGGCCTGGTGCTGGCCGGCTCGTTCGCCACCCTCGCCACGACGCCGGGCAGCGAGCAGATCGCCTTCGCGATGGCGCTCGGCATCATGCTCTCGGCGCTGGTGCTCTCCCTGCTGCTGGTGCCCGCCGTCGCGGCCCTGCTCGGCCGGGCGGTCTGGTGGCCGGTCCGCCCCCGGCCCGCCGCGGCTGCGCCCGCCTGGACGCCCTCGGAGCCGTCGGCCGACGAGCGGAGTGACCACTCGTACGCCGACTCCCGCTCCTGGTCACACATGTGAGGAACTCTCGACGCGGAACGCCCGGGCCCCGGCCCGGGCGTTCCGCGCTGCGCGTCCCCGTGCGTCCCGCTGCCCCCGGTCGGCAGGCTCGGGGCGGTGCGGGGCGGTGCGGGGACGCGCGGTCAGTGCGGTGAGTCGGCGGGGAACGGCGCGGGGTAGGCCTCGGCGAAGTCGGCCGAGCGGGCGACCTCGCGCCACTTCGTGTCCTCCTCCAGGAGTCGGCGGTCCATGGCGATGGAGCCCTCGGCCGCGTTGACCCCGAGCGGCAGGTGGTGGGGGACGTCGTTCCGCTTGGCCATCCGGACGAGGATCCCGGCGGCGCGGACGGGGTCGCCGGCGGCGCCGTCGCCGCTCTGCCGCAGGCGCTGGTTGACCGCGCCCACCGTCTGCGCGTAGGCCTCCGGGATGTCGTGGACGACCATCGAGGAGCCGGCCCAGTCGGTGCGGAACCCGCTGGGTTCGACGACCAGCACCTTCACGCCGAAGGGCGCCGTCTCGGCGCGCAGGACGCGGCTGAACCCGTCGATGGCGAACTTGGCGGCCTGGTAGGACGCGATGCCGGGGGAGCCGCCGACCCGCCCGCCCATCGACGAGAACTGCATGACCAGCCCGCCCTTCTGCTCGCGCAGCAGCGGGATCGCGGCCTTGGTGACGTGGTAGACGCCCCAGAAGTTCGTCTCGAACTGGGCGCGGAAGTCGGCGTCCTCGGTGGTCTCGATCGGCGAGACGTTGGCGTAGCCGGCGTTGTTCACCAGGACGTCGATCCGGCCGAAGCGGCGGTGTGCCTCGGTGAGTGCCGTGCGGGCGGCTTCCGGGTCGGTGACGTCCAGCGCGAGCGGGAGGATCCGGTCGCCGAACTCTTCGGCGAGGTCGGCCAGTTGCTCGGGCCGGCGGGCGGTCGCGGCCACCCGGTCGCCGGCCTCCAGGGCGGCGCGGACGAGGGTGCGGCCGAAGCCGCGGGAGGAGCCGGTGATGAACCAGGTCTGTTCCATGCCGTTAGTAAAACACTGTTGCGTTAATAGTGCAACGCCGTTGCGCTAACATGGATGGGTGGAGACATCGGAGTTTCAGCGGGCCCGCTCGCCCGAGGCCAAGCGCCGGCGCGAGGCCGCGATCCTGGAGGCGGCCCGGTCGCTCGGCCGGGAGCGCGGCATCAGGGACGTCACCCTGACGGACATCGCCGCCGCCGTGGGCATGCACAAGTCCGCGCTGCTGCGGTACTTCGAGACCCGCGAGGAGATCTACCTGCGGCTGACCGCGGAGGGCTGGCAGGAGTGGTCCGACGCCCTGTCCGCGCGGCTGAGGGAGACCACCGACCCGGGCCCGGCGGCCGTGGCCCGGGCGTTCGCCGCCACCCTCGCGGCCCGCGGCATGTTCTGCGACCTGCTTGCGCACGCCCCCCTCAACCTCGAACGCAACGTCTCGCTCGACGCGGTGCGCGCGTTCAAGCTCGCCACGCTCGCCGCCCGCGGGCCGATCACCGAAGCCGTCCGCGAGCAGCTGCCCGGCCTGGACGAGCAGGACGTGGTCGACCTGGTTGCCACCGCCGTCTCCCTGGCCGGGGCGCTGTGGCAGATCGCCAACCCGGGCGCGGAGGTCGCCGCCCTCTACCGCAGCGACCCCCGGCTGGCCCACGCCGTGGTCGAGGTCGAGCCCCGGCTCGCCCGCATCCTGACCGCCACCGTCACCGGGCTGGTGCGGTCCGGCTGAACGCCCGGGCCGATCCGGGTCGGAGCGTGGTCCAGGGCCTCCCGTCCGGGCCCACCGGCCACCCGATCCCGCCGGTCACGCCGTGCGCCCGGTGCCGGGTGCTGAGCCCCGGTCCTCGGCGGCCGCGCCCCGGCACAGGCCGAACCGGGCGAGCAGACGGTCGACGTCCTCGGCCGTGCCCTCGACGGCTATCGGGCCGTCGACGCGCAGGGTCAGGTGGGCGAAGCGGGGCGCCAGCTCGGCGAGCGCGGCCCGCGGGTCCTCCAGGTCGTCACTCCCGCCGACGGCCAGCTCCCGGAGGGCCAGGGACTCCAGCCCGGCGAGGACCGGGGAGTCGGCGAGCGCCGACAGGACCTCGACGGACGGGGCGTCGAACTCCACCCTGCCGAGGTCGAGGTGCCTGAGCGCGGGGTACGGCGCCGCCGCGAGCTCGTCGAGCTGCTCCACCGGGCAGCCGACTCCGAACACGTCGCAGCCGAAGTCGACTTCCAGGGAAGCCAGTTCGGGAAGGCGGCCGAGGGCGAAGACGGAGCCGTCCGAGACGGCCGGGCCGCGGACCCGCAGCCGGGTCAGACCGTCGTGGTCCACCGAGTGGAACAGGAAGGCGCCCTCGAGCTCCAGGGTGCGCAGGGCCGGGAGCGAGCCCCACATCGCGGTCTGCACGAGGCCCCGGTCGTGGTGCTCCAGCGGATCGAGCCGACGCCCCGTCGAGGCCGTGCCGTCCTCGTACAGGAACTCGAACCCGTAACCGAAGTACAGGTGCTCCAGCCGCGGGAACGGGCGTGCGGCGACGGCGCGCGCGGCCGGCTCCGCGGAACGGTGGTAGTCGGTGAGGTGCAGCTCCAGGACCCGCAGCCGGCGCGCGGCGGGGTGGGCGAGCAGCGCGCCGATCAGGGCGCCCTCCCACTGCTCGGGGTCGGCCGGGTCGGGGCCCTCCGGACCGGCGGCCGGGGCCGGGCACTCCGAGCGGAGGCGCCCCACCAGCTCCCCCCGCTGCGCGCGGGTGTCCCCGGCGAGCCGGAAGCACGCCTCGTCGAGGAAGCCGCGGCTCCAGGTGAAGCGCCAGGAGCCGTCCTCCCGCAGCGCGCCCAGCCCCAGCCGCCGCTCCACCTCCCGGTAGGCGGCGGCGAGTTGCTCCCGGTCCTGGTCCGTGCCGCCCCGTGCTCCCGCAGCGGTGCTCCAGCCGGATCGCCGCGCCGCGCGGGTCGCCGGCGTCCGACAGTCGCCGCGCGTAGGCGAGCCACGGCTCCCAGTCCGCCGTCCCGGTGCCGGCCGCCCCCGTGCCGGGCGCATCCTCCGAGAGGTGTGCATCGTCGAAGAGGTGTGCATCGGAGAGGTGCGTGCCGAAGAAGTCCATCCGTCCTCCGCAGGTGGCCGGCGGTCTCGGGCCTGATCCGGACGCGCCGGGGTCCACGGTAGGGTCCGTCACCGACACGGTGCAGGGCCGTCCGGTCCCTGGCGCTCCGTCAGGAGTGGTCGTGCCAGGAGATCGCCGCGATCCGCCAGCCCCCGGGGGTCCTGACGAACTGGATCGCCTTGCTGCCGGTGCCCTCGTACGGTGCGCCGTCGAGGACCCCGGACTTGCGGTACTCGCAGAAGCGCGAGGCGATGTCCCCCGCGACGTCCGTCCGCTCGGAGGTCTCCCACTCGGAGAACTCGACCAGCCGGCCGCCCGTCAGCAGCACCTCGCGCGGCGCGATGAACTGCTCCACCGAGTAGACCGTCAGCTCCGGCCCGGTACGGAAGATCACGCCCTCCGGCAGCACCAGCCGGCGGATCCGCGCGACGTCGGGGGCCTTGCCTCCCCGGTTGTCGAAGGCGCCGAAGAACTCGGCCGTCACCGCGTCGATCTCACCCTTGGACATGGCCTCGACGGTAACACCCGCCGTCCTGGCCCGTCCTGCGCCCCCGGACCGGCCGGACGCCCCGGCCGGTCCCGGCCCCGACTTCGCTCCGGAAGCGGGTACGGGCCCGGGGCAGGCCCTACGCCTCCTGGCGGTCGATCTCGCTCTCCCGGACCAGCCAGAGGGCGAGCACCGCGCCCACCAGGCTGACCACCCCGCCGAGCATCAGCACCAGGTTGAGGCCGTCGAGGAAACCGGTGCGGGCGGCGGCGGTCGCGGCCGCCCGGGCCGGCTCGGGGAGGGCGGTGAGCGCCTGCTGGAGGCTGCCGGAGGAGGCGGCCTCGATGAGTTCGCGCGGACGGGCCCCCTCCGCGGTCGGCGAGCCCGCCGTCAGCTCGCGGATCCGGTGCGAACCCCGCCCGACGAAGATCGCCCCCCAGACGGCGATGCCGACCGCGATGCCGACCTGCCGGAAGGTGTCGTTGATGCCGGCCGCCATGCCGCTGCGCTCCTTGGGCACCACGCTCACCGCGACGTCGGCGATCACCGGGTTGATCAGGCCGACGCCCGCGCCGCCGACCAGGAAGCCGGGCAGCAGCCCGGTCCAGGTGTCGGTGGGCTGGATGTCGCCCATCAGCAGCAGGCCCGCGCCGACCGCGACGAGGCCGACGAAGAGCATCAGCCGGGCCGGCACCCGGGAGAGCAGCACCCCGGCCAGCGGCGCCACCAGGAAGCTGAGCACGGTGATCGGCAGGTAGCGCACGCCCGCCGCGAACGGCGAGAGCCCGAGGTAGTCCTGCAGGTAGAGCGTCAGGTAGAGGAAGAGGGCGAACAGCGAGCTGGAGACGGCGAACGCGGCCAGCTGCACCCCGGTGAACGCGTGCCGGCGGAACAGCCCGAGCGGCAGCATCGGCTCCGGGACCCGGCGCTCGATCACCACGAACACGGCCAGCAGGACGGCCGCGCCGACGAACAGTCCGACGATCAGCGCGCTGCCCCAGCCTTCGGCGTTGCCGCGCACCAGCGCGAGGACGAGCAGGAACAGTCCGCTGCTGAAGGCCGCGACCCCCGCCCAGTCGATCCTGGTCGCGTTGGGGTCGCGGCTCTCCGCCAGCTTCAGGTAGGTGACGGCCAGGGCGGCCACCCCGATCGGCACGTTGAGGTAGAAGATCCACTCCCAGCCGAGCGAGCTGGTGAGCGCCCCGCCGATGAGCGGTCCGACGGCGACCGCCACCCCGATCGTCGCGCCGTAGACGCCCATCGCCGTCCCGCGCTCGCGGCCCGGCGGGAACTCCTGCGCGACCAGGGCCAGCGAGACCGCGAACATCACCGCGCCACCGACCCCCTGCACGGCCCGCGCGACGTTGAGGAAGGTCGGGTTCGGGGCCAGCGCGCAGAGCAGCGAGGCTCCGGAGAAGACCACCAGCCCGGCGGCGAAGGCGCGGCGCCGCCCGAGCCGGTCGGCCAGCGAACCGGCCGTCAGCACCAGGGTCGCCAGCGACAGGGCGTAGGCGTCGAACACCCACTGCAGGTCGGTGAAGCTCGCGTTCAGGTCCTCGCGGATGGACGGCAGGGCGACGTTGACCACGGTGATGTCGAGCAGGAGCATGAACGTCGCGACCGAGACGGCGATCAGCGTCCACCACTTGCGTTGCACGGCTGCCGGTCTCCTCATGCTTCGACGGGGCGCACGGATCCGCCGGCCTGCGTGCGGGTGGCGGTGCCGTCGACCGTACGCACCGCCACCGCCCCGACCCCGGCGGAGGCGTTCCGACGCGCCCGGGCAGTCCCCGTCCGGTCCATGGGGGAGGGCCGTCCTCGGCCGCCCGACGCCGGGCCGGTCGGCCGCCCTGGCCGGAGGGCCGCCCGTCGCCCGACCCGGTCGCCCGGCTGGCCGGAGGGCCGCCCGTCGCCGGGCGCGGGTCAGCCGCCGGCCAGCAGGTCCCGGGTCAGCCGGACCAGGTCCGGGATCGCCGGGTGGGTCGGGACGCCCCGGCGCCAGGCGAGGAGCAGCGGCACCGGCGGGGCGTCGGTCAGCGGGCGGTAGGCGATCGTGGGGTGCTTGTGCAGCTGGCGCCCCTGGCGCCCCGGCGCCAGGGGCGCCGGGGCGCCAGGCCCGCGTCGCCGGGCCCTCAGACGATCAGGACGCGGCGCCCGCGGGTGTGGCCGGCCTGGCTGTCGACGTGCGCCGCCGCGGCGTCGGCGAGCGGATAGGACTTCTCGACGGGGATGTGGAGTGCTCCCCGGGCGATCAGGCGGACGGCTTCGGCGAGCGCGGCGGGCACGCTGCCGGCCGTGCCGGAGAACCGGACGCCGTGCTCGGGTGCGCCGAGATCGGCGATCGAGACGACCCTGCGCGGATCCCCGGTGAGCTCGACGAGCTCGCGGATGACGCCCGAGCCGGCCAGGTCGAGCGCGGCGTCGACGCGGCCGAGCCGCCGTACGCGCTCGACCCAGCCCCCGCCGTACGTCGTCGCGGTGGCCCCGAGGCTCCGCAGGTAGTCCTGGTTCGCGGCTCCGGCCGTGCCGATCACCGCGATGCCGCGGTCGCGGGCGATCTGCAGCACCGCCGATCCGACGCCCCCGGCCGCGCCGCTGACCAGCAGGGTCTGCCCAGGCCGCACTCCGACCTCGCGGAGGACGCGCAGTGCGGTCTCCACCACGGACGGGTACCCGGCGGCCTCCGCGAAGCCCAGCCCGTCGGGCATCCGGGCCCAGGCCGACAGCACCGCGAACTCGGCGTAGGTGCTCGACCCCTCGCCGAACACGCGGTCGCCGACCGCGACCCCCTCGACGCCCGCCCCGACCTCGTCCACCACCCCGGCGGCGTCCAGCCCGACTCCGGACGGGAGCGCGATCGGGTGGGCCTTCAGGGCCTGGCCCTCACGGATCCGCCAGTCGACGGGGTTGACGCCCGCGGCCCGTACGGCGATGCGTATCCGGCCCGGGCCCGGGTGGGGCTCCTCGGCGTCCACGAGGCGCAGGACGTCCGGTCCGCCGAACTCGGCGAAGTTCACTTTCCTCATGCCCGCCACCGTAGGGCTAACGGTTAGGGTTTCGCAACGGTTAGGAATTCCTAGCTGGTAGGGTCGGCGCATGCTGCCCCCCGGACGCCGCGAGCGCAAGAAGGCCGAGACCCGGCGGAAGATCGCCGACACCGCCCGGCGACTCTTCCTGGAGCGCGGCTACGACGCGGTGGGCATCCGTGACGTGGCCGCCGAGGCCGACGTGGCGGTGACCACGGTCTTCGCCCACTTCGCCTCGAAGGAGGCGCTGGTCTTCCAGCAGGACCAGGAGTTCGAGCAGGGGCTCGTCCGGGCGGTCACCGACCGGACGCCCGACGAGCCGCTCGTCCCCGCGCTGCGCCGCGAGGTCCTGGCGCTGGTGCGGCACTGCACGGCCGACGGCTCCGCGCCGATCCGGCGGATGGTCGAGGCGTCACCGGCCCTGCGCGCCTACGAGGACTCGATGATGCTGCGCCACGCGGAGGCGCTGGCCGCGGCCGTCGCCGCCGATCCCGGGCAGCCGCGGAGCGCGACGGCCTGCCGGGCGCTCGCGAGGTTCGCGGTCGACGCCTACGGGCTGGCCCGGGAGGCCGACGATCCGCAGGAGGCGGTGGACGAGGTCTTCCGGATGATCGGGGCCGCCTGGGGCGCCGCAGCCCCGGCCGCAGCACCGGCCGGCACCCCGGCCGCAGGCACTGCCACCGGCAGCTGAGTCCGGACGCCGTCCGGCGGGGAGCAGTGGGCCGGTGGGTCGACGACGGACCTACGCGTCCTCCGGCCAGTCGTCGTCCGGCCAGTCGTCCAGGGACCAGACCGGCGCGACGGCGCCGCTGCCCGCGCCGCCCGGCTGCGGGAACTGCTCGGCCCAGATGATCTTGCCCTGGGGGGTGTACCGGACGCCCCAGCGCTCGGTGAGCCGGGCGACCAGGAACAGGCCGCGGCCGCCCTCGTCGTCGGCGACGGCGTACCGCAGGTGCGGGGCGGTGCTGCTGGTGTCCGACACCTCGCAGATCAGCGTGCGGTCGTACAACAGCCGCACCGTGATCGGGCCCGTCCCGTAGCGGATCGCGTTGGTCACCAGCTCGCTCAGCACCAGTTCGGTGACGAAGGCGGCCTCGTCCAGACCCCACGCGGTGAGCTGGCGGGTCGCCCGGGCCCGGGCCCCCGCCACGGACTCGAAGGCCGGGTCCACCTCCCACTCGACGATCCGCTCGGGTTCCAGCACCCGGGTACGGGCCACCAGGAGGGCGATGTCGTCGGTCTGGCGGGCGGGCAGCAGCGCCTCCAGCACCGCGTCGCAGACGTCCTGCGGGGACCGGCCGGCGTGGCCCAGCGACGCACTGAGGACGTCCAGCCCGATGCCGAGGTCGCGGCTGCGGTCCTCGACGAGACCGTCGGTGTAGAGCACCAGGCTGCTGCCCGGCGGCAGCCGCACCTCCAGCGCCTCGAAGGGCATCCCGCCCAGGCCCAGCGGCGGGCCGGCGGGCAGGTCCAGGAGCTCCACCGTGCCGTCCGGGTGCACCACGGCGGGCGGCGGGTGGCCCGCCCGGGCCAGGACGCAGGTCGCGGTCGTGGGGTCGTAGATGGCGTAGAGGCAGGTGGCGCCGGTGATCGCGAGCGCGCCCTCCACCGCGGACGTCTCCTGGTCGATGTGGGAGACCAGGTCGTCCAGGTGCCCGAGCAGCTCGTCCGGCGGCAGGTCCAGGGTGGAGAAGTTCTGGACGGCGGTGCGCAGCCGGCCCATCGTCGCGGCCGCGTGGAGGCCGTGGCCGACCACGTCGCCCACGACCAGCGCCACCCGGGTGCCCGACAGCGGGATGACGTCGAACCAGTCGCCGCCGACCCCGGCCTGGGCGGGCAGGTAGCGGTACGCGACGTCCAGGGCGTTCTGCTCGGGCAGTGCGCGCGGCAGCAGGCTGTGCTGCAGCGTGACGGCCATCGTGTGCTCGCGGGTGTAGCGCCGGGCGTTGTCGACGGACACGGCGGCCCGGGCGGCCAGTTCCTCGGCCAGCGACAGGTCGTCCTCGTCGAAGGGCACCTGGTCGCGGCCGCGCCAGAAGGAGGCGACGCCCGTCAGCACGCCCCGGGCCGTCAGCGGCACGGCGATCAGCGACACCAGGCCGAACTCCACCACCGCCCGGGTGCGCTCGGCGTCCTGCCGGCGCCACCCGGCGTCGGCCGCCACCTCGGGGACGAGTGCGGAGCGACCGCTCACGAAGCCCTCCGCCTGCGGAGTGCTCCCGGCCCAGGTGACCAGTTCCCCCGGCGGGTAGAGCGGGGCGTCGTTGCGCACGCCCGTCACCGCCACCCGCCGCAGCTCGACCGGGGCGCCGACCGCCAGCGGGTGCGGTTCGTCGCCGTGCAGGACGTCGTCGGCGAGGTCGACGGTGGCGTAGTCGCAGAACTCCCGGGCGGCCGTCCGGGCGAGCTCCTCCGCGGTGCGCCGGACGTCCAGGGTCGTGCCGATCGACATGCTCGCGTCGTAGAGCAGCCTCAGCCGGCCGCGGGCGACCTCGGCCTTCCCCGCGAGGGCGAGCAGCTCGGTGGAGTCGCGCAGGGTGGTGACGCTGCCGGACGGGCCGCCGCCGCTGTCGGTGGGGCGGGTGTTGACGGCCAGCAGGAGCTCCCCGACGGGGAGTACCTCGTCGCTCACCGAGCGTCCGGAGAGCAGCAGTTCGGTGGTGCGGGCGTCGAGGCCGAGGTCGGTGACGGCGCGGCCCTCGACGTCGGGCGGCAGGTCGAGCAGCCGGCGGGCCTCGTCGTTGGCGAGCCGGACGGTACCGTCACCGCCGACGATGGCCACGCCCTCGCGCACCGCGTGCAGCACCGCGTCGTGGTGCTCGTACATGCGGGTCATCTCCTCGGGGCCCAGCCCGTGGGTCTGCCGCAGCAGGCGTCTGCTCACCAGCGCCGTCCCGGCCGTGGCCAGGCCGAGCGCGACCGTCCCGGCCCCCAGGACGACCGGCAGCTGGTGGTTGATCGCGCTGCTCACGTTGGCGACCTTCATCCCGGAGGAGACGATGCCCACCACCGCGCCGTTGGGGTCCTCCACCGGGACGACCACCTGGTACTCCTCGCCGAGCGGGCCGTGCACCTGCTCGACGGTGACCTTGCCCTCCAGCGACGGCTCGATGGTGCCGACGAACTTCTTGCCGATCTGCTCCGGCTCGGGGTGGGTGTAGCGGATGCCGTTCCGGTCGGTCACCACGATGAAGTCGACCTGGGCGTCCTTGCGGGCCGCCTCCGTCAACGGCTGGAGCACCGCGCTGGGGTCGGGGCCCTGCATCGCCGCCACCAGCCCGGGGCTGTGGGCGAAGGCCTCGGCCGCGGCGAGCGAGCGGTCACGCGCCGCGTCGAACCGGTCGCTGCGGGACTGGATCAGCAGCGCGACGACCGCCGCCACCACCAGTAGCACCACGATCGACACCTGTAGCAGGAACATCTGCCCGGCGACGCTGCGCAGGCTCATCATCGACCGCAGGGGTCGCACCGACTGCTCCCGTGCCCCCGCGCGTCGGTCGCCCCGCCCACGACGGCCACCCGGCCGACGCCGCGGCGGCCGGGAGGCTGGGCCCGTGTCTCTGGCCATACACCCATGGTCCCCCCGCGCACGACCGGGACACCTCGCGGGGGTCGGGCGGTGCGACGGGTGGGGTGCCACGGGCGCGGCCCGTGCCCGCGGGGTCAGTGCGCCAGGGCGGTGACCACGCGGTGGATCAGGTCGCGGCGCCCGGCCCGGTCGGCGCTGCCCAGGACCGTCAGGACCTCGGGGTTGGAGGCCGACCACAGCATCGCCACGTGCACCAGCAGGGCGAACAGGACCTGGGGCTCGAACCGGGTCGAGATCAGCCCCCGGGCCTGCGCCTCGGCGATGGCGGCGCTGCGGCCGCGCACCTCGGCGACCCCGAGGTCGTTCAGCGCGTCGCCGTGCTCCAGCCGCTGCCAGGTGATGAGGCGGGGCATGTCGGGGTGTTCGGCGTAGAGGTCGCTCAGGCCCGCCGCGAACCCGGGCAGGTCGTCCGCGTCGAACGGCACGCCGACGACGATCTGCTCGACCAGCTCGTTCCAGACGGCGTCGAACAGCCCGGCCTTGTTCCCGAAGTAGTGGTAGATCTGCGCCTTGTTGCTGCGCGCGGCGGCGGCGATCCGGTCGACGCGGGCGCCGTGCAGCCCGTGCGCGGCGAACTCGGCCCGCCCGGCCGAGACGAGTCTGCGCCTGGTGGCCTCGGCGTCGCGCTCCATGCACCCAGCTCCTAACCAACCGTTTACTTGACATGCTCTGCCGGGGCACAGTCTAATCAACTAACCGTCTAGTTGAATAGGGTCGCGGGCGCGCACCCGGGGGCAGGGGAGGGATCCGGGCTTGGAACCGGGCGTGGTGATGGTCGGTCGGGACGGCGAGCGGGAGCAGTTGTCCGCGTTCGTGCGGGCCCCCGGCGGAGCGGCCCTGGTGCTCCGGGGAGAGGCCGGTGTCGGCAAGAGCACCCTGCTCGACCTGGCCGCGCGGCTCGCGGCCGAGGACGGGCACCTGGTGATCCGGGCCACCGGGGTGGAGGCGGAGGCCGAGCTGCCCTACGCCGGGCTCCACCAGATCCTCTACCCGCTGCTCCCGGTCGGCGCACACGCCGGTGGACAGCCCGCTGGACAGGCCGGTGAACAGCCCGGCGATCCGTCCGGCGACGCGGCTCGCGATCCGTCCGACGGATCGTCCGACGGGCCGTCGAACGCCGCGTCCCGGGCGGCCCTCGACGCCGCCTTCGGCCGGATGGAGGGCCCGCCGCCGCCCGTCATGGCCCTCGGCATCGCCGTGCTCAAACTGCTGTCCCGGGCGGCCTCGAAGCGTCCGCTGCTGCTCGTCCTCGACGACGGCCAGTGGCTGGACGAGGCCAGCGCCGACGTCTGCGGATTCGTCGGCCGCCGACTGGCCGGCAGTCCCGGGGTGAAGCTCCTGGTGGCCGTCCGCGGGGACGTCGCCTCGCGGTTCGACACCGCCGCGCTGCCGGAGACGCCGGTCGGGCCCCTCACCGACGCGGACGCCGCGTGCCTGCTGGACCGGCACCACGCGCGGCTCGGCGAGCGGATCCGCGGCCTCGTCCTCGACCAGGCCCGCGGCAATCCGCTGGCCCTGCTGGAGCTGCCCACCCACCTCGCCTCCCGTCCCGGCCACCACGTGGGGGAGGACCTGCTCGGCCCGCACGGCGTCCCGCTGCCCCGGCGGATCCAGGAGATCTACGCCGTCCGCCTCGCCGGACTCGACGACACCGTCCGGAGGGAGCTCCTGACGGGCGCCCTCGACGGTGCGACGGCCCGGTCCGGCGACGGCCCGGGCCCGACCGCGCGGTACCGCATGCGCGGCGTCGACGCGGCGGTGGCGTGCGGCCTGCTGGTCGTCGAACCGGCCACCGGTGACCTCGCGTTCCGCCACCCGCTGGTGCGCTCGAGCGTCGTCCAGCTGGCCACCACCGACCAACGCCGGGACGCGCACCGGGTGTTGGCCCGGGTGCACCGGGAGAGCCCGGAGCGGCGCGCCACCCACCTGGCGGCCGCCACCGTCGACCCCGACGAGCGGGTGGCCGCAGCCCTGGAGGCAGCGGCCCGGTCGGCGACCCGGCGGGGCGGCGCGCGGATGGCCGTCTCCTGGCTGACCCGTGCCGCGGAACTCAGCGAGAACCGCTCCGACCGCTCCCGGCGGCTGGGTGACGCGGCGTACGTCGCCGGGCAGGCGGACCGCCTCGGCCAGGCCCGCAGCCTCGCCCTGGCCGCGTCCGCGCCCGGTGCGGAGGAGAACCCCGCCGCGGTCCTCGCCAACGCCTACCTGGCGCTGTACCAGGACGGCGACGTCCGGGCCACCCACCAGCGGGTCGCCGCGGCGGTGGAGCGACTGCGCGACGGCCGCGCCCCGGACGGGGGCGTTCCGGGCGGCCCGGGCGCCGCCGACGGCCCGGTGGCCCCGGACGGCCCGGTACCGCGCGACGAGGTGCTCGACCGGCTGGTCAGCCTCCTGCTCGCCGTCAGCCAGTACGCCGGCAGCCCCACCGCCTGGCAGCGCACCCACGAGGTCCTCGGGTCCCTCGGCGAGCTCGCCACCGAGCGGGCCCGGATGTACGGCAGCACCTGGAGCGACGTGGTCCGGCACGGCGCCGGCTGGTGCGCTCCGGTGGAACGGGCCGGGGCCGTGCTGGAGGACCAGGACCCGTGGGACGTGACGCGGCTGGCCGTGTCCGCCTACCACCTCGACGTCCTGAGCCCGCTGCGCCCGTACCTGGAGCGCGTCGTGGACCGTGAGCTGGACACCGGGGCGATGTCCAGCGGCATCGTGATGCTGCACCTGATCATGCTCGACCAGATGGGGCTCGGTCAGTGGGAGGCCGCCGAGCGCACCGGACACCGCGCCCTGGCCCTGTCGACCGAACGCGGCCACGGACTGTTCGCCCACCAGACGCGGGCCTACCTCGCCCAGCTCGCGGCCGTGCGCGGGCGGGCGGAGGAGGCGCGCGACCTCCAGGCCGCGGTCGACGCGTGGGCCCGCCCGCGCGGCATCGGGTTCCTGACCCAGATCGCGGACGCGGTCGGCGCGACCACCGCACTGAGCGCCGGCGACTACGAGACCGCGTTCCTGTACGCCATCGGCATCACGGCGCCGGGGGCGTTCCGCCCCTACGCCTACCAGGCGTCCAGGACGCTGCTCGACCTGGTCGAGGCGGCCCTGCACACCGGCCGGGTCGACCAGGCCCGGGCCCACGCGCTGGCCGCGCGCGACGCCGGCCTGCCCGAGCTCTCGCCCCGCCTGGCCCTGATCACGTTCGGGGCGCTCGCGATGACGGCCGACGACGAGGCGGAGGCGGCGGAGCTGTACGCCCGGGCCCAGTCCCACCCGGCCGCCGAGCGGTTCCCGTTCGAGCTGGCCCGGATCCGTCTCGCGCACGGGATCCGGGTGCGCCGCGCCCAGGGCGGCGCGGCGGCCCGCGTCACCCTCGCCCAGGCGGCGGAGACGCTCGACCGCCTCGGCGCCACCGCGTGGGCCGAGCGGGCCCACGCGGAACTGCGGGCCGCCGGCGTGGTGCCCCACACCACCGCGCCCGCCCCGGTCCAGCTGACCTGGCAGGAGCGCCGGATCGCCGAGCTGGCCGCCCGGGGGCTGACGAACAAGGAGATCGGGGATCAGGTGCGACTGTCCCCCCGCACGGTCAGTTCCCACCTCTACCGGGCGTTTCCGAAGCTCGGCATCACCACGCGCGCCGCCCTGCGCGACGCCCTGACCGAACTGGCCGACCGCTCCACCGCGCCCTGACCACGGCCCGGCCCGCGCCCTGACCACGCCCCAGGGTCCGACTGCGGCCCCGACCACAGCGGCCCGGCCCCGCGGGGAGTCCGCGGGGCCGGGCCGGTGGGTGGGGCCGGTCGGGTCAGTGCTGCCAGACCCGCACGTAGTCGACCTGCATGTCGGCGGGGGCGACGGCCGGGTACTTGGCGTCGACCGCGTTGTCGAGGATCAGGTACATCGGCGCCGAGGTGATGCCGGAGGTGATCTGTCCGACCTTCACACCGTCGTAGTAGTAGGTGACCGAGCCCGGCGCCCACTCGGCGCCGTAGGTGTGCCAGCCGCTGAAGTCGCCGTGGGCGCACGATCCGGGGCCGCCGGCGTCGGAGTGGAAGTGGTAGCAGGCGTCGCCGCCCAGACCCTCCATCACGTCCAGCTCGCCGTCGGTCGGCCAGTTCTGGCCGTCCGCCCAGAAGGCCGGCCAGTTGGCGACCTGCGAGCCCGACGGCGGCGAGTAGATCCGGGCCTCGAACGCGCCGTAGGTGAACTGGGCCTTGCCGTTGGTGTTGATCAGGCCCGAGGTGTACGGGTAGGTCTTGCCGTTCACGGTGGCCGGCTTCTGGGCCACCGCCAGGTGCAGGCTGCCGCCGCTCACCGAGACCTGGGACGGGGAGTACGCCGCGGCCTCCTGGGAGTTCACCGGCTGGGTCGTGCAGGTGCTGCAGCCGAACCAGTTGGGGTTCCACTTGGCGGCGTCGAGCGAGGTGCCGTTGAACTCGTCCGCGAAGACCGGGCGCCAGGAGCCCGAGATGCCCAGCGGGCCGGCGGAGGTGCCGGTGGTGGGGGAGGCCGTGGCGGTCGGCGACAGCGGGGAGGTGGCCGTCGGCGACGGGGTGCCGGTGGCGGTGGGGGACGGCTTCGAGGTGGCGGTCGGCGACGGGGTGGCGGTCGCGGTGGCCGTCGGAGACGGCACGGTGGTGGGCTTCGCCGTGGCCGTGGGCGACGGGCTCGGTGCCGGAGTCGTCGCGGTGCCCGAGGTGAAGGTGCTCACCGGGGTCAGGTTGTGCCAGCGGTTGCCGCTCTCGTACGCCACGAAGTAGGTGTACGTGCCGGCCGGGAAGGTGCGGCCCTGCGGCGTGAACGTGAGCTGCGAGGAGGTCAGCGTCGCCGGGATCGCGCCGCGGAAGTCGTAGTGGGTGCCGTCGGCCGCGCGCACCGCGACGGTCAGCGCCTGGACCGCGGTCTGGCGCGTCGCGTGCAGCTTGGCGGTCGCCGTGACCGGGCTGGTGGCGGCGGAGCCGGTCGGCGTGATCGAGAGCGAGTCGACCACCACCGGCTCGGTCGGCGCGCTCGGCATCGCCCAGGCGGCCGCGCCGCTTCCGGTGGCGGCCAGTGCGATCCCGAGGGCGAGGAGACGGCGCCTGGCGCCGGGCGTGCTGCGGCGGTGCTTCGAGTGTCTGGGCATCAGAGGGAGGACCCTTTCGTTCCCCCCTCGACTGCGGACTCGGAGCAGCCTGGGGGAGGAGACGGTCCGTACGCAAGCCCGCTGCCGGGCCCGAGCCGGCGGCATCGATCGTGTACCCGGCGAAGTCTCCTGGTCAGGTGGGGTTTCGGGATCGCGTCACCGGCGGGCTGTGATACGGCGCACAGCGGAGTGCCCGGTCGCCGCCCGGGCCGGCTCGGAGGGGGCGCCGAATTCCCTTGGCAGGCTTGCCGGGTGGTGATGTTTGTGGGCAATCCGGACAAATAGCTTGAAAGTCGAGAATCCGTCCACGGGTACCCGCCGCGGCCCGTCCCGTTCCGCCGGGTCCGCGACTGCCCCGTCCTCGAAGGGCCATTCGCAAACAGATCTCTAGACGCAATCAGTTTGTCATGCAAACCTGTTCCCATGACGACTCACTCCGCCCCGTCCGCGGGCGATCCCCATCACCTCCTCGCCATGAAGCGGGCGCTGGTCCACCGCGTCCGCCGCGAGCAGCGCGGTGCCTGGTTCGCCCTCCTCGTCTTCGCCGCCGTGCGGTTCGGAGCGGCGCCGGTGGTCCGCTACGGCCAGGGCGGTCACCACCCCGGAGAGCTGCCGCCCGCCATGTGGTACTGGCCGGTGGCGCTGGTGCTCGCCTACGCCGCGATCACCTGGTTCTACCTGCGACGCTCCGCCCGTCTCGGGGTGGGGACCCGGGTCGGACCGTACCTGGCGCTGGGCATCGGCCTGGTCGTGCTCATCACCGCCTACGTGACGTGGCAGGTCCTGCATCCCGGCTCCCTCATCACCTTCCGGGAGCGGTCCCTGCTCTCCGTCGCCTTCGACACGGTGGTGAGCCCGGCCGGCACGATCGGCCTGGCGCTGCTGCTGCTCGCCCGGATCGAGCGGAGCTGGCCGCTCCTCGCCATCACCTGCGGGTACCTTGGCCTCATGATCCGTTCCGGTGACCATCCCGCCCTGACCCCGTGGGGCTTCCCGGGCATCCTGTTCGAGGGGGGAGTGCTGCTCCTCGGCGGTGTCGGCCTCGCACTGCTGCAGTGGGTCCAGGGGCGGTCGGCCGCATGACCGAACACCCCACCAGCAGCCTCGACGACGTCGTGCACCAGCGCGTCCGGCTGGGCATCCTCGCCGTGGCCAAGGAGGCCCGGCGGGTGGAGTTCACGTTCCTCCGCAGCACGCTCGGACTCACCGCCGGCAACCTCTCCCAGCACCTCGCGGTGCTGGAGAAGGCGGGCCTGGTCACGATCGACAAGGGTTACGAGGGCAAGCGGGCCCGCACCTGGATCCAGCTCACCAGGGCGGGCAAGAAGGCCCTGCACGACGAGATCGCGACGCTCAAGGCCCTCATCCACCAGCTCGAGGGGCCCGCAGTGCCCGCCGGGCCCGGCGCGCGCGACGGGGAGGCCGACCCGGGGCCGGCCGCCGCCCCCGCACCGGGCTGAGCGTCCGGCGCGCCGGGCCGGGCCCTCGGATTTTGGACTAGACCAATGCTGATCCGGTCAACTCCTTCACGCCTTCTCCATTCCTCCCGCCGCTCCTCGTAGCGTGGCCACGCCTCGCACAACGCGTGGCCACAGCCCTGGGAGAGCTCTGTGAACTCGCTTACGGCCAAGACCCGTTGGGCCATCGCCCTCGCCGCATCCGCCGCACTCCTGTGCTGCGCCGCACCGGCGGGTGCCGCCGGACCCGCCGGTGCCGCCGACACCGCCGTCGGCTGGCGGGTGTCCGGCATCGCCGTCAGCGCCGACGGCAACCACGCCTACGTCGTCGCCCAGGACAACGTCGGCAGCGGCCACCCCAACCTCCTGCGCACCGTCGACACCCGCACCGGCGCCGTCGTGGCCCAGACCCTGCTCAGCCAGGACGGCACCGCCGGCCGGCCGGCCCTCAGCCCTGACGGCAACCGGGTCTACGTCCTCGCCGCCGACCAGCTGCTGACCGTCGACCTCGCCACCGGCAGCGTGCCCTTCCGCACGCCCGTCGACGGCCCGCGTGCGCTCGCCGTCAGCGCCGACGGCTCCCGGGTGTTCGTCACCCAGCAGGGCACCTCCGGCCCCGGCCGGGTGCTGGTCTACGACACCTTCGCCCGCTCCTTCACCGGCGCCGTGACGCTGGGCGACCCCGACGTGGACGGGATCGCCCTGCACAACGGCGGCGCCGACGCCTACGTCGCCACCGGCGGGGGCGTCGTCCACCTCGACCTGACCTCCCCCGTCCCGACCGTCACCCGCACCGTCCGGCCGCTCGCCGCCGCGACGGAGGTCACCGCCTCCCGCGAGGGCACCCGCCTCTACGCCCTGGGCAGCCGGTCCGCCCAGGGCTCCGGCTACGAGCTCGACCCCTTCACCGACACCTCCCGCACCGTCTTCACCCTCGGCGGCCCGGCCTCCTCCGCCGACACCCACCTCGTCTCGGTCACCCCGGACGGCAGCCGCCTGTTCGTCCTCAAGGACGGCTGGAAGCCCTCCGCCACCGTCCTGGCCTACGACACCGCCACCAACACCGCCCTCCCCGCCGCCGACCTCACCGGCTTCGGCCTCGACGGCGTGGGCGCCACCGCCCTCGGCCCCGACGGGCACACCCTCTACCTGGCCGGACCGCGCGGCGAGACCAGCTACCTGAAGGCCGTCGCCTTCTGACGCCGCCGTCCGTCAACGGCGCGCCGCGGGCCGGGGCACTCCAGGGTGATCCACGACGGCGGATCGGCCGCACCGGACGATCCGCCGAGCCCGGCCCGGGCCCGGCCCGAGCCCGCCGGGCGCCCCGTTCGGCCCGTTCGGCCCGGAACCCAACTACCGCCCCCGCCGGGCCCGCTGGGTGACGGCGTGGCGCGGACTCGGGCCGCCCGGTGGCGACGGGCGTCCGGGCGTCGCCGACCGGCCCGCGCCCGGGCCGGTCGGCGACCCGGCCGTGTCCTGCTTGACTCGCGTGACCGGCGCCAGCACAGTGCGGACCCATGAGCACCGACGCGATCTTCCTGGGCCTGGGCCTGACCGCCGTGCTCGCGGTCGGCTCCCAGGTGCTGGCGAGGTGGCTGCGCGTGCCCGCGCTGATCGTCCTGCTGCCGGTCGGGTTCACCGCCGGCGTGCTCACCGACGACCTCGACCCCGAGCGGCTGCTGGGCGCGGCCTTCTCCCCGCTGGTGTCGCTCTCCGTGGCACTGATCCTCTACGACGCGGGCCTCGGCCTGGACCTGAAGCACCTCCAGGGGCACAACCGGCGCGTCGTGGTCAGGCTGCTGCTGCTCGGGGTGCTGCTCACCGGGTTCCCGGCCGCCTTCCTGGCGGCGCAGTTCCTGGGGATGTCCTCCCGGGCCGCGCTGATGCTCGGCGCGATCCTGGTGGTCAGCGGCCCGACGGTGGTCGGGCCGCTGCTCAACTTCGTGCGGCCGGTGGAACGGCTCCAGCAGATCCTCACCTGGGAGGGTTCGCTGATCGACCCGATCGGCGCGATCCTGGGCGCCCTGGTCTTCCACTCGATCGTCGCGAGCACCCATCCGCACGTCGGCGTGCGGGCCGGCCAGTTGGTGCTGAGCTTCGCCGTCGGGATCGCCGGTGCCCTGGTCGGAACGGCGGTGCTGTGGCTGCTGCTGGGCAGGTTCCGGATTCCCGAACCGCTCGGCACGTCCGTGCAGCTCGCCACCGTGATCGGCACGGCGGCGGTCTGCGACGTGCTGCGCGACGACACCGGACTCATCGCGGCCGTGGCCATGGGGGTGGCCGTCGCCAACCTCCCGTCCTTCGACATCCCTTCGCGCAACCCGTTCTTCGAGACCCTCGTCCAGCTGATCATCGGACTGCTGTTCATCTCCATCTCGGCGACCATCACCCCGGACTCGCTCAGCGGCGTCATGCTCCCGACGCTCGGCCTGGTCGCCGTACTGGTCCTCGTCATCAGGCCACTCGTGGCCGGGCTGTCCACGCTCGGGACGGACCTCCCGCAGGGCGAACGCGCCTTCATCGGCTGGATGGCCCCGCGCGGCATCGTCGCGGCCGCCACCGCCTCGACCTTCTCCACGACCCTGGTCGCGGACGGCGTCGGCGGAGCCGAGAAGATCCTCCCCGCGACCTTCCTGGTCATCGTCGCCACGGTGGCGGTCTACGGCTTCACCGCGGTGCCCGCCGCCCGCCTCCTCCACGTCAGGCGCTCCGCCCGCTCCCGCCCCCTGCTGGTCGGCGGCGCGCAGTGGGTGGTGGAGGTCGGCCGGGCCCTGCGTTCGGCGGGCCTCGACGTCCTGATGTGGGCCGGCCTGGAACCGGAACGCGAACGGATCCGGGCCGCCGGCCTGGAACTGGCCCCGGGCGAGCTGCTGGCTGCCGCCACCGGCCAGGGCGCGGAACTGGAGGGCATCACGGCCGTCCTGCTGCTCACCGACGAGGACGACTTCAACGCGCTCGCCTCGACGATCCTGCAGGGCGGCGTCGAGGGCCGGGTCTACCGCCTGGGGCCGCCCCACAGCAGCCACGGAGTGGTGGCGCCGTACACCGGCGGCGAGATCCTCTTCGACGAATCCCTGGCCCGGCCGGCCCTCGCCCGCCGCCACGCCGACGGGGCCCCGCTCCTGGCGACCCCCGGCACCGGTACCATCCCCACCGGCCACGACCTGCTCTTCCGCGTCCGCTCCAACGGCACCCTCGCCCCCGTCGTCAGCGGCCACCCACCCCCCGAGGAACCCGGCGACATCCTCATCCTCCTCGGCCCACCCCGCCACCCCACCCCGCACTGACCGGAGCCCCGGAGGCTCCGAAGCAACTGCCGACGGCCGCTCATCGCACCCTCTTCCCGGGCGAGGACCGGGGCGCCGGTGGTGATGACCCCCGGCCCGTCGAACGGGCTGTCATGGTGAGGAGGTCGGAGCTGCAGGGGCCGTTGCCCGTGGGCAAGCCGGAATTTCGACAACGGAGTCGAGAGGGCGACCGATCCCGCTACTTCGTGCACAGTTTCCGATGCACCGCTGCGTTTCGGCGATCGATGGCGTGATGTCGACCAGTGCCCTTGTCGGCACGCATCGTCCCCGTAGCATGACCGGATGTCGGATTCGGTCGCACAGGGAGGATCCCGCTGGTGCTGCACTTCAGCACGCTCGGATCGCTCAGGGCGCGGCGCGGCGACCGGGAGCTGCGGCTGAACCGGGCTCGGGACCGCGCGGTGCTCGCCGTCCTTCTCGCGAACGCCGGGCGGCCGGTGCCCGTGGCGGAGATCATCGACGGCGTCTGGGGTGAGGAGGCGGACGGGGCGCCGGACCGGGCCAGGGGATTGCCGGCTACCATGTACCGGCTGCGCAGCGCCCTGGCCGGCACGGACGGCACCGTCGAGGGCGGTTCCGTCAAGGGTGGGTCCGGCAAGGGTGGGTCCCCCGACGGCGGCAGTGTCCTGCGGCACGTCGGCAAGGCGTACCGGTTGGAGGCGGACCCGGCCAACATCGACCGCGCGGTGTTCCTCGCCGAGCTCGCCGCCGCCACCGCCGCCCGGCGCAACCGGCAGCCCGAGCGGGCCCACGCCCTGCTCACGGCCGCACTCGGCCGCTGGTCCACGCCGGTGGCGCTGGACGGCGTGCCGGGCCCGTTCGCCGAGCACGACCGCCGGATGCTGGCCGAGCGCCGGGAGGAGGCCCGGCTGGCCCGGCTCGAACTCGACGTCGAACTCGGGCTCCCGCTCGTGGAGGATCCCGCCGCTGAGCAGGCCACCGTCGTTCCCCGCGCGCTGGCGCAGGGCCGGGCCGGCCGCACCGAGCAGGCCCTCGCGCTGCTCGTCGGCGCCGCCCCCGGCAGCGAGGCGGCGGCTCTGGCGGAACGCCTCCGCGACCCGGCCGCGGATCTCGCGGACTGGACGCCCTGGGCCTCCCGGACCGCCCCCCGGCAGGTTCGTCGGCCGTTCCAACTCCCTCCCGACGTCGTGGACTTCACCGGCCGGGCGACCCTGCTGGTGGAGCTCGCCGACGCCCTGGGCGGGCCGGGGCCGCGGTGGGTCACCGTCACCGGGCCGCCCGGCTACGGCAAGAGCGCGCTCGCCGTCCACGCCGCGCACCTGCTCGCCCCCGGCCATCCCGACGGCCAGCTCCACGCCGACCTGGGCGGGAGGGCCCCCGGTACGGATCCGGCCGCCGTCCTGGCCTCCTTCGTACGGGCCCTGGGCGTCGAGGAGCACGCCGTCCCGCCGGGCCTCGCCGACCTGCGCGCGCTCTACCTCCGGCTGCTCGCCGGACGGCGTGTCCTGGTGTTGCTCGACGGCGCCGTCGATGCCGAGCAGGTCCGCCCGCTGCTGCCGGCCGAGCCGGGGAGCGCGGCCCTCGTCACTGCAGGGCGACCGCTGCCCGGCGGACACACCGTCACCGTCGGCCGGATGAAGCCCGACGAGGCGATCGAGCTGCTGTCCCGCGCCCTGGGCGCCGGGCGCCTGGCCCGAGAACCGGACGCGGTGCGGGCCCTGGCCGCCGCGTGCGATCATCAGCCCCGCGCCCTGCGGCTGGCCGCGAGCCGTTTGGTGGGTCGCCCTGCCTGGCCGGTTTCCGCCCTTCTTCAGCACCCCCGCGAATAGCATCCGTCTGCGAATAAACGCGAGCGTTCATCCCCCGTCAACCGGACCATCACAAAATCCCGTCGGCAGCCGCGATCACCATCCGATCAGGTGAGCCACCCGGAATCCCCGGCGATGGGAAGAGGACGAACTGATGAGTGGGACCGCCACACGTATCAACCGCGGGCCGCACGGGACCGACGCCGGCCGACTCCGCGGCAGGATCCCCGGCCCGGGTTCCACCGAGAGCCCCCACGTCGTCCGGCCGGTGCCGGAGAACCACTGAGTCCCGCACGCCGCGCCTCCGGCGTCCGATCCCCGGCCCCCGACCCTCAGCCCCCACCCCGCTGCGGGTCACCCACGCGCCACCGCCATGCACCACCCCCGGCGCGCCGTCCGGCCGGGGGCCCGACGAGCCGCCGGGAGAGCCGCCATCGCCACCGAGCCCGAATCCGCCACCGAGCCCGAGCCCGCCACCGAGCCCGAACCCGAACCCGCCCCCGAACCCGAACCCGAACCCGAGCCCGAGCCCGCCACCGAACGCGCCCCCACCGGCACACCGGACCTGCGGTTCCAGCTGCTCGGCCCGCTCACCGCCCGGGTCGGCGACCGCCGCCTCGACCTGGGCCGCAGCCAGCAGCAGGCCTTCCTCGCCATGCTGCTCGCCCACCCCGGTCGGCCGCTGGCCGCCGCCCGCCTCGCCGAGGGCGTCTTCGACGAGGACAACCCGCCGGCCCGGCCGCGGTCCCTCCTGGCCACGCACGCCTACCGGCTGCGTCGTGCGTTGCGCGACCACCACGCCGACCACCTCCTGGTGACCGTCGACGGCGGCTACCGCCTCGACGTCCCCGCCGAGTCGCTGGACTCCGTCGTCTTCGACCGTCTCGTCGCGCAGGCGGAGGACCCGGTCGTCGACCGCCCGAGGGCACGTGACCTCCGCCACGACGAGTACGGGAGAGCCTGAGGATCGGACCGGGTGCCGGGAAGCCTGGGCCCTCGGTGCAGGCGGACGGCGCCGTCCGCGCAGCCCGAGCCGTGACTGTCCGCCGCGCGGGTTCCGGTCACCACCGGTCCGCGGCCGGCGACAGGCCTGCGGTGCGCGCGGCGGCGCCCGCCTGGACCGCGAAGAGGCGGTCCCGCGCGTCCTGGTCGAGCGTGTGGAAGTGGCCGTGCGCCTCGAGGGTGACGAAGCCGTGCACGGTGGCCCAGGCCAGCATCAGGGCTTCCGCCGCGTCCGGCACCAGCGGGCTGCCGAGCCGGCCGCGTTCGGCCGTGTCGGCGACGAGTTCGACCATGTGCTCCATCGCCCGCCGGCCGGCCACCACGGTCGGTCCGTCCGGTGGGGCCGCGTACCCGGGCACGGGGGCGCCGAAGATGAGGGCGAAGCGCTCCGGATTCCGCTGCGCCCAGGTGCGGTAGCCGGTGCAGGTGGCCACGAAGCGTCCGTCCAGGTCGTCCGGTGGCACGGTCTCGCGGGTCGCCGTCAACGCGTCCGACAGGCTGTCGTACGAGTCGGCGACCAGGGCGGTGAGCAGCTCGTCCCGGTCGGCGAAGTAGCGGTACAGCGCCGGCGGGGTCATCCCCATGCTGCGGGCGATGTCGGTGAAGCGGAGGTTCGCGGCGCCGCGCTCGACGATCAGGCCCAGGGCCGCGCGCTTGATCTCCTCCACGGTGTCGGCGCGCAGCCGCTCACGGCGGCTCCGCCCGCCGCCCTCGTCGGCCGACCCACCCGTCATCGCCACTCCATCCGCTCGCCGCGTCAGTCACCGCGTCAGTCACCGCGTTGACAATCCGTACCCGTCGAGGGAAACGTTACGCTTCGTAAGGCGCGTTATGAAGCGTAACGCTTTGCCGGGGGGCGGAGCCCCTGACGATGCACGGAGGACCACATGCCCCAGGGACTGCGCGAGGACCGGCGGAAAGCCGCCGGGGAGAGCGGGCCGCACAGGCCCGGCCCGCTCGGCCGAATAGCCGGTTGGAGCTTCCGGAACCGGGGCCGCACGGTGCTGCTCTGGCTGCTCGCCGCCGGCGCGGCCTTCGGCCTCTCGGCCGGCCTCGGCGCCAAGTACAGCGCCGACTACGCCGCGCCCGGCTCGGACTCCAAGCAGGCCCAGCAGCTGCTGGCGCGGGACTTCCCGGGGCTGGGCGGTGAATCGATCAGCCTGGTGCTGACCTCGGACGGCAGCGTGACCGACGCCGCCACCCGCGACCGGGTCAAGGACCTGCTCGCCCGGATGGCCGAGGTGCCGCACGTCAGTGGCATCGACGACCCGTACGGCCCGCGCGGCAAGGTGTCGGCCGACGGCCGCACAGCCCTCGGGCAGATCCACCTGGACGTCGCCGTCGCCCCCGACATGCCCAAGGCGGACACCCAGCGGCTGCTCGACCTGGCCCGCCCCGTCGACGGCGGCCTGCGCGTCCACCTCGGCGGCATGACGGTCCAGCAGACCGAGCAGGGCGCGATCGGTTCGGAGGGCATCGGCATCGCGGCCGCCGCCCTGATCCTGGTGATCACCTTCGGCTCGGTCGTGGCCGCCGGCCTGCCGCTGCTCACCGCACTCGGCGGGCTCGCGGTCAGCAGCGCCCTGCTGCCGGTCCTCGCCGCGATCATGCCGGTCCCGGACTGGTCGACCTCGCTCGCCGCGATGCTCGGCATCGGCGTCGGCATCGACTACGCGCTGCTGCTGGTCACCCGGTTCCGCGAGTGGCGCGCCGAGGGGCTCGAACCCGAGGCCGCCACGGTCGCCGCGCTGGACACCGCGGGCCGCGCGGTCGTGGTCGCCGGCATGACCGTGGTGGTCAGCATGCTCGGGCTGTTCGCGATGGGCCTGTCGTTCATGCGCGGCGCCGCGGTCGCGGCGATCCTCTCCGTGTTCGTCGTGATCGCCGCGTCCGCCACTCTCTTCCCCGCCCTGCTCGGCTACCTCGGCCGACACATCGAGCGCCTCCGGCTGCCCCTGCCCCGGCGCCGCGCCGCCCGGGGCGAGAGCCCGGTGGGCGCCGGCTGGCTGCGCTGGAGCAGGCTCGTCGAGCGTCACCGCGTCCTCGGTGCCGTCACCGGGGTCGTCGTCCTGCTGGCGCTCGCGGCACCGTTCCTGGGCGTCCGCTTCGGCTTCCCCGACGCGGGCAACGACCCCGCCGGGCGCTCGAACCGGCTGGCGTACGACGCGGTGGCCGCCGGTTTCGGGCCGGGCAGCAACGGACCGCTGGTCCTGGTCGCCGAGTTGGCGCCGGGCACCCCCGCCGACGCGACGGCCTCGCTGCCCACCGCGCTGAAGGCGGTGCCCGGCGTCACGGCCGTGACCCCTCCGGTGCCCGGCTCCGACGGCCGCTCGCTGCTGCTCACCGTCGTCCCGGACAGCGGTCCGCAGTCCGGCGCCACCAAGACCCTGGTCCGCGAACTGCGCGATCACGTCATCCCGGGTGCGGTCGGCCCCGGCGTCCGGGTGCACGTCGGCGGGGCGACCGCCAGCGCGATCGACAGCACCGACAACATCGCCCGCCGCATCCCGCTGCTGGTCGGCGGCGTGGTCACGGTGTCGATGCTCCTGCTCCTGGTGGCCTTCCGCAGCCTCGCCGTCGCCCTCAAGGCCGCCGTGATGAACCTGCTCTCCGTCGGTGCCGCGTACGGCGTGGTCGCCCTCGTCCTCGAAGGCGGCACCGCCGGCCGGTTGATCGGCATCGACAGCCCCACCCCGCTGCCGGCCTTCGTGCCGGTGCTGACCTTCGCCGTCCTGTTCGGCCTCTCGATGGACTACGAGGTCTTCCTGGTCAGTCGGATGCGTGAGGCCTGGCTGCGCAGCCACGACAACGCGGAGTCCATCGTCAGCGGACTGGCGGGCACCGCGCGGGTGATCACCGCGGCGGCGGCCATCATGGTCGCCGTGTTCGCGGCCTTCGTCCCGTCGCCCGACCTGCCGATCAAGGTCATCGGCGTCGGCATGGGGTCGGCCATCCTGATCGACGCCACGCTGGTCCGACTGCTGCTGGTACCGGCCGTGATGCACCTGCTCGGCCGTGGCAACTGGTGGCTGCCCACCTGGCTGGACCGCCGCCTGCCCCACCTCCACGTCGAAGGACACACCGAGTTCTACCAGCCGAAGGCCACCCCCGAGGCACCCCGCACCCCGGCGGTGGTCGGGTAGCGGCACCAGCGGACCGCGGGCGCCCGACGACACCCGCGGTCCGCCGTCACGGTGGAAGGCGGCGAGCGGCATCGGCGCCCAGCCGGCCACGATGGCCGCGGGGGGAAACGGCACGGGGTGGTCACCGGCGAAGGACGGGACGGCTGCCAGTACGGTCGCCAGGCCCGCTTGCTCCGCGAACCTCGCCCGATGGGCAGCGATCACGTTCCGGCGGGCCGCCGGCCGCGAGGCGGCGGCGAGCGTGGCTCATCGCGGAACTGCAGCGCCTCATGCCCCCCATACGGCCCGGCATCCGCGACCAGACCTCGTCGGCCGTCTGCGCCGGAAGCCACCCGCTGGGCTGCGTCGCCCGGAGGGCGCTCACCGCCGCGCGTGAGAAGACGGTCCTGCGGCGGCGTAGGACCGGTGCAGGCTGCAGCATCGAGGTGAGCTACGGACGTCAAGCACGTGACAATACCCCTCTAGGTATATTGGAAGGGAAGGGAGAACCCCGACTTCTCCCGACCGATCGCGAGGAGTTTCGCCATGTGTCGACGTACCACGTGCCGCACCTGCGGCAAGGCGACCTATGCAGGGTGCGGCATGCACGTCGACCAGGTGCTTGCCGGAATTCGCAAGGCCGACCGCTGCAGCTGCGACCGGAGCACGGCCAAGGGCGGAGGCTTTCTGGCGAGGCTGCTGGGCCGCCGCTGAGCGGGCGCCCCTCGATCGGGCCGTGCCGGGGATCCCCGGCACGGCCCGATCCATCTCCGTCGGCCGGCGCTCCTGCCACCGGCAGCCGGATCGGTCACCCGGGGGAGAAGGCCACATCCGGAAGGATCCGGTCGGCCACGCGGGGGTGGGCCAGGCGGCCCGGGCGGTCAGCGGAAGCACGGCCGGGAGCAGGACGAGGCGGACCCGGGCGGCGTCGAGGAGGACGGCGGCGCCGAGGACGATGCCCATGGTGGACGGCGTCGCTCCGCTGAAGGACGCCGGCCGCCTCGGGAGACCGGACGACGCGCGGCCGCGCCCGGGCGAGGCCATGATGGGAGAGGCAGACCTCGTACGGGCCACCGACGAGAACAGAACCGAACCCGGGCTTTCCCATGACGGATCCAGGTGAGCGCGCGAATACGTCGCTGCCCGTCCCCGACGGCGTCGACCGGGCCGTGATGAACGCGCTTCTCACCGAGTCGCCGGTCGGGCTGTACATCGTCGACACCGACCTGCGGCTGATCCGGTTCAACACCGCCTCGGCGGGTGTGCGCGGGGTGCGGGGCGAGGAGGTCATCGGCCGGCCACTGCGCGAGTTGGCGCCGCTCCTGGTCAACGACGCGAACGAGCGAATTCTCCGGGAGGTCGCCGAAACCGGGGAACCGGTCATCGACCTGGTGCAGCGCGGCTCCCCGCCGTCCGATCCGGAGCGGGAGCACGTCTACTCCGTCTCCGCGCTGCAACTCGTGGGCAGCGACGACCAGCAGGTGATCGGCGTGGCGACGATCGTCATCGACGTCACCGAACGCTACCGAGCCCGGGACAGGCTGGAGCTGCTCGCCCGCTCCAGCGCTCTCATCGGCACGTCCCTGGATGTGACGCGGACGGCGGAGGAACTGACCGAGGTGGCGGTCCCGCAGCTGGCCGACGCGGTGGCGATCGACATCCTCGACCCGGTGTTCCAGGGCTATGCGCTCGCCCCCGGGCCGGTCGGCGACGACGCCACCCTGCGCCGCACCGCATTCCGTTCGGAGCCAGAAGGCCGCCTGCAGCCGGCCTTCCCGGTCGGGACCGTCAACGTGATCTCACCGCCCACTCCCTTCAGCCAGTGCTTGTCCGACCTGCGCCCCCGCCTCGTCCGGGACGTCGAGGCGGCCGAGGACTGGCTGATGCGCGAGCCGCTCAGGGCGGAGCGCATCCGGGCGGCCCAGGTGGACTCCCTGGTGGTGGCGCCGCTGGCCGCCCGCGGGGTGATCCTCGGGGTGGCCTCGTTCTACCGCTGGCGCAGACCCGAGTTCGACGAGGACGATGTGACCACCGCCGTGGAGCTCGCCGCCAGGACCGCCGTCTGTGTGGACAACGCCCGGCGGTACACCCGGGAGTCGCGGGCCGCACGGGCCCTCCAGCACAGTCTGCTTCCCACCCGACTGCCCGACCAGAACGCCGTCGAGGTGTCCTACTGCCATGTGCCTGCAGCCGAGGCTGCCGGCTGGTACGACGTCATCCCGCTCCCGGGAGCGCGGGTGGCGCTGGTGGTGGGCACCGTCGGCAGGGACGGCCTCCGGGCGGCGGCCGCCGCCGGCCGGCTGCGGGCCGCCGTCCACACGCTCGCCGCGCTCGACCTGCCGCCCGACGAACTGCTCGCCCACCTGGACGACCTGATGGTCCGTCTCGGCGGGGCGCCGGAGGAGCTCTCCGACGAGGGCACGCCCGTGCGCGGGCCCTCCGGCGCCACCTGTGTCTACGCCGTCTACGACGCCACCAGCGGTGAGTGCGTCTTCGCCCGGGCAGCACACCCGGCGCCGGAGATCGTCCATCCCGACGGCACCGTCGCGGCCTTCCGTGTCCCGGACGGGCCGCGCCTGGGCCTCAACAGGGCGCCTTTCGAGAGCTGCCGCCTGCACCTCCCCGCCGGGAGCCTGCTGGCCTTCTACACGCCCGAGCTGCTGCGGTGCCTGCACGGCCGCCCCCGCCGCGGCCTCCAACGCCTTCGGCGTCAACTCGCCCACCCCGAGCGGTCCGTGCAGGACACGTGCGACGCGACCATCTACTCACTGGTCCGGGAGCGGCCACGCAAGGACGTCGTCCTCCTGACCGCACGAACCCGGCTCCTCAACGGTGACCGAATCGCGTCCTGGACCTTCCCCGACGATCCCGCCATCGTCGCCACCGCCCGCCGCCTGGCCTCCAGCCAACTGGTCACCTGGGGCCTGGAGGAACTCGACACCACCACGCTGCTCCTGGTCAGCGAGCTGGTCACCAACGCGATCCGGTACGCCGGCGGGAAGGTCCAGCTGCGCCTGATCCACGACACGACGCTCACCTGTGAGGTCTCCGACCGCAGCAGCGCGGCACCGCACGTCCGACATCCCCGGGCGAGCGACGAGGGCGGGCGCGGTCTGCTCCTCGTCGCTCAGCTGGCCGATCGCTGGGGAACACGGCAGACGGTGGACGGCAAGATCATCTGGGCTGAACAGGCCCTTCCGGTGCCCGGTACGGCCCCGATCCCACCCCCCTGAGCTGCCGCCCGGTCTGCGGCGACACCGCGATGCCGACCGGACGGGTCACGGCACCACGCGTGCGAGGCCTTCGAAGCACGGCACCGTCTCGATGTCCGCCTGGATGACCGTGCACCCCCGGCGGGCCTCAGCCCGTCCGAAAGGCTGCGATCCTGGCCGTGCCATGGGCCTGGCGCACCGCGAACGTGCCCGCCACGCCGCCGAGCTCGTCCCTCAGCTGATGACCCCCGGCCATCAGCTGACGACCGGCGCCGCCTGGCACCAGCGGCCCAGCACCTACGTGGTCTGCGCCGCCGCTGGTGTCACTTCACGGATCCGGCCATCGCTCCCTGGACGAAGAACCGCTGGAAGCAGAGGAACACCCCCACGGGGACCAGGAGGGACACGAACGCGCCCGGTGCGAGGACGTCCATGTTGCTGCCGAACTGCCGCATCTGGGACTGCAGGTAGACGGTCAGCGGCTGCGAGTCGTTGCCGGCGAAGATCAGCGCGACCAGCATGTCGTTCCAGACCCAGAGGAACTGGAAGATGCACAGCGAGGCGACAGCCGGTGCGGCGAGTGGCAGGGCGAGGGTGCGGAAGATCCGCCACTCGCTGCAGCCGTCCATCCGCGCAGCCTCCAGGAGTTCGGCGGGGATCTCCAGGAAGTGGTTGCGCATCAGGAACACGGCGAACGGCAGCCCGTAGCCGACGTGGAACAGCACGACGCCGGGGACGGTGCCGAACAGCCCGACGGCGCCCTCGAGTTTGGCGACCGGGATGAGCCCGACCTGGACGGGGACGACCAGCAGCCCGACCACGCCGAGGAAGACGGCGTCCCGGCCGGGGAAGCGCATCCAGGCGAAGGCGTAGCCGGCGCCCGCAGCGAGGGCAACGGTCAGCAGGGTCGCCGGGACGCTGATGAGTACGGTGTTCCACAACGCCTTGGGGACGTCGCCGCCGCCGAGCAGCGCGGTGTAGTTCTGCAGGGTGAGCTGGGCGGGCTCGGTCAGTGCCGTCCACCAGCCTCCGGTGGCGGCGACCTGCTTGGGGCGCAGTGAGGAGACGAGCAGGCCGACGGTGGGTACCAGCCAGGCGACGGCAGCCACGGTCAGCACGGCCTGGACGAGGCCGCTCCGGGTGAGGGCGGCGACCCGGGCCGTGCGCGGCAGTGCGGGCCGGCCGGCGGGCGTCGGTGCGGGCACGGTGGTGGTAGCGGGCGGGGCCGCCTGGGTAGTGGTCATGCGCGGCTCCCTCGGAAGTGTCGGACGTTGAGGAGCATCACCGGGACGACGAGCAGCAGCAGCAGGACGCTGAGTGCGCTGCCGAGGCCCTGGTCGTTGCCGCCGCCGAAGGAGACCAGGTAGAGCCGGAGCGCGAGCACGCTCGCGTCCTGCTGCACCGGTCCGGGCGCGATGATGTACACGAGGTCGAAGATCTTCATCACGTTGATGACCATGGTGATGAACACGACGCCGAGGACCGGGGCGAGTTGGGGCACGGTGATGCGGCGGAAGACCTGCCATTCGCCGGCACCGTCGATCCTGGCCGCCTCGATGGTCTCGCGGGGCAGGTTGGCGAGGCCCCCGGCAATGATGACCATGGCGAAGCCGGCCCAGATCCAGATGTAGGCGCCGATGATGGCTGGGGTGATGAAAGCCGGACCGAGCCAGTCGACGCCGCGGTAGGGAGCGGCGAAGTTCGCGGCCGGTATCACCACCGAGGCGGTGGCGGACGGGGCCGCGCCGAACCGGAAGGTACCGTCGGCGGCGGTGGTGGTGGTGTCGACCGTCCTTCCGCCGTCCCGGAGTTGGACGGTGACGCCGGGCAGGCCCTTCTTCCCGGCGTCCAGCCGGCCGGGGTGGCCGCCGCCGCCCGGGACGAAGTCCAGGAACACCGTGCCGCTGACCCCGTCGCCGGCGGCCGGCTCCCGGGCCGTCCGGGCGGTGGCCGGGACCGCGCCGGGCTGCACGCCGACCAGCGGCAACAGCACGACGCGCGTGGGGGCGGGCGCCGTGACGTCGCCGCCCTGGGCTTGGTCGAGGCCGCCGCCGGCGCGTAGGTGGGCGCCCGGATAGGTCGGCTGGTCGTTGAAGGTGTCGTGGACGGCGACCGCGGCGGCGTTGAGCACGCCGCGGTGCGGGTCCGCGTCGTACACCGTGCGGAAGATGATCCCGGCGGCGAGGAAGGAGATCGCCATCGGCATGAAGACGAGCAGCTTGAACGCGGTGGCCCAGCGGACCTTCTCGGTGAGCACCGCGAACACCAGGCCGACGGCGGTCACCAGCGCCGGGGCGACGGCGACCCAGATCGCGTTGTTGCGCACGGCGGTGAGGGTGGCGTGGTCGGTGAAGGCGGTGCCGTAGTTGTCGAGACCGACGAACCGGTGGCCGGAGGCGTCGAAGAGGCTGCGGGCCACCGAGTAGCCGATGGGGTAGACGACGAGGGCGCCGAGCAGCAGCAGGGCGGGCAGGACGAAGAGCAGGGCGAGGCCCCGGTGGCGCCGGAGGGCGCCACCGGATGCCCGGCCCCTGCGGGGTGAGCGCAGAGACATGGTGGATCAGCCCTTGTAGGCCTTGGCCGCGTCGGCTTCGAGCCTGGCCGCGGCGCCCTGGACGTCGGAGGGGTTGGCGAGGAAGTCCTGGAGGTCCTTCCACTCGCCTTGGCCCGCGGTGCCACCGAACGCGGCAGGGGCCTGGTCCGACATGTCGAAGCGGAAGGTGTCACCGGCGTCGATCACCGACTTGGCGAACTGCCGGGTGGTGTCGTCGGGGTAGACCGAGGGGTCGACGGCCTTGTCGGGCGAGATGAAGCCGCCGGCCTTGGCCCAGACGGTCGCAGCCTCGGGGCCGGCCAGGAACTCGACGAACTTCTGCGCGGCCTCGGGGTGCTTGGCACCCTTGAGGACGACCGCCGCGTCGCCCGCGCCCATCACCGGGGCCTTGCCGCCGTCCACGGCGGGGAACGGGAACACCTTGGCGTCGACGCCGACCTGCTTCTTCAGCTCGGAGGCGATGACGCCGCCGACGAAGTCGCCCTCGTGGGTCATGGCGGCCTTGGGTTGTGCTCCGAAGACCTCCTGGACGGATGTCGGGAAGTCGGTCTGCAGGGCGCCCTGCCCACCGCCGGCGACGAGTTGCTTGTCGCCGAAGACCTTGCCGAGGGTGGTCAGGGCCTTGAGGACCGACGGGTCGGTCCATGGGATCTCGTGCCGGGTGAGCTTGTCGTAGAGCTCGGGTCCGGCCTGGGAGAGGTACACGTTCTCGAACCAGTCGGTGAGGGTCCAGCCGGCTTGGCCGCCGACCGAGAAGGCCGGGGTGCCGGAGTCGGAGAGCGTCCGGCCGGCCTTCAGCAGGTCGTCGAAGGTGGCCGGGGGCTGGACGCCGGCGTTCTGGAAAGCGCTGGGGCTGTACCAGACGGTCGACTTGTCGGCGGCCTTGAAGTAGAGGCCGTACTGGGTGCCGTTGACGGTGCCGAGGCTGGACCAGATGCCGGCGTAGTCCTTCCTCGCGGCGTCGGTGACGGCGGACGAGAGCGGCGCCAGCCAGCCCTTCTCGGCGAACTGCCTGATCACGCCGGGCTGCGCGACCATGACCACGTCCATCGGGTCGCCACCCTCGATCTTGCTGCCGACCACGGTGGAGAGGTTGTCGCCGGTGGAGGTGTAGCTGACGGTGGCACCGGTCTTCGCGGTGAAGGCGTCCAACACCTTCTTGAAGTTCTCCTGCTCGGTTCCGCTCCACACGGCGGCGACGGTCAGGGTCTGTCCCTTGAGTTCCCGGGTCGCGGAGTCGGCGGCGGTGCCGCTTCCCCCGCTGCCGCAGGCGGTTGCGGTGGCGGCCAGCACGACGGAGGCGGCCAGGGTGGGCAGAGCGGTACGGAGTCTCATCGTCGAGTCTTCTTCCGTGAGGCGGGTGGGGGGCTTCGTGATGCGGTGAATGGTCAGATAGCGCTGACAGCGGTGGGATTGATCCACCAGGCGGCGGTGGCGGGCGGCAGGAAGCCGTCATCGCAGGGACCGCTGGTCAGCAGGGCCGGACCGACGACCGGGGCCGGCGCGGGAGTGTCGCCGAAGTTGACGGCACACACCAGGCCCTCGCCGCGGACGAACGCGAGAACGCCGGGCGGGGTCTCCAGCCACCGCAGCGGGCCCTCGCCGAGCTGCGGGAGTTCACGGCGCAGTTGGAGGGCGGTGCGGTACAGGTGGAACACGGATCCGGCATCGGCCCGCTGCCGCTCGGCCGTGTGGGCGGCGAACGAGGCCGGTTGCGGCAGCCACGGTGCGGCCGGGCTGTCCGGCGGGCTGAAGCCGAACGGGGCCTCGGCGCCCGACCAGGGCAACGGTATCCGGCAGCCGTCGCGGATCCCGGTCCGGCTACCGGTGCGGTGAAAGATCGGGTCGGTGATCAACTCATCTGGCAGGTCGATGACTTCGGGCAGGCCGAATTCCTCGCCCTGGTAGATGTAGGCGGCTCCGGGCAGAGCCAGCATCAGCAGGGCGGCGGCCCTGGCCCGGGCGAGGCCGGAGGCCGGGTCCTCCCCGAACCGGCTCACCGTGCGGACCTGGTCGTGGTTGTTGAGCACCCAGGTGACCGTCGATCCGGTGGCGGCGATGTCCCGCACGGCGTCGTCGATGACCCGGTGGAAGTGCGCGAGGTCCCACGGCGCGTGCAGCAGGTGGAAGAAGAATGCCTGGTGCAGTTCGTCGGGGCGCACGTACAGCGCCTGCTCGGCCGGCGTGGGCACGGACGCCTCACCGACCAGCAGCCGCTGCCGGCCGTCGCGGGCGGTGTACTCCTCGCAGATCGCGCGCCACCGGCGCCAGACCTCGTGCACCTCCGGCTGGTTCCAGGCCAGCGGGTTGACCGAGTCGCGGGTGCGCTCGTCCGCGTCCGGGTCGGGCGAGTCCGGCAGCTCGGGGTGCTTGTACAGCCCGGCCGCCACGTCGATTCGGAAGCCGTCGACACCGCGGTCGAGCCAGAACCGCAACACTTCCTCGAAGTGGGCGGCGACGTCGGGGTTGCGCCAGTTGAAGTCGGGCTGCTCCGGGGTGAACAGGTGGAGGTACCACTGGCCGGGCCGGCCGTCGGCCTCGGTGGCCCTGGTCCACGCCGGGCCGCCGAACATGGCCCGCCAGTTGTTGGGCGGCAGCTCCCCGGCCTCGCCGCGCCCGTCGGCGAAGTGGAACCGCGCCCGCTCGGGGCTGCCGGGTCCGTTGGCCAGCGCCTTCCGGAACCACGGGTGATCACTTGAGCAGTGGTTGGGGACGACGTCCAGGACCAGCTTGAGGCCGAGCAGTCGACAGTCCGTCACCAGGCGGTCGAACTCGGCGAGGTCTCCGTAAACCGGGTCCACGGCGCAGTGGTCGGCGATGTCGTAGCCGTGGTCGTGCTGGGGTGAGACGTAGAACGGGTTGAGCCAGACGCCGTCGGCGCCCAGCTGCCGCACGTGGTGCAGCTGGTCCCGGACGCCGGCGAGATCGCCGATGCCGTCGCCGTCGGTGTCACGGAAGCTGCGCACGTAGATCTGGTAGATCACGGCGTCGCGCCACCAGGCGGCGGTGGCGGGGGTGGTGGGGGCGTGCGAACGAGCGCGCGGCAAGGTGACCGCGTCGCCGTCGGGGAGGGTGGGGTTGGGCATCTCGCTACTCCAACGGTTATGCATTCGCGTTAGGTATAGCAGGCAGATGTCAGCGCTGTTAAGCCTTTGTTTGGTGGAGTTTTCCAGGAGTTGCGAGATGACATGCCTGGATCAGTTATAGATATGCGTTAGGTACCGGCTGGTAGGAGCCTGCGAAGCAGGGGCTGAGCGCCCCCAGGTCGTCGTCGGCGTCGGCTCAGCCGACGATGGAGCGCAGGTCCGCGGCCAGCCGGGGCAGCGCCGCCTCGGCGGTCCGACGGCCCGACACGACCTCGAACGCCGTCTCGCTGAGCGCGAGGCTCAGCTGCTGGTACTGCGGCACGCCAGGGCGCGCCCCGGCCGCCAGGATCGCCGTGCGCAGCACGGGCAGGTACGGGAACCGGGCCGTCAGGTCCGGGTCCGAGTAGAGGTCGGCCCAGACCGGCGGCAGCCCGCCGTCGGTCAGCACGCGGTACTGCGCCCGGCGGCTCGTCAGGAAGCCGATCAGTGCCCGGGCGGTGCGCTGGCGCCGGGAGAACCGGCTGACCGCCAGGCCCGAGCCCCCCAGCACACCGCTGCCCGGCCCGTTCGGCCCGGGCAGCGGTACCACGCCGAACCGTCCCTCCACGGGGGACCCGGCGGCGCCGACCGCGTGGTAGACGTACGGCCAGTTCCGCAGGAAGAGCAGGCCTCCCCGGCCGAAGGCCGCGCGGGACTCCTCCTCCTGGTAGCCGAGCACCTCCGGTGGGATCCAGCCGTCGCGCACGCCCCCGGCCAGGAACTCCAGTCCGGCCAGGGCCTGCGGGCTGTCGACCACCACGGTTCCGTCGCCGGCCAGCAGGTCTCCTCCGGCCGAGCGGATGGCCTCCAGCGCGTTGACGGCGAGGCCCTCGTAGGGGCTCAGCTGCCCCGCGTACCCGGACAGCCCGTGCGCGGGGGCCAGCGTCCGTGCCTGCCGCGCCAGTTCCGCCCAGGTGGTGGGCGGCTGCTCGCCGGCGGCAGCCAGCACGTCGCTCCGGTAGTACAGCAGGGCGGCGTTGGCGACGAACGGCACCGCGTACAACTGCCCGTCGTAGCGTCCGGTCCGCACGACCGGCGGCAGGAAGCTGTCCAGTGCGAAGTCCGACTCGTCCAGCGGCACGGTCCAACGCTCAGCCGCGAACTCGGCCGTCCACACCACGTCGAGGTTGAGCACGTCGAAGCGGCTTCCGCCGGCCGACAGCTCGCCGGCGAGCTGGGCGTGCACCTCGTCCGCGGCCTCGGGCAGCTCGACCAGCTCGGCGGGCTGGTCCGGGTGCTCGGCGTTCCAGTCGGCCAGCAGCCCACGCAGGTAGCGGGTGGTGTCCCGGCCGGTGGCCAGCGTGACCGGCCCGACGCCCTCCGGGTCGCCCGCCGCCTGCGCACCGCCGGCCAGGCCGTACCAGGCGGAGGCACCCCCGGCCGCGAGCACCGCCGCCCCGCCCACCAGCGCGCGCACCACGCGCCGACGGCCCGCGTCGGGCCCGGTGGGCGGCCGGTTGTCCATGGAGCTCCTTCGATCCGCCGGCACGGGTGGGCGCCGACGTACGTCCCTTTATACGGCCTCCCTGCTGGTGGGGACCCGTCTGCCCGTACTGTGTGACCGAGGTGTAACCAGCGAACAGGGACGAGAAGGAAGAGGTGACGCCCGGTGCGCCATCAGCTGCTGGCGCTGCTGGCCCGGCAGCCCGCCTACGGGTACGAGCTCAAGCAGGGGCTTGAGCAGACCTTCGGCGCGGCGTACCCTCAGCCGAACATCGGCCAGATCTACGTGACCCTGAGCCGACTGGAGAAGTCCGGACTGATCCGCGGCACCGAGGTGACGCAGGAGGGCAGGCCGGACAAGAAGGTCTACGAGATCACGGAGAAGGGCACCGAGGAACTCGCCGGCTGGTTCGAGGCTCCCACCGAGGGGCCCCGGGTCAGGGACGAGTTCTTCATGAAACTCATCCTGGCCGAAGGCACCGACCTCGCCGACCAGCTGACGCTGATCAACAACCAGCGCCGGCACTGCATCAACACGATGCGCGGACTCAACAAGCTGGCCGCCACCGAGCGCGGCAACCGGACCTCGCTGCTGCTGATCGAGGGTGCGGTCCTGCACCTGCAGGCCGACCTCGACTGGCTGGAGCGTTGCCAGGAGGAACTCACGTGACCGGCTCGGAGCCGATACCGCCGCTGCTGGCCGCCGACGGTGTGGTGCGCTCGCACCTGAGCGGCTCGACCCTGATACCGGCGGTCAGCGGTATCAGCCTGCGGATCGACCGGGGCGAGTTCGTCGCCGTCATCGGCCCCTCGGGCGCCGGCAAGTCCACCCTGCTGCACGTCCTCGCCGGCCTGCTGCGGCCCGACAGGGGCGAGCTGTGGCTCGACGGGCGCCGGGTGGACCGACTGCGCGAATCCGCCTGGGCCCGCCTGCGCCGTCGGCACTACGGCATCGTCTTCCAGAGCGGCAACCTGCTCCCCGACTTCTCCGTCGCCGACAACATCGAACTGACCGCGGTGCTCGCAGGCATGTCCGGCCGCACCGCCCGCGAACGCCGCCGGCAACTCCTCGACGACCTCGGCCTCGCCCACAAGGCCGCCGCCGGGCCCGGTGAGCTCTCCGGCGGTGAGCGCCAGCGGGTCGCCCTGGCCCGCGCGCTGGTCAACCGGCCGCAACTGCTCCTCGCCGACGAGCCCACCGGGAACCTCGACAGCCGCAGCACCCGTGATGTCCTCGCCCTGCTCAGCCGATACCACGAACAGGGCACCACCATCGTGCTGGTCACCCACGACGCCAGGGCGGCGAGCACCGCCGACCGCGTCGTCAGCCTCTTCGACGGCCGGATCGCGGACGACGCCAGGGTGGAGGAGCCCCCGGCCGCGCGGCGCGCCGTCGGGGTCCGCGACATCATCGATTTCGGCGGGTGAGCCGGTGCCTGCCATCCTCCGCTGGATCCGTGCCGACCTGCGCTCGCACCGCCTCCACGCCCTGCTGATCGTCCTCGCCACCGGCGGCACCGCTGCCGCCCTCCTGCTCGCCGGCACGCTGCTCGGCGCCGCCGCCGACCCGTGGCAGAGGCAGTTCCATGCCGCCGGATCACCCCACATCCGGATCGACCTGCGCCCGTCCGCGCCCGCCCGGGGCAGCGCCGACGAACCCTCGGCCGCCGTGCTCGCCGGCGAACCCGGTGTGCTCGCCGTCTCACCGCCCCAGCACACCGCCGAGACCACACTGGTCGGCCGACGCGCCGACGGCGCCACCACCGCGGGCCCGCCCGGCCGCACCACGCTCGTACTGCGCGGCGACGACCCGGACGCGGCGCGCCCGCTGCTGCGCTCCGGCACCTGGCTCGACCCGGACGACATCCACGGCATCGTGCTCGAACAGTCCGCGGCCGACGCCGCCTGGGCCCACCCCGGGGACCACCTGACCGTCCTCGACGCCCGCGGCGGCCCCGTCGACCTCCAGGTCCGCGGCATCGCGGACAGCCCCGACCAGCTGCCCAGCCAGGCCGCCGGCTACGACCTCGGCTGGGCCCCTCCTGCCACCCTCGACCTCGTGCAGCCGGACCGGGCGGCCCAAGGACTCACCCTCGGCCTGCGGCTGGCCCACCCCGCCGACGCCGGGTACACGGCCCAGCGGGTGGTCAGCGTCCTCGGCGCCGAGCGGGTCTCCCGGATCACCACCTGGCTGGACGCGCGGGCCGCACGGCAGCAGGACAACCGGCTGGCCGGCCTGCTGCTGGGCCTCAGCGGACTCGCCGCACTGCTCGCCGCCGCCCTCGCGGTGGCCGGCGCGGCCGGCGGGCGGATCCGCGCCAGGACCGGCGACATCGCCCTGCTCAAGGCGCTCGGTTTCACCGCCGGCCAGGTCGCCTGGATGTTCATCGCCGAACAGCTCCTGCTGGCAGGCACCGGAGTGCTGCTCGGCGCCGGCGGGGCCGCGATCGCCGTCCACACCGTACCGGCCCTCGGCGGTGGGACCGACGCGCTCCACGGGCTCGTCCCCGGCGGCACGGCGACCACCGGCGCCGTGGTCGCCGCCGCGCTCCTCGCCGTCGGAGCCGCCGCCGCACTGCCAGCCCTGCGGGCCGCCCGCGTCGCCCCCGTGCCCCCGACCGACGGCACCCGGCCACCCGTCATGACGGCCCGGCCGGTCCGGCTCGGCCCACTCAGACAGCTGCCGCCGGCCCTCGTGTTCGGGCTCGGCAGCGTCCTGCGCCGACGCTCGGACCTGGTGGGAAGCGCCCTGCGGCTGACCGTCCCGGTCGTCGCCGCCACCCTGGCCCTGAGCACCTGGACCACCCTCGACGCCGTCACCCGGCCCGACGGCGGCGTCACCGTCCCGTCCGTCACCGCCCGCCGCACCACCCCCGATCAGACGCCCGGCGACGGATGGCTCGCCAATGCCCTGGCCGCCGACGCCGCCGTGCAGGGCGTCTACCCGGGCACCGAGATGCAGGCCCTCGCGCCCGGCCAGTCCGCGACGCTCACCCTCCACGCCGTCGGCACCACCGACGCTCCGTACCCGTACACCGTCGTCGAGGGCCGGGCAATCCACGCCACCGACGAGGCCGTCGCCGGACAGGGCGCCCTCGACCTCCTCGGCGCTCGGGTCGGCCAGTGGGTGCGGCTCACCACCGGGAGCACCCCGCGCATCCTGCACATCGTCGGACGCAATCTCGAACCGCAACACGGCGGCCGCGTCCTGTCCACCGGCTTCGACACCCTCGACCGGCCCGGCGACCCCACCCACCCCGACTTCTGGCAGCTGACCCTGCGCCCCGGCCAGGACCCGGCAGAGGTCCAACGCGACCTCCCAGCCCGCGCCGGCCTCGCCGGGCAGACGGAGATCCGCCTCCCCACCGGCCCGGTCACCCGGCCCGGCGCCCTGCGGGCCAGCGTGGTCGGCCTCCTGCTCCTGCTCGCCCTCATCGGCCTGGTCGACCTGCTCACAACGGCCACCGCCGGCTTCCACGAACGCCGCCGGGACCTCGGCCTGCTCAGGGCGATCGGCCTGACTCCGGGCCAGTCCGCCCTCGTGCTCGCCGTCCGCGGGACGGCCATCGCCCTCATCACGGTCACCGTCGGCTCGGCCGTCGCCATCCCGCTCGTCCGCCGGCTCATCGACCGGCAGGGCGAACTGAGTGGCATCGGCGCGGGCATTGCCCGCGCGCCCTCCACCTGGACGGTCCTCGCCATGGCCGCCATCTGCGCCACTGCGGCCGCCGCCCTCTGCGCACTCCCGGTGCTGCGCATCCCCCCGCCCACCCCGGCCCCGGACGGCTCCGGCCGGTAGACCTCCCCGGCCCCACACCCGCTCACCACCGGTTCCATGCTCGCCCTCCCGCCCACGGGTTGTTCGGCGATGGCGTCGACGGCTTCGCGGGCTCCGGCCTTGGTGACGTGACCCGTCGACGACCTGCGCCTCGGGGTGGAGAGGGCGGCCGTCGTCGGCCACGGCCGATGGCCCGGCTGCTTCGAACCCGCACCGCATCGCGCGCCGAGACCGCATCGAGGATGACGGGCATTACCTCCCGACCGAAGCCCAACTACTTTGCGCACCGGGCCCGGTGGGCAGCGATCAGGTCGCGGTACCAGGCGTACGACGCCCTGGGGTTGCGCTTCTGCGTGGCGAAGTCCACGTGGACGAGGCCGAAGCGCTGGTGGTAGCCCTCAGCCCGTCGAACACCCTGTCATTGTACAAATCGGTCGATCATCGTTGTTGGCGTCACACCAACTCGCCGCGCGCCCTGTTCTGGTTCAGCGCTTCGCCGGAGCCTTGATGTATCCGTCGTGCACGTGGATGTCCCTGGTACGCAAGGACCTCCACCACCTTATACACGGCGTCCTCGACGGCCTCGTGCTCCCACACCCTCAGGGGGTGCCAGTCAAGCCGGAGAAGGGTGGCATCGGTGTCCCTGTCACGACGCGTGTTGTCGTCGAACTTCCGCCACCACCACTCGGCGTTGTGCTTCGGCGCGTGCAGGTGTTTAGGACAGGCGTGCCAGAAACACCCCTGCACGAACACCGCCGTTCGCCAGGGCGCGAACGTGATGTCCGCCCTCCGACGCCGCATCGTGGGGAGGGGATGGTTCACCCGGTACCGGAAGCCCATCGAGTGAAGCGCCCGCCGGAGGGCGAGTTCGGGAGCCGTGTCCACGCTGCGCTGTGCCCGCATTACCCGACGGGCGTTGGCATCCCTCGGCGGCGGAACGTCAATCCGGTTGCCCCTGTGTCCCATGCACCGATCAACCTCGGTCGAGGTGCAGTGGTCACCCTCCCGGAGACGGCGATGACATCGATCGGCACGCCGCACCTCGACAACGGCCTCCGCGCCGGCCCCGGAGCTCAGTCGAGTGGCAGGGCAGCCAGGCGGAGCTGTTCCTCCTCCACGATCCGAACTGCCAATGACTGCTCCGAAACGTCCACGGCCTCCGGCGTCGACTCCGCCACCTCGCTCCGCCGTGCGTAGTCGTCGAAGAGCCGCTCCTTCGCCCGCAGTATCTCCAGCATCCGCTGGTCGACGCTGTCGGCGACGAGCAGCCGGTGCACCTGGACGCGCCGGACCTGTCCCATCCGTTGCGACCGGGCGACGGCTTGGCTCTCCAGGGTGGGCTTAACCTGCGGCTCGCACAGGATGACGACCGACGCCGCCTGGATGTTCAGCCCCACGCCTCCGGCCTGGATCTGGCTCAGGAGCACCGCGTGGCCCGCCACCGCGGCGAACCGGTCCACCACCTCCTGGCGCCGCGCTGCCGGAAGACTGCCGTCGATCGGTCCGAACACCCCTCGGCCAAGTGATCCTCGGACGGCCCCCAGGACGTCGTGGAAGAACGAGAAGACCACGACCTTCCGCCCGTTGTCGGCGGCCTCTTCGACGATCTCCCGCAGCCGCTGCAATTTGGCCGACCGCGCGGGGTCCGCGTAGGCGGCGCGGCGCATGGCCATGAAGTTCCCGGCGGCAACGGCGGCCCGATACGCCGCGAAGTCGGCCGTCGTGAACTCCTCCCACTCGTCGACGTGAACGGCATCGGGAAGCTCAGTGAGGACATCCTTCTGGTTGCGGCGCAGGTAGGCCGGGGCGACCGCCTTCCGGAACGCATTCGGACCGACCCCGGTCGAGCCGTTGTGGATGCGGGACAGCAGTTCGGGCTGGAGGTAGTGCACCAGGTTGCGGAACTCCTCGACCCGGTTCTCCATCGGAGTGCCGGTGAGGAAGAGCACCCTCTCGACACGGTCGGTCCACGCAGCCACTGCCCGGGAGCGCTGCGTCGCGTGGTTCTTGACGTAGTGGGCCTCGTCGACGACGACCATTCCCATCGGCTGTTCCGGTGGGACGTCCAGCTGGCGGAGACCGTCGAACGTCACCACCACGACACCACCGTCACGGAGCCAGTCGGCACGTGCCGGTTCCCGCTCCGGGCCGTGGAACCGGTAGGCGCGCAGATTGCTCCGGGTCTCGATCTCCCGGGTCCAGTTGATGAGGACGCTCGCCGGGCAGACGACGAGGAAGTGTGTGCTCCCCCGCGCCCGGAGGTGCGCCATCGCGGCGATGGCCTGAACGGTCTTCCCCAGGCCCATCTCGTCGCCTATGATCACCCGCTTCTGCTTGAGGGCGAATCGGGCGCCGAACGCTTGGTACCCGCGCAGTGAGACGTTGAACTGCGTCTCGTCCAGCGGCTCGGCCCGGACTCCGTCGGACAGTTCCTCGGGCAGGAAACCCTCGGCCGCGCTGACCTGGTCCGGAGCGAGCCCCGCGATGTCGCCGAGAACGCCGTAGAACTCGGCAGAGCGGTGCTCGAAGTCCGTCCACGCCTCGACATCGGAAGCCGGCGACCGCAGGAGGTCCGCCGAAGCCTGTGCGAAGAGCATCGGTACCGCCTGCGCCTCCGACTCCGCCAGCAGAGCCGTCAGCTGTTCGACGGCGGCGAGGGCCTCCTGCTTCCGCTGCCGACCGGCCAACAGGCCGCGGATGGCCCCCCGGGCTGGTTGGGCCGTCGAGACGAGTGCAGCGACCTCGCCGACAACGCGCTGCGCGACCTCATTGGCGTGGGCCGCCTCGGGACCGGCGACGACGAGCCGCTGAAGCGCGGTGACCAGTGCCGTACTCATCGTGTCCTGGTGGTCGACGTCGAGCCGGACGGCCACGCTCCGCCCGGCCGCCTCCGCGATCCGGCGAGCAGCGGCGACGGTCTGGGCAGCTGTCTGCGCACCGATTCCCGGGACCGACTGCAGCGAGTACGCCGATGCATCGACGATCCGCTGGACAGTGCGGAAACCCGCAGCCTCCAACGCGCCGACCCTGAGACGCCCCGCGGTCACGTCCCTGAGCCGTGCGACGGGAATGGTCTCCAGCTCCTCGCGAACCAGCCGGTCCCTCAGAGCGGTTGCGGCCCGGGTCACCTGCGCGACGGCATCCCGGTGATCCTCGATGACCGCGACAGCGGCCCCGTGGAGTCTCTCGGCATCCGCGAGGACGTCCTTGGGCTTACGAAGGGTCCGTTGCCTGTCCGCCACTCACAGCCCCATCTCGGCTCAACCGTCCGTCGTTCTCTTCGGATCGGAGCTCCACATGATTCCACCCCTGCCCTGCCCGTGCCGCCACGATCGTCCTCCTCGTCCGTGACCCGTGCTGGACTCGACGCGCCCCAGCGCGCCCGGCGAGAGGGCGCACGACCCGCGCAATCGCTGAACATCTCCCTACGCCCGTACGCCCAAGTCGTTCACGTCAAGAACCATCCGTTTCCCGCCAAAGGCGAGATCCACAGGCATAGTCCTGGCTACGCTCATCACTCCGCGTGCGAATCGACACGCAGGCTGTTGCGAGGGGGCGTCGTGGAAGAGCTTCAGGTAGCACAACACCGGATCGAGTTCTTGGACAGCGACCCGCTGCGCGCACGGCGAGAGGCCCGCGAGCTGACCACAGCGCTCTCGGCTTCCAAGATCGAAGCGACCCTCCTCCTTCCCGGTACCCAGCCGGCGGCCGGCACCGACAAGGGGGCCGATGTGGCGGAGTTGGTCGGCGTACTGATCTCCGGGGGCTCCCTCGTCGTCTCGATCGTGCAGACCTGGCTCGCCCGAGTACCCAACCGCACAATCAGCGTCACGCGGCGTTCTGACGGTGCGACGCTCACCGTCTCCGGCAGGCGGGTGCGGGAGGATGCGGCGCTCCTGGAGCGCTTCCTCTCCGAGGACTCCGCAGGCCCGGAGGAACAGGACAGCTCCGCCGGATCCGAAGGCTGAGACCGCCCGTGGACAACGACCGCTATGCGCTCCTCCTCGGAGTCTCGGTGTACGAGAACGACGCCTACCACGACCTCCCCTCCGTCCGAGCCGACCTGCACTACATGCGCGCCGTGTTGGAGAGCACCGAAATCGGGATGTACAACGAGTGCGCCGTGGTGGCCGAGCCCACCCGGGCCGAAATGCTGCGCTCCCTTGAGGACTTCCTAGCGGAACGCCAACCGAGCGAGACGACCTCGCACGCCGATGCAGCCGACCGGCTCGCCGCCGCCACCGAGGCGCCGCTCGTCGGTGTCCTCACCGGGTGGTTCAGGGCCCGGGCCACGGCCGCCCGCAGCGCCGAACCCGGCGGACCGACCGCCGCCACGGCAGCAGCGCACTACCGCGCTGCCGAGGACACCCTCCGGACGGCCGGAATGCCTGGGCTGCACCGCGGTCTTTTCCCGCTCGCCCTTCTGGGACTGCGCCTGCTGCACGACCGGCCCGCGCCCACCGACCCGCACCTCGACTGGGGCCCGTACGGGCCCTGGACGCGACCCCTCGTGCTGGTCGCCCAGAACCGGGGCGAGCAGGCCCGTACCGCCCTCGCCGCGGTGCCCGAACCACCGCGTGACCACATGCAGGAGGCCATGCGGTGCCTGATCGCCCGTGCCGCCGTACGCCTCGGCGAGCGCGGAATCGCCGCCCGCGCTGCGGCTGCCCTGCGTGATGCCCGTGCAGAACACGCGGGCGCCGCCAGCGGATTGCTGACCCTGGGCCCGGTGGCGCGGTACCTGGCAGAAGCGGAGGCATGCGCCGGAGCGGGGTGAGCGACCGCTGTCCGCGAGCCCCGGGCCCGTCCGCGCTCACCTCACGGCCCGCGGGATCAGGTCGCCATGACGTTCAGGGGCCTCTGTGGCCGACACCAGGCAGTCGCGACGGCTCGGCGCCACGCGTGGTGATCCACATGCTCACCCTCGTACCCCCGCTCCGTAATGGCTTGAGGTGATCGTGCCGGAGGACCGCGGCCCGGGCCGCCGGCCCGATTCACTTGATGCGGGCCCGTCTGCGATCGATGTGCCGGCGCGGTCGCCGGTGCCCGGCAGGTCCTTGGCGAGCCGGCCTGCGAGTGCGCTCACCGGGCATCGACCGGGTGAGGACGCCGAGTGTGAGCAGAGCGAGCGCCGGCAGCACGGCGACGATGATTCCCATCGGCAAGGCGTCGGTGGCGCCACCCGCGCCGGCCAGCGGAGCGAGTGCCCCGCCGAACATGAACTGGCTGAAGCCGAGCAGAGCGGCGGCCGACCCGGCGTGTCCGCCGTGGTCGGCCAGGGCCTGGGCCGCGGCGTTCGGCATGACCAGGCCCACGCTGGAGACCAGGACGAACAGGCCGATCAGGAGCACGGGCAGGGGTGCCCGTGTCAGCACCGCGCCCAGGACCGTGGTGCCACCGGCTGTCGCGCCCAGCAGACCGGCGAGCAGCAGCACGCGGGCGCCGGCCCGGGCCGCCAGCCGGCCGCTGATCTGGGCGGCCGCGATGAGTCCGGCGGCGTTGACGGCGAACACGGCGCTGTACTGCTGCGGTGACAGGCCGTGGATTTCCTGCAGGACGAACGGCGAGCCGGAGATGTAGGCGAACATCGCCGCGAAGACCAGGCCGTTGGCCAGGACGTACCCGGTGAAGACCCGGTCGCTGAGCAGCTGCCCGACGACAGCCGGCAGCGGCTGGCGTGACGCGGAGGGGCGGGTCTGCGGCAGTCCTGCGGCGGAGGCCGCCAGCATCACGGCGCCGAGTACGGCCAGGGCCACGAAGATTCCGGGCCAGGCCGTGACGCGCAGTAGCTGGCCGCCGAGGACCGGCGCGAACACGGGCGCCAGGCCGGTGATCAAGGTCAGTGCGGAGAAGAGACGTGCGGTGCGGGTTCCGGAGGTGCGGTCGCGGACCATGGCGTTGGCGATGACGATGCCGAACCCCCCGCCGATGCCCTGGACCAGGCGCAGGCCGACGAAGGTCCGGACGTCGGGTGCCACCGCGCAGAGCGCGCTGGCGATCGTGTAGAGGGCGAGGCCCGCCAGCAACGGACGCCGCCGGCCGTAGGTGTCGCTCAGCGGCCCGGCGATCAGCTGCCCGATGGCCAGCCCGGCCAGACAGGCGGTGATGGTGAGCTGGGTGGCCGCGGCGCCGGCGCGCAGGTCGCCGGCGAGTTCCGGCAGTCCGGGCAGGTAGCCGTCGATGGACAGTGGTCCCAGGGCCGCGAGCGCTGCGAGCAGGACGATGGATCGGGTGTGCCGGCCGGCGGCGTCGTTGCTCATGGCTCAGTACGCCACGGTGATGCGGCGGCGGATCGCGGTGCCGCTCTCGATCGTGTCGGCCAAGGCGATCGCGTAGTCGGCGTACGAGATGCGGCTGTTGCCGTCGGCGTCGGTGAGCAGGGTGTCCCCGGCGCTGCGGTAGGCCCCGGTCCGCTCGCCCGCTGCGATGACCGCGGCGGGCGACACGTACGTCCAGCCGAGGTCGTGCACGCCGCGGTAGAGGTCGAGCGCTTCGGACTGGGCCTCGGCGTTGGCCTTCCACAGCGCGGGGAAGTCCGGGTCGTCCATGACCCGGGCGCCGGTCGGCGTGCGCAGGCTACCGGCGCCGCCGATGGTGACCAGGCGGGTGACGCCGGCTCGGCGGAGTCCGTCGATCAGCGCACGGGCGGCTCCGACGATCGTGGCGCGGTCGTTCTCCTGGCCGATCCGGGGGCCGACGGCCGACAGTACGGCGTCGTGGGAGGCGGCGAGGCCGGCGACCGCGGCGGCGTCCGTGACGTCACCGGTGGTCACGGTCAGGGCCTCGTGCTCGAGTCCGTCGACGTGGCCGGCTCGGGTGACCGCGGTGACGGTGTGGCCGCGACGCAGGAGTTCCTCGGTGGTGGGCCGGCCGATGTTGCCGCTGGCACCGAACAGGACGATCTTCATGTGTGGCTCCTTGTTTCCGATGGTCACAGGACGGGCCGGCCGTCGGCGATGACGGCCGCGGTGATGCCGCGCTCGGCGGCGGCGTGCCGGAAGCGCTGCTCGATGTCGGGTTGTTCGGTGTAGAACGGCGGGTTGTGGAACAGGCCGTAGTGCATGGCGCAGACGGTGGCGGCGCCGAGTGCGACGGCGGCCTCGACGCCCTGCTCGGGGGTCATGGTCGCCGGGACGTTGGCCGCGTAGCCCTCGAAGTGGGCGATGACGCCGTTGACCGGGACGAACGCGACGTCGAACGGGCCGTGGTCGCGGGCGATCTGCCACCAGCTGCCGTGCCACTGGGTGTCGCCGCAGTGGATGATCCGCCGGCCGGCGCCTTCGACGACCCAGGCGACCTGGTCGCAGTCGTTGCCGCGCCAGTCCAGCGAGGTCACCGGGGTGACGGTCAGCTCTCCGATGCGGCGTGGCTGGCCCAGGTCCTGGGCAACGGGGGTGATGCCCGCCTCGTGCAGCGCCGCCGCGCTCGGGGTGTGGCAGCCGATCGTGCCGGTGGCCGCGATCCGGGCGATCAGGTCGTGGTCGTAGTGGTCGGGGTGCAGGTGGGTGATGAGGGCGTGGGTGCCGGGCGGGGTGTCGACCGGGTCGACCGGCCGGTGCGGCGGTCCCATCACCGGCGCCAGCGGAGCGACGTTCTCGAGCGGGTCGATCAGCAGGCGGGTGTCGCCGAGACGGATCTCGACGCCGGCCCAGGCCAGCCGACGCACGGAAAGGGTGGTGGTCATGGGCAGTGACGCTAGACCGCCGTTGTTGAGAAAGTCAACAAGAGAGTTTTGAATCTCAAAGCCGCAAGGTAGGGTGGTGGCATGCGCACCTACGGGCAGTACTGCGGCATCGCGAAAGCACTGGACACCATCGGCGACCGGTGGACCCTGCTGATCGTCCGTGAACTGCTCGCCCTGGGTCCGTGCCGGCACACCGACCTGCGCAACGGGCTGCCCGGGATCGCCAGCAACCTGCTGGTCGACCGGCTCCGCGAACTGGAGGAAGCCGGCCTGATCCACCGCAAGGCCGCCCCGCCGCCGGTGGCCACCACCCTGTTCTCCCTCACCGAGCGTGGCCGCGCGCTGGAGCCGGTGCTGCAGGAGCTGAGCCGGTGGGGCGTGCCACTGCTGCGTGAGCCGGGCGGCAGCGACACCTTCCGCACCCACTGGCTGGACATGCCCGCCCGGGCACTGACCGACCACCGCCCCGACCAGCCGGCAATCGCCCTGCAACTGCACGCCGACGGCAACGAGGACCTGGTCATCGAAGTCAAGGACGGCTCGGTGCACACCCACGCCGGCCGGGTCGACCACCCCACCGCGTCCCTGAGCGGACCGCCGCACCTGCTGGCCGCGACCCTGCTCGGCGACCTCGACCTGAGCACCGCACTACAGCAAGGCCTGCGGCTCAGCGGCGAACGCGAGGCAGTACTGCGCATCCTGCCCCGCTGATCGACCGGGTGCTCGCGGACCTGCGACCTCAAGCCCTACCGAGTCCGCGCCGGTCTCAAAACGGTCCTTTGCCGTGCGCAACGGGCTGCTGGGACCGGCTGCCGTGGCCGCGGCGATCACCACCACGGTCTCGCTCGGGCCGTGGCCAACGGAACCAGAGCATCATGTCGCCGTGACTCGCGAGGGGCAGATGCTCCCGCACGCATGGGGGACCGAAATTCTCGTGGTACTGACCGGTCTGAATCCCGGTCGGACCTACCGTGTGCTGACCGCCAACGCCGCTGGGAATCGCGCCCTGGGCGGCGGCGTGCGCATCCCCGAGGGTGAGACCGTGCACATGAGGATCACGACGGCCGTACCACGCCAGGCCGTAGCGGTGGTGCTCGTGGAGGACGAGAGCGGCCGGGAGATGGCGCGGATGTCCGTTTCCCCGACTGCCCGATGACCCCAGCAGCGGACCGTGCCGGACTCCCGGAGAGGTCTGCGCTGTGCTTCCCCTCGTAACGTAGAGTTCTGACCCGATGTGGAGTTGAGGGCGGGTAAGCGACGTGGCGACGACGCCGAGTTCCGTGAGGGGGCGGTGTGGATCGTGCTGGAGACTGCACGACTTGTCCCCGGGCCGGACGGGCACGCCTCGCCCCGGTGGCCGGAACCCGTGGCGGCGGTTTCAGTTCCGCGCGCGGCATATCGGTCCAACACCCCTGAGCCTGCGCGGCCCGCCCCCAAGCCGGCCGTACCTGTACGGCTCACAGCCTCAGCGTCGGTGCCGGGCCTGATGGGCCGCGATCAGGTCGCGGTACCAGGCATAGGAGGCCCTCGGCGTGCGCTTCTGGGTCTCGAAGTCGACATGAACGAGACCGAACCTCTGATTGAACCCCTCCGCCCACTCCAGGTTATCGATCAGTGACCAGGTGTAGTAGCCGCGGACGTCGGCGCCTTCGGCGACGGCTTGTGCGAGGGCGTCGAGGTGGGCGGCGAGGAAGTCGATGCGGGGTTGGTCGGGGGTGGTGGTCTCGGCGACGGAGCAGCCGTTCTCGGTGACGGTGACGGGCGGGAGTGCGGTGCCGTAGGTGTCGCGGAGGCCGAGGAGGAGCCGGCGGAGGCCGTCGGGGACGACGGGCCAGCCGAAGGCGGTGTGGGGGACGTCGGGGATGTCGACGAGGTCGAAGGGGAGGACCGGGTCGGTGGGGGCGGCGATGCGGGTGGGGTTGTAGTAGTTGAGGCCGAGGCCGTCGAGGCCGGGGGAGTGGATGAGGTCGAGGTCGCCGGGCCGGACGGCTCCGAAGATGTCGTCGGGGACGCCGAGGGCGGAGAGGTCGGGGTAGCGGCCGAGGAGGACGGGGTCGGTGAACAGGCGGTTGTGGAGCGCGTCGTAGGCCGCCGCGGCGGTCGCGTCCGCGGGCGAGAGGGTGGCCGGCTCGACGGGGGTGAGGTTGTTGGAGAGCATCACCTCCAGGCCGCGCTCGTGGAGCAGTGAGGCGGCCAGGCCGTGGGCGAGGAGTTGGTGGTGGGCGGCCGGCAGGGCCTCGAACATCAGGGTGCGGCCGGGGGCGTGGATGCCCATCGCGTAGCCGAACACGGTGTGCACGAAGGGCTCGTTGAGGGTGATCCAGGTGGGGATGCGGTCGCCGAGCCGGTCGGCCGTGACGGTGGCGTACTCGGCGAAGCGGTACGCGGTGTCGCGGTCGAGCCAGCCGCCGCGGTCCTCCAGGGCCTGGGGGAGGTCCCAGTGGAAGAGGGTGGGCAGCGGGGTGATGCCCGCTTCCAGCAGGGCGTCCACCAGCCGGTCGTAGAAGGCGAGTCCGGCGGGGTTGACGGCGCCGGCGCCGGTGGGCTGGATGCGGGGCCAGGCGATGGAGAAGCGGTAGCCGTCCAGTCCGAGGCCCTTCATCAGGGCGATGTCCTCGGGGTAGCGGTGGTAGTGGTCGCAGGCGACCGCCCCGGTGTGCCCGTCGCGGATGGCCCCGGGCCGGACGGTGAAGGTGTCCCAGACGGACGGTCCGCGTCCGTCCTCCTCCACCGCTCCCTCGATCTGGTAGGCGGCGGTGGCGGCACCCCAGCGGAAGCCCGCCGGCAGGTCGTAGCGGTCCGGCATGGCAGCCTCCAGGTGAGCTTCCGATTCAGAAATGTGAGGAGTGCTCATGTTAGCGCTGCGGCGCCGAATCACTAGAGGCAATCAAGAGAGCGCGGAGGCCGCCGATCGACACCGGCACGCTCGACGCTGCGGCTTCGGGCGCAGCAGTGCAGTTCGCGGGCCCCTTGTCGATGCAGGCGCCGAAGCCCCACCGGGTCGCGGGTGGCGCTGCAGCGGCGCGGCGCGCTTCAAAGCGCCATTCCGACAACTGCCTCCATGGCCGGGGCGCCGAACGCGCCGGGCCATCGGCATCAGCCCTCCGAACCGTCAGCACGACAGCCACGGCAAGCCGGCCGAGGAGGGTGGACGACAGGTGTAGGTGCGCACGCTGACGGCGTGGTTGGCGAGGGGGCAAGTGGATCACTGGTGCTTCTGTAAAGCCGAAGCACTGCAGACCGGCAGGGGGCTCACCCTCTCGGAGCCGCGAAGCGGGCACATCAAAGGATGCATTGAGCCATCCTTGTTTCAATAGAGGCGCTATCGGCTCTCTTTGGCGCGGGGCCGTCCGTGCCAAGGCAGGCGGCCGGGCTCAGCCCTGAATCCCCCCGATCGCCCCCCTCGCAAGCGGCAGATGGCAGCACATGGCGGAACCGCATGGCTCGCGCGGGCGGACAGTGCGTCGTTCAAGGCCGGCCGACGGGCGTAGGAGGGTGTTCACCGACATCCTCGTAGTCAGCACGTAGCGGACCGTAGATCGGTGGACAGCCATGTCGATGCATCGCCGACGCTTCCTGAAGGGCGCTGGCCTGGGTTTGCCCGGCCTCGCCCTGCTCTCGTTCCTGTCCGCCTGTGACGACAGCGGCGGCGATGGGGAGTCCAGTCCGCCGGGTTCCTCCGGACGCCAGAAGGTGATCGTCGTCGGAGCCGGTGTCAGTGGCCTGGGCGCTGCCCGCTACCTGGCGGACAAGGGTCACGACGTATCGGTACTCGAAGCGCGCACCCGCGTGGGTGGGCGCATCTGGAGCAGCTTGCAGTGGCCCGGGGTGCCGCTCGACCTGGGCGCGTCGTGGATCCACGGCATCGACGGCAACCCGATCACCGACCTGGCCCAGCAGGCCGGCGCACGCACCGCGGTGACCGATCCAGCGAGCTCCACCGACTACGCCCCCGACGGCCAGGAGCTCGATGGCACCCAGACACAGGCCCTGAAACGCTGGCAGGAGGAGACCGCGAAAGCACTGTCGACGTTCCAGAACGACGACAGCAAGGACGAGGCTGTCCGCACCGTCGTGCAGGACGCACTCGGGTGGCCGAACCTCTCGGACCCCGACAAGACCCTGATCTCCTACGCACTCAACGACTACGAGCACGAGTACGCGGGCAGTGTCGACCAGATGTCCGGACTGTACTTCGACGACGACGCCAAGATCAGCGGCAAGGACGTCCTCTTCCCCGAGGGTTACGGCGCTGTCACCGACTACCTGGCCAAGGGACTGCCGGTGAGGACCGGGCAGGTGGTCAAGCAGATCGACTGGACCTCCGGCGGTGTCACGGTCAGCACCGGCCAGGGCACCTTCCAGGGTGACCACGTCGTCGTCACCCTTCCTTTGGGCGTCCTGCAGAGCGGGGCGGTCACCTTCGGTCCAGGGCTGCCCCAGAACAAGACCACCGCGATCAGCAAGCTCGGCATGGGTGTGCTCAACAAGTGCTACCTACGGTTCCCGAAGGTGTTCTGGCCCGACACCGACTGGATGACCTATGTCCCGGACCTGAGCCATTACGGCCAGTGGGAGCAGTGGATCAACGTCGCGCGTGCCGACAACCAGCCCGTGCTGCTCGGCTTCAACGCCGCCGACTTCGGCCGCACGATCGAAAGCTGGAGCGACAACCAGATCGTCGACAGCGCCATGACCACGTTGAAGACCATCTTCGGTGGCGACATCCCCGCCCCGACCGAATACCAGATCACCCGCTGGGCTTCGGACCCCTACGCCTTGGGCTCGTACTCGTTCAACGAGCTCGGCTCGACGCCCGACATGCGTGACCAGCTGGCGGCCGCCGTCGACGGACGTGTTCATTTCGCCGGAGAGGCGACCAGCCGCCAGTCCTTCGCCACCGTTCACGGCGCCTACCTGTCGGGAATCCGAGCGGCCAAGGAAATCGCCGGCTGACACCTCCTTTCGCAGCGGGGAGACCGTCACATCGCAGGCTCCACCCCGGCCGTACGCCCACACGGCTCGTCAGGCTGCTCGCCGGTAGTAGGTGATGGAGACCTTGACCGGTCCGTCGTTCGAGGCGGTGTTGAGGGTACGGACGATGGCGATGTCCTGACCTCCAGGGGCCCGGACGCAGAAGCTTCTGTCGGCGCGGAGAGTGCTGTACGGCAGGTTCGCCGTGGGCTGGGTCTCGATGCCCTTGAGGCAGTCGGGCAGGGTGAGAGGCCCGGCCGGCGGAATGTAGGCGTCGCTGTCCTCCGGGATGTAGAAGGCTCCGGCTTGGCGGGCGAGGTACCAGGCTGAGGCGTCCTGGGTCACCTTGCCGCTCTTGAGATCGAACTCGTAGTCGCGGTCGGGCGAGGTGAGTTCTAGGTTCGCGTAGGCGGCGCTGTAGCCGGGGACCCCAGCCGGCGGTTCCGATGCGGACGGCGTGGCGGGGCTGGAAGCAGTGGGCAGGGCCGAACCGCTCGTCGCCGCGGCGGGCTGGGGCTGGTCTGCGGACTCGTCGAAGTACTCGGTGTAGTCGAGCAGGAGGAACGCTGCGGCGGCACCGACGAGGAGCGCGGCGCTGGTCACCAGCGCGGTGCGACCGCCTCTACCCCTGCGTCCGGCGGGAACGGCCGCGCGGCGGCCGGTCGTGACGGCGTCCACGCTGGTGGGCGTCGGCTCCAGCTTGGTGGGTGACGCGGCATGAAGGACGCGTGCGGTCCGGGCCTCCGCTGACACTGCCGGCTGGGCGGCAGCGGGCGTGGCGGGCAGATCGGTGTGGTTCTGGAGGTCACCACTGACGTGCGGAGGCAGCCAGCCGTCGGAGAAGCGCAGCTCTCCGCCGGTGGCGGGGTGGTTCCGTGCGGCCTCGATCAACCAGGCGGTTCCCGGACGGTCACCGGGGTTCTTGGCCAGGCAGAACCGGACCAGGTCGTGCAGTCCGTGCGGCAGGTGCGAAAGGTCGGGTTCCTCGTGCACCGCTCGGTACAGGGCCATGGGCTCCGGACCGTCGCCGAAGGGGGGCTTGCCGGAGCCGATGAAGGCAATCAGGGCGCCGAGCGCGAAGACGTCGGTGGCCGGGCTCGCGGGCTGTCCGAGGGCCTGCTCGGGGGCCATGAAGCCGGGTGAACCGATCCGCAGGCCGGTTCCGGTGAGCGGGCTCGCATCGGCGGCGCGGGCGATGCCGAAGTCGATCACGCGCGGCCCGTCGGGGGCGACGAGGACGTTGCCGGGCTTGAGGTCGCGGTGGACGACGCCCGCGGCATGGATGGCCTGCAGGGCCTCGGCGATGCCGGCGAGCAGGAGCAGAACGGTGCGCTCCGGCAACGGTCCGTGCCGGCGGACGACCTGCTGGAGGGAGGGGCCGGGCACATACGTGGTGGCGAGCCAGGGGCAGACGTCGTCAGTGCCCGCATCCACGACCTGGGCGGTGTACAGACTGTGGATGCGCCGAGCGCTTGCCACTTCCTGGGCGAAGCGGTAACGGAACTCGGGGTCTTCGGAGAGTTCGGGCCGGACCACCTTGAGCGCGACCGGACGCCCGCCCGGAGTGTAGGCGAGATAGACGCGCCCCATGCCACCCGCACCGAGCCGGGCACACAGACGGTAGCCACCGATCTCGCCGGGGTCCTCCAGGCTCAGAGCCTGGAAGGCCGGGGAAACGGGCGCGCCGAAACGCTCTGTGGTCATGCTGGCTCCCAGCGGGTCGTGCGGTGGAGATGGGGACGCGGAGGAAGGTGCGCGACTGAAACGCGCCCTCGGCGAATGCCGGCGTCCGGATCGCACCGGATCATAACCGGATCCTCCGTCTCCCCTTGTGTCGGACCTGTGCACCTGATCCGTCCCCTGCCAGGCTCACATCTGCCTCCCGACTGGCCGGCGGCCGCCGGGGTTCGGGGACATGCCGCTACGGGCACCGACGGCAGGGCGTTCGCCCCTCGTAGGAGGGGCGAGTCCTGGGCATCGGTGCCCGCACGGTCGTTTCAGCCAGCGATTTCCTTGGCCGCGCGGATGCCCGAGAGGTAGGCCCCGTGGACGGTCGCGGACGACTCGCGGTGCGTGGCCTCGCCGGCGAAGTGCACCCGATCACCGATCCGGGCCGCGAGCGCGTCGCGCATGCCCGGGGTGGAACCGGTCTTGTAGTACGAGTACGAGCCGCGTGCGTACGGGTCGGAAGCCCATCGGGTGATCTGGAAGTCGGTCGGCTGGGGGATGTCACCGCCGTACATCGTCTTCAGCGTCTCCATCGCGCCGCCGACGATCTGCGCGTCGCTCCAGCCCTCGATCGTCCGGCCGAAGTCCGCGGCGTTGAAGCCGAGCAACACCGGCTGCCCGACCCCACGGTTGAGGTTGATCCACTGCTCCCACTGCCCGTACTTGTCCAGATTGGGTGCGAACATCAGCCAGTCGGTGTCCGCCCAGAACACCTTGGGGAAACGCAGGTAGCACTTGTTGAGCACACCCATTCCGAGCTTGTCGATCGCGGTGCGCTTGTCGGCGGGCAGGCCGGGACCGAACTTGACCGCGCCGCTCTGCAGCACACCCAGCGGCAGCGTCACCACCACGTGATCACCTTGGAAGACCCCCCTGTCGGTGGTGACCGTCACACCGGCGCCGTCCCAGTCGATCTGCTGGACGACGTGCTCGGTCCGCACGTCCAGGTCCTTGGCGAGCAGATCGGTGATCTGGTGGTAGCCGCCCGGGAACAGCACGTCCTTGCCCCTGATCGAGGCCCCGTTGTCGAAGTAGAGCGCCGACATGTCACTCACGCTGCCGGAGTACTCGTGCTCGTAGTCGTTCAACGCGAAGGAAGCCAGCGCCTTGTCGCCGTTCGACAGCGACGACCAGTTCAGCGCACGCTCGACCACGCTGCGCATCGAGACGTCCTTCTGGTCGTCGTTCTGGTCCTGGTTCGCCTCCAGTGCCTTTGCGGCGGCCTTGCGCCAGCGCTGCATCGCCTGCTCGGAGGCGTCGTCGGCCTTGTGTCCGTTGGCCAGGTAGTCGGTGGCACTCTCGGGGTCGGTGGTGACCATCCGGGCTCCGGCCTTCTTGGCCAGGTCGGTGATCGGATTCTTGTCGACACCGTGGATCCAGGAGGCACCCATGTCCACCGGGGTGCCGCCCCACTGCTCACTGGTCCAGATCCGGCCTCCGATCCGGCCGCGGGCTTCGAGCACCAGCACGTTCTTGCCCTTGTCGGCAAGGTATCGCGCCGCCGCCAGACCGCTGGCCCCCGCACCGACGACGATCACGCCGCTGCGGTCCGACGGGGAGGAGCCGGCCGGAGCCGACGGTGAGCCGGTCGGGTCGCCGTCGCCGTCGTCCACGCCGTTTGTGCAGGCGGCCAGGGTGCCGAGGGCCGTGGCGGCGGTCAGGCCGAGGCCCATGTTGGTGAGGAAACGTCGGCGGTGCATCGTCATTGGCTGTATACCGATCTGGATCTGCCACGGGCGTGAGGAATCACTGGAGCAGCGCGCTCGGTCGATGCCTGGCCCGTGGGGTTGCGAAGAGGGACCGCGAAGCCTTCGGCGGCGCGCCCGACATCTCCCGGAACCACCGGATGCGGTGGTGCGAATCCGCCTCGTGATTCGCTCGTCGGGCGGCACCGGTGATGCCGCGTACCGAGATCGGAGCCGCGCGACGCTGCGCGGCTTGCCTGGTCCGCCGACCGCTCCCATGCCGACACCGGCTCCCGGGGGATACGGTGGCCGAACGGAACTGACGGATTCACAGCAGGTTCCGGAGGCCCTACCGACGCGCACGGTGCGAGCGCGAAGGAGATTCGCATCACCAAGGAGCAGGTCCGACCGCGGGCGCGGCAGGTGTCCCTCTCTTCAGTACAATGAAGCTGATACTGCAGAGCATATATTGAGGCACTGATGTGTCAATAGAGGCATGGGGAGTGGGTAGAGGTTGCGCACCGACGCGACAGAGGTACTGGACGCAGCGATCCCGGTTCTGGCCAAGGACCGCGGGGCGTCCATGCAGGTGATCGCCACACGCGCCGGCATCAGCCGGGCCACGCTGGTGCGCCTGTTCCCGACCCGCCAGCACCTGGTCCAGGCCATGGCGGAGAAGATCCTCGACGACTGCGACCGCGCCCTGTCCCGGGCGGAGAGCGACGACGCTCCCGTCGAGGTGCTGCTCACTGCACTGGGCGCCGAGTACCCGCCCTTCGCGCAGCTCTGGAACCTGGTCTACATCGAACCCGACGTTCTGGGCGTGCCGGACGCCAGCGCCCGGGCCGGAGACATCTTCAAACGGACCGTGGCGTTCGTCGAACGCGCACAGGGCGCCGGGCTACTGCGTCAGGACATGGCGGCCACCTGGCTGGCGTCGACCTTCTGCAGCCTCGCCGAAACCGCGTGGGAACTGACCCTCGAGGGCCACATGGGTTCGCGACAGGCGCCGGAATTCCTCATGTCGGTCCTGCTGCGAGGTACGGCCGCCTGACCGCAGCCCGGTTTCCCGGCCGCGTCCGTTCCGTGCGTGCTCACGTAGCGGTCGGACGCGGTGCCAGCTCGACCGGCGCTCCCCTCGGCACCACGTAGACCACCGAGAACGCCACGATGGCCTCGGCCCACAGGAACGCGGTGTAGTCGAGCAGGCAGCCGATGGGCGGCGCCCCGGGGGCCAGGTTCCGGAAACCTGCCAGGGCGAAGAGGGTCGCCGCCATCCAACCCAGTGCGGGCCACCGCGTAGACGGTCTTGATGGTGGCCTTTCCGGTCGTGCGGTCGCCACCGTGAACAGGCTGCTGTTCCCCGGCGCCCGGCAGGCCGTCCAGATCAAGCGCCGCCGCACCGACCGCAAGACCGGCAAAACCACCGTCAAGACGGTCTACGCCGTCACCAGCCTGACCGCCGAGCAGGCGCCCCCCGCCCGGCTCGACCGGCTGGTCCGCGACCACTGGGGCATCGAGTCCCTGCACCACGTCCGCGACACCACCTTCGCCGAGGACGCCTCCCAACGCGGACCGGCAACGCACCCCGGGCGATGGCCACGTGGCGCAACCTCGCCATCGGCATCCTGAAACGCTCCGGCGTCACCAACATCGCTGCCGCCCTCCGCCGCAACGCTCGCGACCCCCGCCGCCCACTCGCCCTCCTCGGCCTCGGATGATCAGAAGCCGGGCATCATCCGACTACGCCGAAGCCCTGGGGATCGATGTCCAGTCCCAGGACGTTGCAGCCGAGGTGGTGGATGTTGCGTTCGATGCCCGACCGCGTGCTGAGCCCGGGGGTCCTGGCGATGTCGTTGACGATGGTGAGTACGGCCTGTACCCGGATGCGGGCCTCGGCCGGCGACATGCCGGGACGGACGGTGCGCAGCAGGACCAACCACTCGTCGATGTAGTCGCGCTGGACCTGGCGGATCCGGTGCCGTTCGTCGTCCGGGAGGTGCTCGGTCTCGGTGACGATGAGTGTCACCAGGTCCGGGTGGGCCAGTGCGAACCGGGTGTACTTCAGCACGAGAAGCCGCAGGGCGGCCGCGTGGTCGTGCGCGGAGGCGAGCGCTTCTGCCAGGTCGAGCCACAATCGCTCGGCACTGCGGTTCATCGCGGTGGTGAGGATCTCGTGCTTGCTGGAGAAGTGGTTGTAGATGCTCTGCCCGGCGATTCCGACCGCGGCGCCGGTTTCCTCGAGGCTGATCGAGGCGTAGCCGCGTTCGGCGAACAACGTGATTGCCGCGGCCAGCAGGCTCTCCCGGCGGGACCGGTGCGGGATTGCCCGGCCACCTCCGAGGCGGTCCGCCGCGCGATCCCCGAGATCCGGGAGGTCGGCGATCGCCATGTGCCGCACGAGGCCGGCGAGCAGGTTCGGATACTCGGGTGTGGGCAGCTCGACGTGCTGGTAGGCGATGCTGGTCGCGATGTCGAGCGTGCTCCAAGCGAGGAGTTCCACGTGGGCGGCGTCCAGGCCCGGCCGGAAGACGGTCAGCTGATCGACGAACAGACGTCGGGCAGCTCGCAGTTGCTCGCCGAGTTCGGCGTGCTGTTCGGGCGGCAGGTGCCGGGCTTCGCGTTGCCACAGCACGCCGAGTTCCGGACGGGCCAGTGCGGCTTCGGCGAACTCGTCGGCCAGTGAGTCGAGGTCACCTGGCGTAGCGGAGCGCAGCCGGTCGAGGAACGTCTCCAAAGCCTCGGCGACAACCGCGCGGAGCAGTTCCTGCTTACCGCTGAAGTGCCGGTACAAGGCCGAGGGGCCGATACCGACGGCCGCCGCGATGTCGCTCATCGCCACGTTGGCGTAGCCGTGGCGGTAGAACAGCTCACGGGCCGCGGCGACGAGTGACGCTCTTCGATTGCGGGGCCGGGTGCCGCGCGCAGAAGCCGCCGAGGCCTCGGTGTCGACCGTCAACTGTCTTCTCCTGGCTCTGGTCCGGTTGCTGGGCGAACGGGTTCGGTACGCCTTCGCCGTCCGCCCAGTATTTCCGGTGCAGCCCGCGCGTGGAAATCCCCGCCCACCCGAAAGCGTGCAGGTGAGGGCAGGGCAGGAGAGGACTGAGGCCTCCAATACACGGCACTCTCATGTTCCGCCGGTGCGGCCGCCGGGCGCGCCCGGCCGCCGCGGGCTGTCATCGGGCAGTCCGGGCTCCTTCGGGAGGACGCCCCCGCACTGCTTCGGACACCGGCATCAGGCGCTGTCCCACGTGATCGTCATCCGAGGTCGAGGGATCGGCCGATGATCTCCTTCATGATCTCTGTCGTACCTGCGTAGATGCGGGTGACCCGGCTGTCCTGCCACGCCCGGGCGATCGGGTACTCGAGCATGTATCCGTATCCACCGTGCAGTTGGACGCATGCGTCCACGACCCTGCCCTGCAGTTCGGTGCACCACCACTTGGCCTTGGCGGCGTCGACGGCCGTCAGCTCGCCCTCGTTGAGCGCGACGACGCAGCGGTCCAGGTAGTGCTGGGCCACGTCGATCTCGGTGACCAGTTCGGCGAGCCGGTGTCGGATCACCTGCAGCGATCCGACGGGCTTGCCGAAGGCCTTGCGCTCGCGGACGTAGGCGGTGGTCCAGTCGAACGCGGCGGTGGCCTGTGCCAGGCCGGACACCGCGACGGAGATCCGCTCCTGCGCGAGGTTCCCGGTCAGGGCGAAGAAGCCCTCGCCCTCGGTTCCGAGCAGGTTGGCCACCGGTACCCGGGCGCCCGCGAAGGACAGTTCGGCGGTGTCCTGGGCGTGCAGTCCGACCTTCTCCAGTTTGCGACCGCGTTCGAAGCCCGGGGTGTCGCGTTCGACGACGATCAGGCTCAGGCCGCGGTGCGGGTGATCGCCGGTGCGGACCGCGACGATCACCAGGTCGGCGTTGATTCCGTTGGTGATGAAGGTCTTCGCGCCGTCGATGACGTAGTGGTCGCCGTCGCGGACCGCCTTCGTGCGGATCCCGGACAGGTCGGATCCGGTGCCCGGCTCGGTCATGGCGACTGCGGTGATCAGTTCACCGGAGGCGATGCCGGGAAGCCAGCGGGTCTTCTGCTCATCGGTGGTGGATTCGAGGAAGTAGGGCATGCAGATGTCGGCGTGCAGTGCAGGGCCGAGCAACGCTGGGAAGACCGCCGCTCGGGCCGCCTCCTCCTGCAGGACGACGTTGTACCGGAAGTCGCTGGTACCCGCACCGCCGAACTCCTCGGGAACGGCGATGCCGAGCGCGCCGAGGCGGCCCAACCCGGTGAACAACTCGCGCGGCACGATGCCGGCCTTCTCCCAGTCCGCGAAGTGGGGCACGACTTCCTTGTCCAGGAAGGTCCGCACGCTCTCGCGGTAGGCCTCGTGCTCGGCGTCGAACAGGATCCGTTCCACTTGTGTCTCCGAGTGTTCGCAGGGTGAAGAGGAGTCTCGAAGGTCCGCGCGGAGCGCGGTGTCAGATCACGAACCCGCCGCCGCAGACCAGGGTCTGCCCGCTGACGTAGTCCGACTCGGGGATACAGAACAGGTACACCGAGCCCGCGGCCTCCGCCGGGGTGCCCGCACGGCCGAGCGGGATCGCGTGCTCCATCGCGGACATCAGGTCGGGGCTGACGCCGACCTTGATCTCCTTGCCCTGCACGTCGATCGTTCCGTCACCGGCGGGGGTCTCCGTCAGTCGGGTCCTGATCAGCCCGAACGCCACCGTGTTGACCGTCACGTTGTAGCGGCCCCACTCCTTGGCCAGGGTCCTGGTCAGGCCGGTGATCCCGGCCTTCGCGGCAGCGTAGTTGGCCTGGCCGGCGTTGCCGCCGAGACCGGCGATCGAGGAGATGTTGACGACCTTGCGGCACGGCACCGGCTCACCGACCTGCGCGGCATGCTTGGCTGCGGCGGAGATCACCGGCTGCGCGGCCCGCAGGATCCGGAACGGCGCCTTGAGGTGCACGTCCAGGATGGCGTCCCACTGCTCATCGGTCATCTTCTGGATGACGCCGTCCCAGGTGTAGCCGGCGTTGTTGACGATGATGTCCAGCCCGCCGAAGGTGTCTGCGGCCGTCTGCACGAAGTGCTCGGCGAAGCCCTTCTCGGTGACGCTGCCCGGGCAGGCCACCGCCTGCCCGCCGGTGGCCTCGATCGCGGCCACGGTCTCCTTGGCCGGCCCGGCGTCCAGGTCGTTGACCACGACGGCGGCGCCGTCGGCGGCCAGCTTGAGGGCGATCTCGCGGCCGATGCCGCGGCCCGAGCCGGAGATGACGGCGACCTTGCCGTCGAGCTTTCCCATGCGGATCACGTACCTTTCAGTCCAGCGCGACGACGGCGTCGCCGGCGAGGGTGAGGGTGCCGTCGTCCAGGGCGACGGTGAGGGCGAGCGTGGCCAGGCCGCCCTCGACGGACACGACGCCGGCGGTGCAGGTCACGGAGGCGTGCACGGGGGTGAGGGCGGCGAAGCGCACCCGGTAGGAGCGGATCCGTTCCTGCGGCACCCAGTCGGTGAGCAGCCGCGCCAGGTAGGCCATGGACAGCATCCCGTGTGCGAACACGTCGTCCAGGCCGGCGGACCTCGCGACGTCGAGGTCGATGTGGATCGGGTTGTGGTCGCCGGACGCGCCCGCGAACAGCGCCAGCGCGGTCCGGGAGATCGGCGCGATGTGCAGTGCGGGCAGCTCGGTGCCGACCTCGATGATCTTCGGGATCGTCACTGAGTCACCTCCGGGTTGCGCACCACGAGGACGCCCTGCATCTCGGCGATCAGCTCGGTTCCGCGGTGGACCTCGGTCTGCTTGACGAGGAAGTCCAGCGCGCCGCCCTTCTTGCTGTACACGTCGACGATGCGTGGTTGCAGGGTGAGGGTGTCACCCGCGTGGGCCGGTCGGTGGTAGGTGAACGCCTGCTCGCCGTGCAGTACCCGACGCAGGTCCACGCCCAGGGAGGTGAGGTAGCCGAATGGGTCGGGCGCCTCCAGTTCCAGGCTGAAGAAGAACGTCGGCGGAACCGGCAAGTCCCGGTGACCGGCCCGCCCGGCGGCATCCACATCCGTGTAGACGGGGTCCGTCTGACCGGTGGCCTTGGCGAAGAAGCGCAGTCGGCCGCGCTCCACCTGGACGGTGATCGGATCGAGCGCCAGCTTCATGGCCGCCGCTGTGTCGATCGCCATCGCTCAGCCCACCTTCTGGTAGAGCGTCACCACGGCGGCACCGCCGAGGCCGATGTTGTGCTGCAACGCCACGGTCGCGCCGTCCACCTGCCGCGCCTCGGCGTGGCCGCGCAGTTGCCACGCCAGCTCGGCGCACTGGGCCAGCCCGGTCGCGCCCAGCGGGTGGCCCTTCGACAGCAGGCCGCCGGAGGGGTTGGTGACCACGCGGCCGCCGTAGGTGTTGTCGCCATCGCAGACGAACCTCTCCGCCGTGCCCTCCGGCGTCAGTCCGAGCGCCTCGTACGTGAGCAACTCGTTCGTGGTGAAGCAGTCGTGCAGCTCGACGACGCGGACGTCCTGCGGCCCGATGCCGGCCTGCTCGTAGACCTGTTTCGCCGCGGCTTTCGCCATGTCGTAGCCGACGACCCTGCGCATGTCCGTGTCCGCGAAGGTCGACGGGAAGTCCGTGGTCATCGCCTGGGCCGTGATCGCCACGTCGCTGGGCAGCCCGTGCCGCCGTGCGAACTCCTCGGTACACAGGACGGCCGCCGCCGCGCCGCAGGTCGGAGGGCAGCACTGCAGCCGGGTGAGCGGTCCGTAGATCCGCGGTGAGGCGAGCACCTCCTCGACCGTCACCGGCTCGCGGAACACCGCGTACGGGTTGTTCGCCGCGTGCCTGCGCGCCTTGACCGCGATCTTGGCGAAGGTGTCCTCGGCCAGGCCGTACTCCCTGGCGTAGGCCGCGCCGGCACCGCCGAAGTACTGCGCCGCGAACGGGGCGTCCGATTCCCCCTGCACTGCGAGGGCCACCTCGTCGAAACGAGCGAAAGGGCTGGTCCGGTCCTGCCAGTGCGACGCCAACGCGCCGCGCTGCATCTGCTCGAAGCCCAGGGCGAGCACGCAGTCCGCCGTTCCGCTCTCGATCGCCTGCCGGGCCAGGAAGAGTGCCGAGGACCCGGTCGAGCAGTTGTTGTTCACGTTCACGATCGGGATGCCGCTCTGGCCCACGCCGTACAGGGCGGCCTGGCCGCAGGTCGAATCGCCGTACACGTAGCCGACGTACGCCTGCTGCACCAGGGCGTAGTCGATCCCTGCGTCGGCAAGCGCGGTCCGCGCCGCCTTCTCACCCATCACGTCATAGGACTCGCTCTTCCTCGGGGTCGTGAAGGGGATCATCCCCACGCCCGCAACGATCACCCTCGATGCCATGCCAGCTCCAGCCTTCCGGTCCATCTGTTGCGCTGGAGACTACTGGTGATTCACTTACTGGGGAAGATGCCTCTTTCCAGTGGAGTAAACCCGGTCGATTTGGTAGATATGGACTTTCATGTATTCACTTAGGAAGGCGTCCACCGCCAGGGTCGGGGTCTGCGGCGCGTTGTGGTCGGTGACGTGACGCAGCAAACGCCGGCCTGCTACCGGGCGCGCCCGGGAGGTCTCGCGGCGGCTCCGGCTCAGACAGGGCGGAACGGACACACACACCCCGACCGGCCACGCGAGACGGGAACCCGGAAGGCGGGAAACGGACCGGGGGGCAACCACCCCCCGAAGCGGAGGACCCTCCCGAGTCGGGCTCCGCCGCCGCGGACTCCGGGCGCGGCGACGGCGACAGAGTGTCAGAGACGTAACCAAAGAACTGCCATGTCCTCAGCTGCGGCCAGGTGTACCCCCACTTGGATAATCAGCGCTTCATCGGCCTGTCGCCTCACAGAACGGGATGGGGAATGCAACCGATTTCCACGGATACGACCAGCCCCGCTTCCGCAGCTCAGTCGTCCTTCCCGCTACGGCGGGTGAAGCTCACGCCATTGATCGCGCTGATCTTCTTCAGCGTCTCCGGCGGTGCGTACGGCATCGAGAAGCTGTTCTCCACCTCGGGGCCCGGGATGGGCCTGCTGCTGCTCGTGGCCACCCCGCTGATCTACGGCATCCCGCACGCCCTGGTCTGTGCCGAACTCGGCACAGCCATCCCCGTCGAAGGCGGCCACTACCACTGGGTCCGACGCGGACTGGGGAAGTTCTGGGGGTTCCAGCAGGGCGTGCTGAGCTGGGTGTGCAGCTTCGTGGACATGGCCGTCTATCCTGTCCTGTTCACCAGCTACCTCCAGTCCATGGTCGCCTCGGTCGCACCGGGCAAACACGTGCTGTTCTCCATCGGCGCCATCAGGATCGACCTGAACTGGATGATCTGCCTCGCGGTCATCGCGACGTTCACGCTGCTCAACCTGATGGGTGCGGCCTGGATCGGCGGCTCCTCGGTCGTGTTCGCCGTCATCTGTCTGACTCCCATGCTGCTGCTGACCGTCGTCGGCCTCGCTCATCTCGCGACCGACGGCGTCAGCCCCGTAGCGCCGTTGACGAGCGCGCCCGACCAATCGGCCTGGAACGCGTTCGGCGCCGGGCTCTTCATCGCGATGTGGAACTACAGCGGCTGGGACGCCGTATCGACGGTCGCCGGCGAGATGGAGAACCCCCGCGCACACCTGCCCAGGGCACTCGCCGTCTCGGTGTTCCTGATCACCATCGGCTACCTGCTGCCGGCGATCGCCTCCCTGTCCGTCGGCGCCGACGGCTCGGCCGGGTGGCGGAGTTGGGAGAGTGGCTCCTTCTCCAGCGTGGCCGAGTCGCTGGCCGGACCATGGCTGCAGGTCACCGTCACGGTCGGCGGCATGTTCGCCTCGGCGGCCATGTTCTCCGCCCTGCTCACCACCAACTCGCGCCTGCCCTTCGCCCTGGCCGAAGACGGCTACTTCCCCCCGTGGCTCGCCAAGCGGAGCGCCCGGAGGCAGGTCCCCGTCGTCTCGGTCGTCGGCTCGGCCGCGATATACGCTCTGTTCTGCCTGAGCAGCTTCAGCAATCTGATCATCGTGGACGTCTTCCTGACCAACCTCGCGCTGCTGATGCAGGTCGCAGCGCTTCTGGCGCTTCGCGTACGGGAGCCGGACCTGGAACGGCCCTACCGCATCCCCGGAGGAGCCCTCTCGCTGGTCCTGATCACCACGGCGCTGACCGGCGTCACCGCATGGGCGGCATGGCAGCAGTACATGGAGAACGGCACCCAGGCGGTCACCTACTGCCTCGTCGCCGTGGCCGGCTCCAGCCTCCTCTACTTTCCGCTCGCCCGTCGCCGCAAGAGGGCCGCCGCCGTCGCCGGGATCTGACACCAAGAGGGTCCTGACGGCGCCGGAACGACGTTCCATCAGGAACGTTGCTCCGAAGGTCAATGAGCGAGCAACCCGATGCCGATGCGACAGATGGAGGCGGCGACAGGGGTACGCGGCGGCCGGCCCCACCCGAAGGCCCCCGGGACAACTGCTGTTCCGCTGCTCGGCCTGCTCGATCCCACCGCCGCACGAAGCCGCCGTCGCGGCGTTCCCGTCGCCCGCACCGTCCGGTGCCACACCCCCGGAGGTGCGGTGTCCGAACGGCAGGTCAACCCGCGCCGGAGCCCGCGTGAGCGGGCAGCGCGACACCGGGCGCACGCCACGTGGAGAACATCCGACGCCACGCGGGGCGATCGCGGCCGCCAGGGATCATCAATGCCTCTATTGACACATCCTTGCCTCAATATATCCTTTGCTGTGTCCACCTTCTGAGGCGGCAGCAGGTCCCGCTCCCCTGCCTGCCGCGCTCGACCCTGAGGAACACCTCCCTCCCCGTCCCCCGGCGGGGTGGTCGGTTGCCGCACTTCCCGGCGCGGTGCCCCCCAGCCCTCAGTGAACGAATGCACGCATCGCTGCGTGCAGCCCGAAGGTGCGCTTCGTGTTTCGCCACGCAGCGGGCAGTCCGACACCGACTTCGGTGTCCGGCCGCCGACATGATCGGTGAGGTCCGCCGGTCGCGCTCCCACGCCGCGGCCGGCGGACCGATCATCTCGACCGGAACCAGTTCACCCCCACGTACGAACGAATCCCGCGTCAGATCGCAGATGGGTTGACCACCATGAGCATGCAACGCCGAAATCTTCTGAAGGCCCTCGGGCTCGGCATACCCGCCGCGGCCGTCCTGGGCGCCACCGCAGTGCCCACCGCCGAAGCGGGCGTTTCCTCAGCCAGGAACGTCCCAGCCGTCGACCGGCCGGACGTGATCGTGATCGGTGCCGGCATCAGCGGTTTGTCCGCAGCCCGCTACCTCGCCGACCGCGGCGAGGACGTCCTGGTCCTCGAAGCCCGGGATCGGATCGGAGGCCGGATCTGGACCAGCGCGCGCTGGTCCGACTCACCCTCCGACATGGGGGCGTCCTGGATCCACGGCGTCACCAACAATCCGATCAGCGCACTCGCCGCGCAGGCAAAGGCCAGGACCGTACCGACGAACAACGACAGCACCACCTACTACCTGCCCTCCGGCAGCCCCGCCACCGCCGCTCAGGTCCAGGCCCTCAACAGCTGGGCCGCCAAGACCGCGAACGCCCTCACGTCGTACCAGGACACGCAGGACTCGGACGCCTCCGTCCGCTCGGTCGTCCAGAAGGCCCTCGGCTGGTCCTCCCTCTCCGAGTACGACAAGGCCCTGCTCGGCTACGACCTGAACGACTACGAGCACGAGTACTCCGGCAGCATCGACCGGATGTCGGCCCTGAACTTCGACAGCGACGCCGACCTCAAGGGCGGCGACGTGGTGTTCCCCCAGGGGTACCACCAGATCACGGACCTGCTTGCCGCAGGACTCTCCATCCAGACCGGGCAGGTCGTCGAACGCGTCGACTGGAACTCCACCGGCGTGACCGTCACCACCGACCAGGCCGTGTTCCAGGCCGACCACGTGGTGGTGACCCTTCCGCTCGGTGTGCTTCAGAGCGGAAGGGTGACCTTCGGCCCCGGCCTGCCCGCGACCAAGCGCACCGCCATCGGCAAGCTCGGCATGGGCGTCCTCAACAAGTGCTACCTGCGCTTCCCCCGCACGTTCTGGCCCGGTACCGACTGGCTCGGGTACGTGCCGGCCTCGGCCAAGTACGGCCAGTGGGCACAGTGGGTGAACGTGACCCGCACGAACGGGCAACCGGTACTGCTCGGCTTCAACGCCGGCGACTTCGGCCGCTCCGTCGAGAGCTGGAGCGACGCCCGGATCGTCGACAGCGCCATGGGCACGCTCAAGACGATCTTCGGCGGTGCGATCCCCGCTCCGATCGACTACCAGATCACCCGGTGGGCGTCCGACCCCTACTCCCTGGGCTCCTACTCCTACAACGGGGTCGGCTCCACGCCGGCCATGCGCGATCAGCTCGCGGCCGCCGTGGGCAGCCGGGTCCACTTCGCGGGCGAGGCGACCAGCCGGACCTCCTTCGCCACGACCCACGGCGCCTACCAGTCGGGCATACGTGCCGCCAGGGAAGTCCTGGCCTGAGCCAGGACTTCCCTGGAGTCCCGGGTTTCGGCCCGCCCCTACAAGCGGGCCGAAACCCGCTCCACCGGCCGGTCCGACCGACGGGCGACGGAGTGCCGCGGAAAGCCGAGCCCCTCATATCGTCCTGCACGTCTTCGCACCTCACAGCCCCGCAAGGCGTGCCCTCACTGAGCCACGACGCACACGGAAGCAGGTCTGAAGTGACCACGCCCATCACGGTCAACGGCGGTGTCTCCCACTGGTACTCCGCACTCGGCCTCCCCGTCCCGCGTCCCGCTCTCGAAGGCTCCACCGAGGTCGACGTCGCCGTCGTCGGCGGTGGCTACACCGGCCTGTGGACGGCCTACTACCTCAAGCAGGCCGAACCGGGCCTTCGCATCGCGGTCCTGGAGGGACACTTCTGCGGCTACGGCGCGTCGGGCCGCAACGGTGGCTGGCTCTACAACGGCTTCGCGGGCCGCTCCGTCTTCGCCCGGCAGTACGGCAAGCCGCGCGCCATCGCGATGCAGCGGGAGATGAACGCCGCCGTGGACGAGGTGTTGCGTGTGTGCGCAGTCGAGGGCATCGACGCCGACCAGGTCAAGGGCGGTGTTCTGGAAGTCGCCCGCACCCCTGCCCAGGTGGAGCGGCTGGACGCGTTCGTCGCCGGCGAGCATGCCTTCGGAGAGGCGGCGGTGCAGCGGCTGAGCGCCACCGAGGCGTCGGAACGGATCGCGGTCGACGGAGTCCTGGGGGCGAGTTGGACCCCGCACGGCGCCCGGATCCAGCCAGCGAAGCTGGTCCACGGGCTCGTAGAAGCGGTCCGGCGCATGGGCGTGGAAGTCTACGAGCAGACCCTCGTCACCGAGATCATCCCGGCAACCGGCCCGGTTCCCGCCCGAGCGATCACCCCGCAGGGCGCCGTCTCGGCACGGTACGTGCTTCGTTGCACCGAGGGGTTCACCGCGAATCTGCGCGGCGAGAAGCGATCCTGGCTGCCGATGAACTCCTCGATGATCGTCACCGCTCCGCTCCCCGCGTCGTTCTGGGAGTCCGTGGGCTGGGTGGCCGGTGAGACCTTGGGAGACTTCGCCCACGCGTACATGTACGCCCAGCGCACCGCGGACGATCGCATCGCTCTCGGAGGCCGCGGCCATCCCTATCGGTTCGCGTCCCGGACCGACGATGACGCAGCCACACCGCACAGGACCGTCGAGCAGCTGAGCCGGATCCTCACCCACTTCTTCCCCGCGGCACGTGACGTGGCAGTCGAGCACGCGTGGTCGGGCGTGCTCGGCGTTCCGCGCGACTGGTGCAGCACGGTCAGGCTGGACCGAGGCACCGGCCTGGGCTGGGCCGGAGGCTACGTGGGCAGCGGTGTCACCACCGCCAACCTCGCCGCGCGCACCCTGCGGGACCTGATCCTCGAGGAGCGGACGGAACTCACCGGGTTGCCGTGGGTCGACCACCGGGTCCGCAAGTGGGAACCCGAGCCGCTGCGCTGGATCGGTGTGCACGGTCTCTACGCCGCCTACCACTTCGCCGATGCACAGGAGCGCGGAGGCCGGCCCCGTACCTCGCCGGTGGCGCGGGTCGCCGACGTGATCTCCGGCCGACACTGACGTTGCCACGTCGACGGGCGTTCGGTTCCGCATGTCGCCTTCAGGCTGACCCCGCCTTCCCGGGGCGGGCCGGAGGACAGTCTCGAATCCGATCAACCACCAGCCGCAGGTGACGAAGCGGCAGGGAACATCACGCCGTGACGGCACGAAATGGTTCTGCGTCCCGACCTTCACGCAGACACCCGAACCACACAGATGAGCAGGCGTCATCACACCGGTTCGCAAGAGACCCGCTACAGCGATCACCACACCCAGGAGCCTCCGTGACCATCGTCCTCCACCGCGCCGACCGAACGGACCTCGGAGCGCCTCTGCCCAAACCGACGAGCACCACAGTGGGCCAGGTCGAGGCCGCACTCGTGGTCTGGGAAGGCACGGAAGGCGTGGAGACCGGCGTATGGGAGGCCAGCACCGGCACCTTCACCGCCAGTCGGGACGGCTACCACGAGGTCTGCCAGATCCTCTCGGGCCGGGCGACCGTGACGCAGACCGGAGGCACGCCGGTGGAGATCGGCCCCGGTGACACCCTGATCACGCCTGCCGGATGGACGGGTGTCTGGGAAGTGCACGAAAGGCTGCGGAAGACCTACGTCATCGTATCCGCGCCTCGCCGCCTGTGAAGCACCAGCCAGTACGTCTCCGTCCGCCCGCGCCATTCGCGGGTGCTTGACCTCAGCCGCGGAACGATGGTGCCCTCGGCGTCGAGCCCGCGTCGAAACCACGCCTCTGCTGAGGCGACCGGCCAGCAGACCGTTGGCAGCGTGCCGGCGACCTGCAGGGGGGTGCGTCCGCGGCTGGAGGTGAGGGCGGTGTGGCTGCACGCGGGACGCGCGAGGTGCCGTCGCCCGAGGACCGGTGCCCTCGCGGTGCCGATCGCGTCGTCGACGGACCCGGGAGATTGCCGTGCCGTCCATCGGGTGCACGGTTGATGAGGCTACTGACGGGGGAACGGGCGGGTGGAGCGCTGTACTCCACCCGTACGGACGGCCCGCGCCCGTCCTCCTCCACCGCTCCCTCGATCTGGTAGGCGGCGGTGGCAGCACCCCAGCGGAACCCCGCTGGCAGGTCGAAACGATCGGGCATGACAGCCTCCAGCAAGAATATGAGGAGCCCTCATGTTATCGACGCTTCACCGGAACGCCGGAGCACCGTCGACCGCGTGCCGGAGACCTCGCAGCCGGCCCACTCTGTGGTGGCTGAAGCCCGGCAGGGGAACAGCGGCCTCCTGTCGGATCTCCTCGAGGGGCATCGTTGACGTCGTATCAGGGTCGGTGCCCAGTCGGAGGGGCGATTCGCCGCCTCCGCATCCGGGCTGCCGCTGGGCCGAGCGGATCACCTGATCCTTCGTCAAGGCGACCTTCCCATAGGGGTGCCGAAGGCTTTCGGCCGGCCGGTGAAAGGGAGGCGGACGTGGCCATTGACGACGGGCCCGGCCACCCGGATCCTCTGCCCTACGGCCCGGCCACCGGCCCCGGCCGCACCGACGATCCGGGGGTGGTCACCGATGACGAACCAGTTGGCGGACGAGCGGATGCCGACATCGCTCAAGTGGGTGGTCGCGGGGGTCTGGCTGCACGCCGTCCTCAACGGTGCCGGTGGGATCTTCCTCTTCGTGCTGATTCACGGCCAGCACGGTAACGGCCTCGTCCTGGTGACGTTCATCGGCTTCCTCTCGATCGCGATCGGCGTCCTGCTCGGCATCTGCGCGGCCCTGGCGCCGGGTGGGGCCCGGTGGACCCGGAAGACCGTGCTGGTGATCGAGTGGCTCACGATCATCACCGGCGTGATCCAGCTCCTCGCCGGCGCGACCATCGCGCTGGTCGGCATCGCGATCGCGGGCATCATCGTCCTGGCGTACAGCTCCGCCGAGGGCAAGTAGTGGTTCACGGTCTGAAGTGGCCGACCGTCATCACCGGGCTTCCGATCCAAGGGCATGACGAGTGCTCATGGTGCCGGCGGACGGCCGGGACGCCGGAGGGGTCGGCCGGGCGGGTGCCGCCGGGGCTGCGGACGGGTCAGTCGACGACGACGGCCATCTTTCCCAGGGCCAGGCCGGCCTCCATCACCCGGTGGGCCTCGACGATCTCGTCGAAGCGGAAGATCCGGGTGGGGCGGGCCCGCAGGGTGCCGGCCTCCACCTGGGCGTAGATCTCGTCCAGTGGTACCTCCGAGAGGGGGAAGGCGGGGGTGCCCAGGACGAAGGCGCTGCCGAAGAAGCTGAGCCGGACACCGCTGGGCAGGTCGGCGATGGGGTTGAAGTCCGCTACCGGGGCGAGTCCGCCGAGGAAGCCGACCTGGCAGACCCGCCCGCGCGGCCCGACCGCGCGGAGCGAGTCGCGAAGGGCGGTGTTCCCGACGACGTCGAGCAGTGCGTCGACGGTGAGGCCGCGGCGCTCGACCTCCGCGGCCAGCTGCCCGTCGTCGATGAGCACGTCGGCGGCCCCGAGGTCCCTGAGCAGGGCCGTGTGGGCCGGGTTGCGGGTGGTGGCGAGCACCGTCGCGCCGTGGTGGACGGCGAGGTTGACGGCGGCCTGTCCGAGGGAGGAGGTCGCGCCCCGGACGAGCAGGGTCTCCCCGGCTCGGAGGGCCAGGTTGCCGTGCAGTGCGCTGTGGGCCGTGGCGTACACCTCCGGCACGGCGGCCAGGTCGGCCCAGGGCAGTGGCGAGTTCACCGCCACCACGTTGGTCGCGGGGACGGTGACCAGTTCGGCGTAGCTGCCGTTCCTGGTCCGGCCCATGCCGCCGAGGATCGCCACCACCTTGGCCCCGACGGGCAGTCGGCCCGATGGGTCGGCCTCGACGAGGCCGGCGCACTCGATCCCGGGGACGGCGGCCACCGGCCCCCAGGCGCCGCTCCGCATGTACGCCTCGGCGTGGTTGAGGCCGAAGGCCTTGACCCGGATGAGGATCTCGCCGGCGGCGGCCACCGGGTCGGGCAGTTCCGTGATCGTGAGGACCTCGGGGCCGCCGTGGGTGGAGATGACAATGGCCTTCATGTCCGAACCTCGTTCTTGAGTAGTCATTCAACTATGGGGCCGACGAAAGGGCCACCGCGTACGGTGGCCCGGGGTGCCGCGCCGTCAGGAGAGCGTGGCGAAGGCGTTGTCGACGATCGCCCGCAGGACCGTCTCGTCGGGATCGGCCTTGCCGACGACCATGAGCCCCTGGCACGTCGCGACCAGCAGCTTGGCGCTGCCTGCCGGGTCGACCGAAGCCCGTACCTCGCCCCGGCGGACGGCGTTCTCCAGGGCGTGGGTCATGCACCGCTCCAGGCGTGCCAGGTGGCCGCGCACGACGGCCGCCGCGGCGTCGTCCTCCGCGGCGTTCTCGATGGCCGTGTTCACCAGGAGGCAGCCCTGGCGCCCCTCGGGGCTGAGCAGGTCGCGCACCAGCCCGTCGAAGTAGCCGCGGACCTCCGCCACCGACGCGCCCGGCGTGTCCAGCTCGCCGAGTTTCTGCGGCACGACCAGCTTGGAGTAGCGCTCCAGCGACTTCACGAAGAGCGAGTGCTTTCCGCCGGGGAACGCGCTGTAGATGCTGCCGGGCTTGACGCCCGAGGCCTTGACCAGGTCCTCGATGGAGGTGGCCCGGTACCCGCGCTCCCAGAACCGGAGCATCGCCTGGTTCAGCAGGGCGTCGGGGTCGAACTCGCGCGGTCGGGGCATGGGGGAAACATACCTGAGCGACCATTCAAGAACAAGGGTCGGCCGGGCGCGGAACACGCCTCCGGCCCGGAAACGCCGCGGGCCCGGGCCGCCCGATGGCGGCCGGGGCCCGCGGTGTCACGTCGGGTGCCGGATGGATCAGCCCTCGCGGGTCTCGCCCCAGGGCTCCGAGGAGTGCGGGTCGCAGTCGATCCGGAGCTCCAGGCAGTTCACCTGCTCCACGTTCTGCGCGTGGTCGACCGAGCGGTACTCGACCGTGTGCGTGCCGTCGCCGCTCACGGTGAACGGCCCGGTGTAGCGCGTCCACTCCCCGCCGTCGATCCGGTAGTCGGTCATCGCGACGCCGCTGATGTCGTCGGTGGCGTCGAGGGTGACCGTGACGTCCGAGTGGTAGACGCCGTGCCGGTCGGGGTGCGGGTGGGTGCGCGCCGTGGTGACCGGCGGGAGGGTGTCGAGGGGCAGCTCCATGGCGGCGTCCTCGACGGTCATCTCGTTCTCCTCGGTGGGCGCCGGGGCGCCGCCCGTACCGGAGTGGGCGATCGAGCCGCCGCGCAGCTGGATGCTGCCCCAGTCGTCGTGCCCGGGCAGCAGGGTCTGCACCTTGTCGTTGTTGGTGTCGAACGCGACCGGGCTCTGGTTGATCATGCCGTCGCAGTCCCAGTCGACCTGCCCCGCACTGGCCTGGACGGTGACGAACCGGGAGCCCTGCAGGGTGTTCGGGCACCAGTGCATGACGTCGTAGCCGGCTGCGCTGGAGGGGAACTGGCGCTCGTTCAGCGAGGGTTCGTTGAGCGAGCCCACCTGCCGGGAGTAGTCCATGACCCCGGAGGTGGTGCCGATGGAGAGGCCGCCGAGCTGGTAGGAGTAGTTCATCACGCTGAAGTACTGCGGCTGGTGGTTGGGGGTGTCGGCGTTCCCCGCGTGCTTCAGGCCGAGGTTGTGCCCGAGCTCGTGCATGAACGTGCCGGCCTGCTGGTCGAGGTCGCCGACCTTGTTGGTGAAGCTGCCCAGGCTGACGATGAAGTCGCTGCTCGGGGCACCGGCGGCGATGCCGCTGTAGGTCACGCCGGGCTGCAGGTCGTGCGCCGACACGGCGTAGTGGAAGATCGAGCTCCGGCCGGTGCTGATGAAGCCGCCCTTGGCCGTCTTGAGCTTGTTGAAGTCGTCCCACAGGTAGCGCCCGCTGGCGTCCACCGTCCCGAGGTTGGCGGCCTCGGTCTGCTTCTTCGCCTTGCTGAGCGTGCCCCAGGTGGTGTTCTTGGCGAAGTCGAGGATGCTGTCCGGCCCCTCGTCGACGTGCAGGTTGATCCCCGTGGTCGGGCTGTGCCGGTTGTACGGCGAGTTCTTGAAGGAGTCGACCACCTTCCTGATCGCGTCACTGGTGAGCGCGTGGCTGTGGGTGTCGTCGGCCATCCAGTCCACCTGGACGAAGATGTCCGGCTTGTTGACGTCGGCGCCCATCGCCTTGAGGTCGATGAACTGCTCGGGGCTGCCGTCGCTGGGCTTGATGGTGACGCCGTTGCGCTTCCAGTCGTCCGGGATCCCGTCGCAGGTGGTGGAGTTGCAGTCGACGGTGAAGGTGACGGGGGTGAAGGGGTCGGTGCCCCCGGCGCGGTTCACCACGTAGCCGGTGGGCGCCGTCTGGGTGAAGGTGTTCGGCTGGTCGAGCGGGGCCGGGACGTTCCAGCCGAGCGTGATCACGGTGCCCTGGGCCTCGCCGGTCACCTGGTAGGTGACGGTTCCCGACGCTCCGGTGGAGCCGTTGCACACCCCGACGTTGAAGTCGCCGGTGCCGCCGAGGGCGTTGAGCCGTGCCGGCGGGTTCGAGTTGGCGCAGCCGGTGGTGACCTGGAGGTTGACGAGGGTCAGCTCGCGGTCGCTGCTGTTGACGAGGTTCACCCCGAGCAGGCCGCCCGCCCGGCGTGCGGCCGCGGCGGGGGCGATGGTCGCCACGAGGGTGAGCAGGACGAGGGCGAGCACGAGGAGGGGGGCGGGGCCGCGGTGCCGGAGGAGCCGCGGGAGCGCGGCGGCACCGAGTGGGTGAGCTGTCGTCATGCGGTCACCGTAGGTGTTCGTCCGTCGCGGACCTGTCATGCCCCGTCGAACAGTCACCCCGACGGACGCGCCGGTCACGCGGCCGATCGAGGTGCACCCGTCCGGGCCGCCGCGGCCCGCCGAAGCGGCCGACACGGCGGACGGTGACCGGGTGCTCCGGCTCGCGGCAGGCCGGGGCCGCCGTCCTCGGCCACTCATGGCAGATCGTCACCTACCGTGTCAAAGGGTCACCTGGCGAGCTCCCCTCGTGCCGGTCACCGCCGACGGGGCCCGCCACCACCCTCCCTCGTGTCGCTCTGACCTCCGATCACGCGCCCGGGACCCGGGCGGGATCGGCCCCGGACCTCCAGAAGGCAGAACCTCGTGCAGAAGATCACTCGGCTCGTCCTGGCCGCGGCCACCGCCCTCGCGGCGGCGACCGCGGGCGCCCCGTCGACCGCCGCGGCGTACGGCGGCGGCGACCAACCGCACGGCGGACACCACGCGGTGTTCGTCCAGACCGACAACCCGGCGGGCAACCAGGTCATCGCCTACCGGCGGTCCGACGACGGACGGCTCACCCCGGCCGGCACCTACGACACCCACGGCCTCGGCGGTGTGCTGGACGGATCCGTCGCCGACCACCTCGCCTCCCAGGGGTCGCTGACCTACGACCCGCGCCACGCCCTGCTGTACGCGGTGAACGCCGGAAGCGACACCGTCTCGGTCTTCTCCGTCGACGGCGACCGGCTCGCGCTGCGCCAGGTGGTCGGCTCCGGCGGTCGCTTCCCGGTGAGCGTCGCCGTGCACGACGACACCGTCTACGTCCTCAACGCGCTGGACGGCGGCTCGATCCAGGGCTTCACCGTCCGCGACGGCCGGCTCCACACCGAGGCCGACTGGAACCGCTGCCTCGGACTCGACCCGAACGCCACGCCCCAGTTCACCAACACCCCGGGCCAGGTGGGCTTCACCGGCGAGGGCTCCCAGCTCGTGGTCACCACCAAGGCGAACGGCAGCAGCCTCCTGGTGTTCAACCTGGACCGCTCGGGCGGCCCCGGCGACAGCCCCGTCACCACGGCCCTGCCCGGGGCCGTGCCGTTCGCGTTCGTCCCCAACGGCCCGCACGGCCTGTTCCTCGCCGAGGCCGGCACCAACGCCGTGGCCACGTTCGCGATCCACCGCGACGGCACCGCCTCGCAGGAGGCCTTCGCGGCCACCGGCCAGGCGGCCACCTGCTGGATCGTCGGGGTGCGCGACCTGCTCTACGCCTCCAACGCGGGCAGCTCCACCCTCACCGGCCTGCGCACCGCCGACCAGGGCCGACGGCTGACCGTCCTGGGCAACACGCCCACCGACCCGGGCACCGTGGACGCGGCGGTCTCCTCGAACGGCCGCTACCTCTACGCCCAGACCGGCGTCAACGGCGTCCTCGACGAGTTCGCGATCAACGGCGACGGCTCGCTGACCCGGATCGGCTCCCAGACCGTCCCCGGCGGCGCCGGCGGCGAGGGCGTCGTCGCCTTCTGAGCCATCGCTCGGCGGACCGCCCGGTCCGCTGTACGGAGGCCGCCCCGGAAACGGCCGGGGCGGCCTCCGCGTGCCGGGACGTCAGGGCCCGGCCGCCTTGGTCCGCTCGTAGTGGCGGGCCGCGCGGGCCCTGGTCCCGCAGCCGGCGGAGCACCACTCCCGGCGCGGATGGTTCTTGACGAAGTACAGGACGCAGCCGGGGGCCTGGCAGGCCCGCAGGTCGGCGGCCTGATCGCCGGTGAAGAGGTCGACGGCCTGCTGGGCGATCTCGGCGAGGGCGGTGGTGACGGGCGGCGTCGCGCTGCGCGCGAGGGCCGACGGCCGCTCCCCCCAGGACAGCTCCCGCCAGCGGGCCGCGGCGCGGACCCGCCGGTTCACCTCCGCGACCGCGTCCGACGGTGCCTCGCCGCCCCGGACCGCGACGCCCGCCAGGGCGCGGATCGCGTCCCTCAGTGCCCGCGTGGCGTGCAGTTCCCCGGCGCCGACCTCCAGCAGGTCGGCGTCCGTGCAGGGTTCGGCGAACCGCTCGCGGTTGTCGCGGAACCAGGCCGCCACGTGCTCGACCGTCTGCAGGCCGTCGACCAGGCGCCCGCGCACGGCGTACGTGGCGTTGGCCAGCTCGATGGGCAGCGGCTCTCCGAGCAGGGGAGCCCCGCCGTTCTCCAGGTCCTCAACCTTCACGACCTCATGGTAGCTCGGCCTTGCAACCGTGAGAAGAATCTGCCTACAGTTCTCACGGTTGCAGCGCCGAGCAACCGTAAGAACCTTCCGTTTCGTGTCCTTGGAGGATCACCGTGTCCCGACTCCCGATCATCGAGCCCGCCCACGCCCAGGCTCCCGCGGCCGGCTTGCTGGCCGCGGTCCAGAAGGCCCTCGGCGTCACGCCGAACATGACCAAGGTGATGGCCAACAGCCCGGCCGTGCTCAAGGGCTACCTGGAGTTCTCGGGCGCGCTCTCCGGCGGCGCGCTCTCCGCGGCGGTCCGCGAGGGCATCGCGCTCACCGTGGCCCAGGAGAACGCCTGCGACTACTGCCTCTCCGCCCACACCCACATCGCCACCAACCTCGCGGGGCTCACTCCCGAGGAGGCCGGGGCCGCCCGCCGCGCCGAGTCCGCCGACGTCAGGACCCGCGCGGCCCTGGTGCTCGCCGCCACCCTCGTCCGCACCCGCGGCGGCCTGGACGACACCGACCTCAAGGCGGCCCAGGACGCCGGCCTCACCGATGCCGAGGTCGCCGAGGTGATCGCCAACGTCGCGCTGAACGTCTTCACCAACTACTTCAACAAGGCCGCCGACGTCGACATCGACTGGCCCGAGGTCAGCCACCTGTCCTGAGTCCGGCTGCCGGTGGCCCGCCGCCCCACCGGCGGGGGGGGGGCCCGCCGCGGGACGCGGCGGCCCCCCGCCCGGGGGCACCTAGGCCCCCGCCGC
>NZ_JBFAZB010000046.1:0-78819 GCF_040681575.1 Kitasatospora sp. NPDC051702
CCCGCGGTGCCACTTCTCGGCGACGGCGTAGGCCCGCTCGATGTCCCGCAGCAGCGCCGGGTCGGCCTTCGGGTCGTTCGCCCGGATCGAGCGGATCGGTCTGCGCGTCAGCGCGAGACCTTACCGGCCTTGATGCACGAGGTGCAGACGTTGAGCCGCTTCGGCGTCCGCCCAATCACAGCGCGCACCGTCTGGATGTTGGGGTTCCAACGACGGGGGGTACGGCGGTGCGAGTGGGAGATGCTGTTGCCGAAGCCCGGCCCCTTGCCGCAGACGTCGCAGTTGGCAGCCACAGGAGTCACTCCAAGACTTCAGATCATTTACGTTCGACAACCCCTGTGAACCAGCGGAACACTCGCGTGAACCGGACCGGGCCGAGGGGTGCGCCCGGATTGTTCCAGGCAACCGGAAGAGCATACAACGCTTGCTCCCGTTCAACGAAACTACCATGACCGGCCGGGTGATCGCCCCGGTCGGCCGTCCCGGCGGCCCTCCCCGGCCCCCGATAACCTGCCGGTATCACCCCTCGCCGCAGCTCTGGCTGTGCTGCTGCCCCGCAGGCCGTCGCGGCGTCCGATCCGGAGGAGACCCGGTGCTGCACACGCTCGACGCCCCGGCCGTGCGCACCTGGTGCCAGCTCGCCCTGCGCGCGCTCGGCCAGGCCCGGGAGGAGATCGACGCGCTCAACGTGTACCCCGTCCCGGACGGGGACACCGGCACCAACCTCTACCTCACCGTCGAGTCCGCCGCCGCCGAGGTGGAGAGCCGCTTCACCGACCCCGCCGACGGGCCCGCCCCGGGCCTGGCCGACACGGTGCGGGCGATGGCCCGCGGCGCGCTGGTCGGCGCCCGCGGCAACTCCGGGGTGATCCTCGCCCAGTGGCTGCGCGGCACCGCCGAGACGCTCGCCGAGGGCGGCGGCGCCGACCAGCTGCGGGCCGCCCTGCAGCGGGCCGCCGACTCCGCCTACCAGGCCGTCGCGGAGCCCGTCGAGGGCACCCTGCTGACCGTCGCCCGGGTCGCGGCCCGGGAGGCCGTCCGGGCCGGGGACGGGCTCGCGCAGGTCGCCGACACCGCCCACCGGGCCGCCCGGGACGCCCTGCGGCACACCCCGGAACAGCTCGCCGTGCTGGCCGAGAACGGCGTCGTGGACGCGGGCGGGCGCGGACTGGTGGCCGTCCTCGGGGCGCTCGCCGACGCCGTCGCCGGCCAGCAGCCGATGGGCCCGGTCGCGCTGCGCGACGACGTCCGGGCGGTCGACAGCTGCGAGGTGCACGTGCGACCGCCCGGCCCCGGCCACCCCGCCTTCGAGGTCATCTACCTGCTGGACGCGGCCGACGAGGCCCTGCCCGCGCTGCGCGAGCGGCTCGGCGGCCTCGGCGACTCGCTGGTGATCGGCGGCGGCGACGGCCTGTGGAACGTGCACGTCCACGTGGACGACGCGGGCGCCGCCGTCGAGGCCGGGGTGCGGGCCGGGCGGCCGCACCAGATCCGGATCACCCACTTCGCCGAGGCCGCCGCCCGGGCCGGCCGCGCCGCCGAGCGCGGCGAACGCGAGGAGCGCGCCCGCGCGGTGCTCTCCGTGGTCTCCGGCACGGGGCTCGCCGAGCTGTGCGAGCAGGCCGGCGCCCTGGTGCTGCACGCCGACCCGGACCGCCCGCCGGCCAGCGCCGAACTCGCCGCGGCCGTCCGCCGCTCGGCCGCCTGCGAGGTCGTCCTGCTGCTCAACGACCCCGAACTGCGGGCCGCCGCCGGGGCCGCCGCCGACCAGCTGCGCGAGGAGGGCGTGCGGATCGCCGTGCTGCCCACCCGCTCGCCGGTGCAGGGGCTGGCGGCGCTCGCGGTGCACGAGGCGGGCCGCCGCTTCGACGAGGACGTGGTCGCCATGACCTCCGCGGCCGGCGCCACCCGGTACGCCGAACTCGCCGTCGCCGAGGGGGAGTCCTGGACGATGGCCGGGGTCTGCCAGGCCGGGGACGTGCTCGGCCTGATCGACGGCGACGTGGCGGTGATCGGCACGGGCCTGGACGAGGTCGGGACGAGCGTGCTGGACCGGATGCTCGGCGCGGGCGGCGAACTCGTCACCCTGGTGCTCGGCGACGGCGCCGACGAGGCGCTCGCCGAGCGCCTCGTCGCGCACGCCCGGCACCGGCGGCCGGAGGTGGACGCGGTGGTCTTCCACGGCGGCCAGGAGTCCGCGCCGCTGCTCATCGGCGTCGAGTGAACCCGCCGCCCGGGTCGGCGCGGGTCGGCCGCCGGAAGGCCCGGACTGTCGGCCCCGTGGTGTAAACAAGGGCCTGATGGGCGCTCTCGATGAACCACTGACCAAGCTCGTCGGCGACCGCACCGCGAAGGTGCTGGCCGACAGCCTGAAGCTGCGCACGGTCGGGGACCTGCTGCACCACTACCCGCGCCGCTACGTCGAGCGCGGCCAGCTCACCAGCCTGGACGAGCTGGAGATCGACGAGCACGTCACCGTGCTGGCCCGGATCGAGAAGGTCACCCTGATCCCGTTCCGCGGGCGCAAGGGCGACCGGCTGGAGGTCGTCGTCACCGACGGCCGCAGCCGGCTCTCGCTGGTCTTCTTCAACCAGGGCTGGCGCCAGAAGGAGCTCAGGGCCGGCGCCCAGGGCCTGTTCGCGGGCAAGGTCGGCGTCTTCAACCGCAGCCGGCAGCTGGTCTCCCCGGACTACCAGCTGCTCGACGAGGACGCCGGGTCGGACGCGGCGAAGCAGTTCGCCGGCCGGCTCATCCCGGTGTACGGCGCCAGCGCGCAGATGCCCAGCTGGAAGCTGTCGATCTGCATCGAGACGGCGCTCACCAAGCACCTCGCCGACGTCGGCGAGCCGCTGCCCGCCGAACTGCGCGAGCGGCACGAGCTGATCCCGCTGCCCGAGGCGCTGGAGCTGATCCACCGCCCGCGCGGCCAGGCCGACCGCGAGCGCGCCCAGAGCCGGCTGCGCTGGGACGAGGCCTTCGTGCTCCAGGTCGCCCTGGCCCGGCGCCGGGCCGCCGAGTCCGCGCTGCCCGCCGTTCCGCGCCGGGCCCGCGAGGGCGGCCTGCTGGACGCCTTCGACGCCCGGCTGCCCTTCACCCTCACCGAGGGCCAGCAGAAGGTGTCCGCCGAGATCGCCGCCGACCTGGCGACCGAGCACCCCATGCACCGGCTGCTCCAGGGCGAGGTCGGCTCGGGCAAGACGCTGGTCGCGCTGCGCGCCATGCTCGCCGTGGTCGACGCGGGCGGCCAGGCCGTCCTGCTCGCCCCCACCGAGGTGCTCGCCCAGCAGCACCACCGCTCGATCGTCGAGATGATGGGCGACCTCGCCGAGGGCGGCATGCTCGGCGGCTCCGACCTCGGCACCCGGGTGGTGCTGCTGACCGGCTCGATGGGCGTCCCGGCCCGCCGCCAGGCGCTGCTCGACATGGCCTGCGGCGACGCCGGCATCGCCATCGGCACCCACGCGCTGATCGAGGACAAGGTCCAGTTCCAGGACCTCGGCCTGGTCGTGGTCGACGAGCAGCACCGCTTCGGCGTCGAGCAGCGGGACGCGCTGCGCGCCAAGGGTGACCAGCCGCCTCACCTGCTGGTGATGACCGCCACGCCGATCCCGCGCACCGTCGCGATGACGGTCTTCGGGGACTTGGAGACCTCCGTCCTCGACCAGCTGCCGGCCGGCCGCTCACCGATCTCCACCCACGTCGTCCCCGCCCTGGAGAAGCCCAACTTCCTCACCCGGGCCTGGGAGCGCGTCCGCGAGGAGGTCGCCAAGGGCCACCAGGCGTACGTGGTCTGCCCCCGGATCGGGGACGAGGAGCCCGCCGCCGAACCGAAGAAGCGGCGCAGGGCGGCCGAGGAGGACTTCGAGGAGGTCGCCGACGCCGGGGCCGCGAGCGACGAACGGCGGCCCCCGCTCTCGGTGGTGGAGACGGCCGGGAAGCTGGCCACCGGCCCGCTCGGCGGCCTGCGGGTGGAGATCCTGCACGGCCGGCTCGCCCCGGAGGCCAAGGACGACGTGATGCGCCGGTTCGCGGCCGGCGAGGTGGACGTCCTGGTGGCCACCACCGTCATCGAGGTCGGCGTCAACGTGCCCAACTCCACCGCGATGGTCATCATGGACGCCGACCGCTTCGGCGTCTCGCAGCTCCACCAGCTGCGCGGCCGGGTCGGCCGCGGCAGCGCGCCCGGCCTGTGCCTGCTGGTCAGCGACATGCCCGCGGGCAGCGCCGCCCGCTCCCGGCTGGACGCGGTGGCCGGCACCCTGGACGGCTTCGAGCTGTCCCGGATCGACCTCGAACAGCGCCGCGAGGGCGACGTGCTGGGCCAGGCGCAGTCCGGGGTGAAGTCCTCGCTCAAGGTGCTCTCGGTGCTGGAGGACGAGGAGGTCATCCTGACCGCCCGGACGGAGGCCACCCGGCTGGTCGCCGAGGACCCGGACCTCACCGCCCACCCGGAGCTGCGCACCGCGCTGGAGAGCCTGCTCGACGAGGACCGCGCGGCCTACATGGAGAAGGGCTGAGCGGCCGCCGCCGGCCCCGGAATTGTCAGACCCCCGGGAGAGAATGAAGGTGTTCAGGACGCACCCTCAAGGTGCGTACCTGGCGCGACACTTGGGGGTCCTGCCATGGCATTCCGTCATCTCAACGAGCTCCCGCTCGGTGACAAGGTCTTCCGGATCGAACTCGCCAGCGACGACGACCGCGAGGTCACCCTCACCCTGACCGGCTGGCGCGAGGGGGCGGCCGCCCAGCCGCTGGCCTCGGGCAAGCTCCGCCTGCCGGTCGAGGACGTCGCCTCGCTGCGGATCGCGCTCAACCGCGCGCTGCGGGCGCTGGCGATCGTCGCCGACGTCTCCGAGCCCATCCCCGACCGCGACGTGCTGCGCGAGCTGTACCCCGGCCACGGCGCCCCCTGGGTGCCGCAGCACGAGGAGGAGCTGGTCCGGCGCTTCCACGACGGCGAGACCGTCGCCCGGATCGCCGCCCGCTTCGGCCGCACGCCCGACTCCGTCCGCACCAAGCTGCGCGAGCTCGGCCACGACCCGCGCCGCCCCGAGTTCTGCCCGCCCGACGGCTGCCTGTCCTGGTCCCGCTACGCCTCGCCGGCGCTGCTCGGCGCGGCCGTCCCGGCCCAGTCGGCGGGCTCCGAGGCGAGCTGACGCCGGTCCGGCCCGCGGGGCCCCGCCGATCCACCGGTGGGGCCCCGCGGGCCGGGGCGGGATAGCGTGGTCGGGCAGCGACGAAAGGACCTCCCACCACCATGACCCGCGTGATCGCCGGGGCGGCCGGGGGCCGCCGACTGGCCGTACCGCCAGGCCGGGGCACCCGCCCGACCTCCGACAAGGCCCGCGAGGCGATGTTCTCCACTCTGGAGGCGCTGCGCGGCACCCTGCACGGGGCCCGGATGCTCGACCTGTTCGGCGGATCCGGCGCGGTCGGCCTGGAGGCGCTGTCGCGCGGCGCCGACCACGTCCTGCTGGTCGAGGCGGACGGCCAGGCGGTCCGGGTGATCCGGGAGAACGTCCGCACGATCGGCCTGCCGGGCGCCGAGGTGAGGTCCGCCCGGGCGGAGAAGGTGGTCGAGGGCCCGGCCCCGGAGACCCCGTACGACCTGGTGTTCCTCGATCCGCCGTACGCCGTGACGGACGAGGAGCTGCGCGAGATGCTGATCACACTCCTGGCCGGGGGCTGGCTCGCGGAGGACGCACTCGTCACCGTGGAGCGCAGCACCCGCGGCGGAGAGTTCGGCTGGCCCGAGGGCTTCGAGGTGTTGCGCTCCCGCCGCTACGGCGAGGGCACGCTCTGGTACGGTCGCGCCGCCGCCGAGGCCCGCCAGCACGAGTAGCGGGCCGAGGCCCGCCGAGCAGCCGTCACCCCACGAGGGAGCACACACGCCATGCGCCGCGCCGTCTGTCCCGGATCGTTCGACCCGATCACCAACGGTCACCTCGACATCATCGAGCGGGCCTCGAAGCTGTACGACGTGGTGCATGTCGCGGTCCTGATCAACCGGAACAAGCAGGGCATGTTCACCGTCGAGGAGCGGATCGGCCTGATCGAGGAGGTCACCGCGCAGTTCGGGAACGTGGTGGTCGAGTCGCACCACGGCCTGCTGGTGGACTTCTGCCGCGAGCGCGGGATCCCCGCGATCATCAAGGGCCTGCGCGCGGTCAGCGACTTCGACTACGAGCTTCAGATGGCGCAGATGAACCACGGCCTGACCGGGGTGGAGACCCTGTTCGTGCCGACCTCGCCGACGTACAGCTTCCTGTCCTCGACGCTGGTCAAGGAGGTCGCCTCCTACGGCGGCGACGTCTCGCACCTGCTGCCGGAGACGGTGCACCGGCGGCTGGTCGAGCGGATCGCGGAGCGCCGCGCACAGCAGTAGCGGACGGGCCGCGGGAGGGCCGTCGGCGGTCTGGGTGGCCGGCGGGATCGGAGGAACCGTCCGTTTCTGCCGGTTCGTCACGACTTGTCCTCCGCCTCCCGCGGCCGGTTCCGCCCGGGCGTTGTGTCCTCGCAGCGCGGTGGCCGTACAGTCTGTAGTCCTGCCCTGCGGTGAGGTCCACCGCGCCGGGCCTGCCTCCGCCGGACCGTCGGCGGCACACGGAAAGACGAAGCCCCGTGGACGTGCAGAACAAGGTCGACGAGATCGTCGCGGCCGTCGAGGGCGCCCGCTCGATGCCCATGTCGGCCTCCTGCGTGGTGAACCGGGCCGAGCTGATCGGCCTGCTCAACGACCTCAAGGCGGCGCTGCCCGCCGAACTCGCCCAGGCTCAGTCGGTGATGGCCGACCACGAGCAGGTGGTCGCCGGCGCGCAGGCCGAGGCCGACCGGATCATCCAGGGCGCGCACGCCGAGCGCGGCTCGCTGATCTCCGACACCGAGGTGGTCCGCCGGGCGCAGGCCGAGGCCGACCGGATCCTCGCGGAGGCCCGCAACGAGGTCGAGACCAAGCGCGTCGAGGCCGACGACTACGTGGACAGCAAGCTGGCCAACTTCGAGGTCGTGCTGACCAAGACGCTCGGCGCCGTCGGCCGCGGCCGCACCAAGCTGCGCGGCGACTCCAGCGTCTTCGAGACGGAGTTCGACGGCGAGAGCGACGGCGAGGAGTTCCAGCCGCAGCGGATCAGCCCGAGCCCCGAGGTCGACGAGTACGTCGACGTGAAGCTCGCCACCCTGGAGAACGTCCTCAGCGCCACCCTGGAGGCCGTCGGCAAGGGCCGCGACAAGCTGCTCGGCAAGCGGCCGATCGACGAGCTCGGCGCCTACCTGGCCGCCGCCGACGAGGCCCAGCAGGCCAAGGAGCGGGCCGAGGCCGTCGCCGCGGGCTTCTCCGAGGCGGAGGGCGACGACATCGCCTGGTACCGCGAGGACGTGCCGCAGCAGCAGACCTGGCCGGAGCAGACCCCTGCCGCGGCCGGCTGGCAGGCCCCCGGCGCCGACCAGTACGCCGCCGCCCAGCAGCAGGGCGGGCAGTACGCCGAGGTGTACGGCGGCGGCTTCGACTCGGCCGGCCAGGGCGACCCGTACGGCACCCAGTGGGGGCACCAGCAGCAGGGCGCCGCGGGCGGCTACCAGCAGCAGCCGGACTACCAGAACCAGCAGCACGGCGACTACGGCTATCCCCAGCAGCAACAGGGCTACGGCGCCCAGCAGTACGACGGCTACGCCTACCCGCAGCAGCCCGCCGCCCCGCCGGCCGTGCCGCAGCAGCAGCCGGGACTGGACGAGACCAGCTTCTTCGACACCAGCATGATCGACATGACCCGGCTCCGGGAGCTGGGCGGCCGCTGAGCCGGTTCCGGCCGGGCCCGGCTGGCGTCCCTGACGGGACCGAAGTTGGGCCTGGCGGGAGACTCCGGTAGGCTGACCACTCCGGCCATTTCGTGTCGGACTCTCGGCTTGCCCGCGCACCGTCGGTGCGTAGGCACCGCAATCGATGAATCCCATGGAAGTCAGGACACCTTGAACCGCCTCGACCACCGCGACCCCCTCGTGTTCGACACGCACGAACTGGGACGTCGCCCGGGCTCGCTGCGCAAGGTGTCCCGCACCCTGGAGGCCCCCGAGGGCCTGGGCATCATCGACGTGATCGGAGTCCCCGAGAAGAGCGAGATCCGGCTGGAGCTCCGCCTGGAGTCGGTGGTCGAGGGCGTGCTGGTGACCGGCACCGCCGAGGCCCACGTCGAGGGGGAGTGCGTCCGGTGCCTGGAGCCCGTCGACGACGACATCGACGTGGACTTCCAGGAGCTGTACTACTACCCGGAGTCCGACGAGCGCCACCGCGCCCGGACCGCCGGGGCCGAGGACCTCGAAGAGGACTCGGAAGAAGAGACTTACCGTCTGGAGGGCGACTTCTTCGACCTCCAGCCGGTGCTGCGTGACGCGGTGGTGCTCGCACTGCCGCTGCAGCCGGTGTGCCAGGAAGACTGCCTGGGCCTGTGCTCCGAGTGCGGAGCGCGCCTGAGCGACGACCCGGCGCACCACCACGACGCCGCCGACCCCAGGTGGGCGGCTCTGCAGGGACTCTCCGCCGCCCCCGGCGACGAGGGTGACGGGATCAAGAACAGCGACACCCGTGAGGGTCTCGCCGAGAACCAGGAGAAGTAGCCGTGGCTGTTCCGAAGCGGAAGATGTCGCGCAGCAACACGCGCCACCGCCGGTCCAACTGGAAGGCCGTCGTTCCGGCCCTCGTGGCGTGCGACCGCTGCCACGAGCCGAAGCTCGGCCACATCGCGTGCCCGAGCTGCGGCACGTACAACCGTCGCCAGGTCCTCTCGGTCTGATCGGCGGGGTGCACGGATCGATGTCGGACGGTAACTCCACCCGCAAGGCGTCCACCGCCCCGAAGGGTTCCTCTTCGAGCGGTGGCAGGCCCGGCGGGCCGGCTTCGACCGAATACGACGTCCTGGAAGGGCGCCTCGGGTACACGCTCGAGCGCGCCCTTCTGGTACGCGCCCTGACCCACCGCTCGTACGCGTACGAGAACGGTGGCCTGCCCACCAACGAGCGCCTCGAGTTCCTCGGCGACTCGGTGCTGGGCCTGGTGGTGACCGACACCCTCTACCGCGTCCACCCGGACGTCCCCGAGGGCACGCTCGCCAAGCTCCGCGCCGCGGTGGTCAACTCCCGCGCGCTCGCGGACGTCGGCCGGGGCCTCGACCTCGGTGCGTTCATCCGGCTCGGCAAGGGCGAGGAGGGCACCGGCGGCCGCGACAAGTCGTCGATCCTCGCCGACACCGTCGAGGCCGTGATCGGCGCCGTCTACCTGGACCAGGGGCTGGACGCCGCCACCGAGTTCGTCCACCGCCTGTTCGACCCGCTGATCGAGGAGTCCTCCCAGCTGGGCGCGGGCCTGGACTGGAAGACCAGCCTCCAGGAGCTCACCGCCTCGGTGGGCATCGGAGTCCCCGAGTACGTGGTCATGGAGTCCGGACCGGACCACGAGAAGACCTTCACCGCCGCGGCCCGGGTCGCCGGCGAGGACTTCGGCAGCGGCGTCGGCCGCTCGAAGAAGGAAGCCGAGCAGAAGGCCGCCGAGAGCGCCTGGCGCGCGATCAAGGAGAAGTACGCCGACCGGCTGCCCGCCGGCGCGTGAGTCCGCAGTAGCCTTCCTCCTGCCGTCGTCTGCCGCAGGAGGCCTGTTCCCGTGCCCGAACTCCCCGAGGTCGAAGTCGTCCGCCGCGGTCTGGCGAACTGGGTCGCCGGGCGCACCGTCGCCGACGTCCAGGTGCTGCACCCGCGCGCGGTGCGCCGACAGCCCGCCGGCGCGGCCGACTTCGCCGCCCGGCTGACCGGCACCGTCCTCGGCGCCGCGCAGCGCCGCGGCAAGTACCTGTGGCTGCCGCTGGGCGGCACCGGCACCGGGTTCTCGCTGATCGGCCACCTCGGGATGAGCGGCCAACTCCTCGTCCAGGAGCCCTCGGTGCCCGACGAGACGCACCTGCGGGTGCGGCTGCGGTTCACCGACGGCGGGCGCGAGCTGCGCTTCGTCGACCAGCGGACCTTCGGCGGCCTCGCCGTCGAGGAGGCCGAGGAGGGGGACCCGGAGGGCACCCCACTCTCCATCGCGCACATCGCCCGCGACCCGCTCGACGAGCGCTTCGACGACGCCGTCTTCGTGGCCGCGCTGCGGGCCAGGCGCACCACCGTGAAGCGGGCGCTGCTCGACCAGACGCTGATCAGCGGGGTCGGCAACATCTACGCCGACGAGGCGCTCTGGCGCTCCCGGCTGCACTACGACCGCCCGACCGCGACGCTCACCCGGGCGCAGGCCGCCGAACTGCTGGCCAACGCCCGCGCGGTGATGACGGCGGCGCTCGCCGTCGGCGGCACCAGCTTCGACAGCCTGTACGTCAACGTGAACGGCGAGAGCGGCTACTTCTCCCGGGACCTCGACGCCTACGGCCGCGAGGACGAACCGTGCCGCCGATGCGGCACCCCGATGCGGCGGGCCGCCTGGATGAACCGGTCCAGCTACTTCTGCCCCCGCTGCCAGCGGGTGCCGCGGGTCCGCAGCGGGGGCTGAGGCTCCGGGCGCGGCCCGCGGACCCGGTGCCGACCGGATCCGCGGGCCGCGCCGCCCGTCGGTGCCCGTCGCTCGCCGGTGCCCGCAGCCCGTCGGCGCCCGTCGGAGCCCACCGCCCGTCGGTGCCCGTCAGTGCTCGGCGAGGGCCGGCCGGTCCTCGGCCGGTTCGTCCGGTGCGCCGTGGGTGTCCTGGCCGAAGTAGGCGACGCCGACCGCGGAGACCACCGCCAGCAGGAAGCCGACCACGCCGAGCCAGCCCAGACCGGGCTTGGAGGAGTCGCCGAGCCAGATCACCCCGACCGCGCCGGGCAGCACCGTCTCGCCGACCACCAGCGCGGCCGTGGCACCGTTCACCGAGCCGATCTGCAGCGCCACCGTGTGCACGTACATGCCGCCGATGCCGCCGATCAGGATCGCGTACAGCGCGGGGTCGGAGAGCAGCGAGGCGAGGTCGAACGGGTCGACGCCGTTCAGGATGCGCACGCCGACGCCGAGCGCGCCGAAGCCCAGGCCGGAGAGCAGACCGGCGACGATCGCGCCCTTGGCGCCCATCCGGCGCACCAGCAGGCTGCCGCCGACCAGCAGCACGGTGGTGATCAGCAGCAGCCACCAGTGGAAGGACATCGCCGCGTGGTGGCCGCCCTCCGGGCCGGCCGAGACCGCCAGCAGCACCAGCGCCGAGCAGAGCACGCCGATCGACGCCCACTCCAGCTGCTTGAGCCGGATGCCGAGCAGCTTGATGCTCAGCACCGCGGTGATCACCAGGTTGGCGCTGATGATGGTCTGGGAGAGGAAGAGCGGCAGCAGCCGGGCGGCCAGCGCGCCCAGCCCGAAGCCGATGAAGTCCAGCACCGTGCCGAGGATGAACTCCCAGGTGACGGCGGCCTTCGCGGTCGAGGAGAGGCTCGGCCCGCCGTGCTCGGTGGTGCCGGTGGTGGCGCCCTTGGCGGCCTCCTCGCGGGCGGAACGGCGGGATCCGACGGCCTGCAGGACCGAGCCGGTGCCGTAGCAGGCGGATGCCGCCACGGCGGTGACGAGGCCGATGATCACCGGGTGCTCCGATCGGGAGATGGGTCAAGAACGGGTAATGGGACCAGCGGTCCGGGTCCACTATGCCCGCCCGCGCGGTACGGTCGGCACGCCCCCGGAACCCCCGGCCCGCCGGGACGTACGACCGGGCGCCCGCCGCGGTTCCCGCAGGCCACCGGCGTCAGGGGCGAGTGGGGGAAACATCATCCCCGAGGAGGGGCGCGGCCCCGGCGGTCGGCGGGGAACCCCGCAGTCACCAGTATGCGAAGGGTATGCCGTCCTCCGGCGCCGGTCACGGTAGCGTCGGGGACATGAGAACCCTTGCACGACGTTCCCGGGGCGCCGGGCCGCTTGCCCTGGTGGCGGCGCTGCTCGGGCTGTTGCTCCTGCTGGCTCCGGCGGCCTCGGCCGCCGGCGGGCTGGACGACGCCGCCTCCACCCTGAAGCAGGGCAAGGTCTACGTCGACCCGGCGATGACCGGCCGCTTCAGCCAGAGCCAGGCGGACGCCCTGACCGAGAAGATCAAGAAGGCCGACAAGCCGATCTTCGTCGCGGTCGTCCCGGCCAGCCAGGCCTACGGCGCCCAGACCGTCTTCAAGGACCTGCGCACCAAGGTCGGCATCGACGGCGCCTACGCGATCTGGCGCGGCGACCAGTTCGCCGCCCACGCGGACCGCGGCGCGATGGCGAACGGCAGCGCCGAGCGGATCGCCGGCGCGGCCTTCCGCTCCCACGGCGGCGACATCGACGCCACCCTGAACGACTTCGTCGACACCGCCGCCCCGCAGGCCAAGGGCAGCGGGGTCGACAGCAGCACCTCGATCGCCTGGGTCGTCATCCCGGTCGCGCTGCTCGCCCTCGCCGGCGCCGGTGTCTTCCTCCTCTTCCGCCGTGCCAAGAAGCGCAAGGAGGAGCAGGCCCGCGCCGAGCTGGAGCAGCTCCGCCGGGTCGTCGACGAGGACATCACCGCCTTCGGCGAGGAGCTGGACCGCCTGGACTTCAGCCCGGGCGCGGCCGACGCCGACGACACCCAGCGCGCCGACTACACCCACGCCCTGGACTCGTACGAGAAGGCCAAGCGCCTGATGGACGAGGCCAAGCGGCCCGACGACGTCAGGCCGGTCACCGAGGCGCTGGAGGACGGCCGGTTCGCCCTCGCCACCCTGGCCGCCCGGCGGGACGCCCGCCCGCTGCCCGAGCGCCGCCCGCCGTGCTTCATGGACCCGCGCCACGGCCCGTCCGTCAAGGACGTCGACTGGGCCCCGGCCGGCGGCGCCGCCCGCACCGTCCCGGTCTGCCAGGCCGACGCCGACCGGCTGGCCGCCGGCCTCGACCCGGCCGTCCGCACCGTCGACACCGACCACGGCCCCCAGCCGTACTGGAACGCCGGCCCGGCGTACGGCCCCTGGGCGGGCGGCTACTTCGGGGGCTTCGGCGGCGGCCTGCTGCCGGGCCTGCTGGTCGGCACCGCGCTCGGCTCGATGATCAGCTCCCCGGCCTACGCCGCGGCCCCGATGGGCGACCACGGTTACCAGGACCAGTACGAGGGCGGTGACTACACCGGCGCCGACTTCAACGCCTCGGACTTCAGCGGTGGCTTCAGCGACAGCGGGGGCGGCTTCGGCGGGGGCGACTTCGGTGGCGGGGGCGACTTCGGCGGCGGCGACTGGTGACGCGCTGACGCGCTGACCCGCTGCCCCGGACGCCCCGTCCCCGCGGCCCCGCCGGCTCCCCGGCGGGGCCGCGGCGCGTCCGGGCCGGCTGCCCCGACCCTAACCCGGGCCACGGCGACCGCCCCGGGTTAGGGTCGGGGCATGCACGGTCGCGACGCCCACAGTGATGAACCGGTCCGGGTGACCGCCTGGGTCCGGGGGAAGGTCCAGGAGGTCGGCTTCCGCTGGTGGACCAGGGCGCGGGCGCTGGAGGTCGGGCTGACCGGCTACGCGAGCAACCTCGGCGACGGCCGGGTCCAGGTGGTCGCCGAGGGCCTGGCCACCGACTGCGAACTGCTGCTCGCCCTGCTCCGCGGCCCCGACACGCCCGGGAGCGTCAGCGGCGTCACCGAGATCTGGACGGCCGTCGGCACCGGTTACGAGGGCTTCGAGATCCGCTGAGCCGGGCCCCGCGGGGGCCGCCCGGAAATGATCCGCAACTGCCGGTGTCATACGGTTGCCATTCGGGCAGACTCGTGGTTGACTCCGCATCGAACGATGATCCACGAGCAGGTGGTGGACCCGGCCCGAGCCCCCCTAGGCGTGACGACACCGCCAGGCAGGTGACAGGGGCGCGGTAGCGTGCGGTGATCGTGTTGACCCTTTCCGTCTTTGGTGAGACGCTTGAAGCCCGCGCACACGACCGCGTTTATCCGGTAGGCGCATGCCCTCGTGAGCCCAGCTCACGACGGTTGTGCCGTGGTGTCCAGCCAGCACTGCCGGTGGTGCGCCGCGCGTGCGTCCCCCTTCCCCCTAGACCCATACCGTTCCGGTTCGGTCACTCAGCGTGGAGGACCATTCATCATGGCAAAGGCGCTTCTCGGGTACGTCGGCGGCCCCGACCCGCGAATGCTCTCCGAGATGCGACGGCTTCAGCAGCGCGTCCAGGACCTGGAGTCCGAGCTCCTTCGGATGCAGGCTGAGAACGACGCTCTCACCGCTGTCGCTGACGAGCACTCGCTGCTCAACAGCATCGATCTGGATCAGCGGGAGCCGGCTCTCACCTGAGTCCCGCACGGTCCTCGCAGATCGACGCCGCTGTGCACTGAGCCGCCCCGAAAGGGACGCTGCATGCAAGGGACGCCCGGTTGTGGCGTCCCTTCGTCGTGTCCGGGCCCGGGGCGCACCGCCCGCCGGGGTTACAGTCGCCGCTGGGCCCCGCGAGCGATGAGGAGACCGGCCGCGTGCACCTGAAGAGTCTGACGCTGCGCGGGTTCAAGTCCTTCGCCTCCAGCACCACCCTGCGCTTCGAGCCCGGCATCACGTGCGTCGTGGGCCCCAACGGCTCCGGCAAGTCGAACGTGGTCGACGCGCTGTCCTGGGTGATGGGGGAACAGGGCGCCAAGTCGCTGCGCGGCGGCAAGATGGAGGACGTCATCTTCGCCGGGACCAGCGGGCGCGCCCCGCTCGGCCGGGCCGAGGTCAGCCTCACCATCGACAACACCGACGGCGCCCTGCCGATCGAGTACGCCGAGGTGACCATCACCCGGACCATGTTCCGCAACGGCGGCAGCGAGTACGCCCTCAACGGCGAGACCTGCCGGCTGCTGGACATCCAGGAGCTGCTCTCCGACTCCGGCATCGGCCGCGAGATGCACGTGATCGTCGGCCAGGGCCAGCTCGACTCCGTCCTGCACGCCGACCCGATGGGCCGCCGCGCCTTCATCGAGGAGGCGGCCGGCGTCCTCAAGCACCGCAAGCGCAAGGAGAAGGCGCTGCGGAAGCTGGACGCGATGCAGGCCAACCTCAACCGCGTCCAGGACCTGGTGGCCGAACTGCGCCGCCAGCTCGGGCCGCTCGGCCGGCAGGCCAGGATCGCCCGCCGCGCCGCCGGCATCCAGGCGGACCTGCGGGACGCCCGGCTGCGACTGCTCGCCGACGACCTGCTCACCCTCCGCCGGGCCGTCGAGGCCGAGATCGCCGACGAACTGGCGCTGCGGCTGCGCCGCACCACCGTCGAGCAGGAACTCGCCCGGGCGGTGCAGCGCGAGGCCGTCCTGGAGGCGCAGGTCCAACAGCTCGGACCGGGCCTGGAGGCCGCCCGGCAGACCTGGTACCGGCTGTCCGCGCTCGCCGAGCGCACCCGCGGCACCGTCGGCCTGGCCGAGGCCCGGGCCCGGCACGCCGCCGCCGGCGGGCGGACCGAGGAACGGCGCGGACGCGACCCGGAGGAGCTGGAACGGGAGGCCGAACGGGTCCGCGAGGAGGAGGCCGCGCTCGCCGAGGCCCTGGAGGAGGCGCAGTACGCGCTCGCCGAGGCGGTCGAGCACAAGGGGGAGCTGGAACGCGCCCTGGCCGCCGAGGAACGCCGGCTGCGGGACGCCGCCCGGGCCATCGCGGACCGCCGCGAGGGCCTGGCCCGGCTGCAGGGCCAGGCCGCGGCCGCCCGCTCCCGGGCCGCCTCCGCCGAGGCCGAGACCGGCCGGCTCGCCGAGGCCAGGGACGAGGCGCTGCTGCGCGCCGCGGCCGCCCGGGCCGAACTCGACGAACTCCAGCAGCAGGTGGACGGGTCGGCGGGCGAGGACGATCGGGTCGAGGACGCCCACCGGCAGGCCCGGGACCGGCTCGCCACCGTCGAACACGACCTCGCCGCCGCCCGGGAGACGGCCGCCGCCGCCGAGCGCGAACGCGCCGCGCTCACCGCCCGGCACGAGGCGCTCTCGCTCGGACTGCGCCGCAAGGACGGCACCGGCGCGCTGCTCGACGCGGGGGACCGGCTGGCCGGGCTGCTCGGCCCGGCGGCCGGGCTGCTGCGGATCGCCCCCGGCCACGAGGTGCCCGTCGCGGCGGCGCTCGGGGCGGCGGCCGACGCGGTGGCCGTCGACTCGCCCGGCACCGCCGCCGCGGCGCTGCGGCTGCTACGCACCGAGGACGCCGGCCGGGCCGCCCTGCTGATCGCCGGCGCACCCGAGCCCGGGGCCGCACCGGTCGAGCCGCCCGCCGGGGCCCGCTGGGCGGCGGAACTCCTCGACGGCCCGGCCGACCTGACGGGCGCCGCCCGGAGCCTGCTGGCCGGCGTGGCGGTCGTCGACACCCTCGACGAGGCGCTGCGACTGGTCACCGACCACCCCGGGCTGACCGCCGTCACCGCCGACGGCGACCGGCTCGGCAGCGGCCACGCGCACGGCGGATCCGGTGGCGCGCCGAGCCTGCTGGAGACCCGGGCCGCGGTGGACGAGACCGCCCGGGCGATCGACGAACTGGCCGCCCGCTGCGCCGAGTCGGCCGCCCGCCTGGCCGAACTCACCGAACTGCGCCGGGAGTCGGTCGCGGTCGTCGAGCAGCTCGCGGAACGGCGGCGTCAGGCGGAGCGGGAACGCGCCCGGGTCGCCGGTGCGCTGGGCCGCCTCGGCGGTCAGGCCCGGGCCGCCGCCGGTGAGGCCGAGCGGCTCTCGGCCGCCGCCGCGCGGGCCGACCGGGGCCTCGCCGAACTGCTGTCCGCCGCCGAGGAGTCGGCCGAACGCCTGGCCGCGGCGGAAGGCACGGCGGAGGCCGGGGAGGAGGAGCCGGACCGGGCCGAGCAGCAGCGGCTGGCCGACGGCGCCTCCGCGGCCCGGCAGACCGAACTGGAGGCCAGGCTCGCGGTGCGCACCCACGAGGAGCGGGTCCGCGCGCTCGCCGGCCGGGCCGACCAGCTGGACCGGGCCGCCCGAGCCGAGCGCGAGGCGCGGGACCGGGCCGCCGAGCGCCTCCGGCGCGCCGAGCACGACGCGGGCGTGGCGAACGCCGTCGCGGCGGGCGCCCGGCAGCTGCTGGCCTGCCTGGAGGTGTCGCTGACCCGCGCGGACGCCGGGCGGGCGGCCGTCGAACAGGAGCGCGCCGAGCGCGAGAGCGAACTGCGCGCGCACCGCGAACAGGGCCGCGGCCTCAAGGAGGAACTGGACAAGCTGGTCGACGCCGGCCACCGCGACGAGGTGCTGCGGGCCGAGAAGCGGCTGCGGATCGAGCAGCTGGAGGCCCGTGCGCTGGAGGAGTTCGGCATCGACGGCGGTGAGCTGCTCGCCTCCTACGGCCCGGACCAGCCGGTGCCGCCGTCCGCCGCGGACGCCGCCGAGGAGGGCCGGGACGGCGGGGAGCCCGGCGCGCCGCGCCCGTACGACCGGGCCGAGCAGGAGAAGCGACTGAGGGTCGCCGAGAAGGCCTACCAGCAGCTCGGCAAGGTCAACCCGCTGGCGCTGGAGGAGTTCACGGCGCTGGAGGAGCGCCACCGCTTCCTCGGCGAGCAGCTGGACGACCTCAAGCGCAGCCGGCGCGACCTGCTGGACATCGTCCGGGAGGTCGACGACCGGGTCGAACAGCTGTTCACCTCGGCCTACCACGACACCGCGGCACAGTTCGAGGGCGTCTTCGCCCGGCTGTTCCCCGGCGGGGAGGGGCGGCTGGTGCTGACCGACCCCGACGACATGCTCACCACCGGCGTCGAGGTCGAGGCCCGCCCGCCGGGCAAGAAGGTCAAGCGGCTGTCACTGCTCTCCGGCGGTGAGCGCTCGCTCACCGCGGTGGCGCTGCTGGTGTCGATCTTCAAGGCGCGGCCCAGCCCGTTCTACGTGATGGACGAGGTGGAGGCGGCGCTGGACGAGACCAACCTGCGCCGGCTCGTCGGGATCATGGAGGAGCTGCGGGAGTCCTCCCAGCTGATCGTGATCACCCACCAGAAGCTCACCATGGAGTCGGCGGACGCCCTCTACGGCGTGACCATGAAGGGCGACGGCATCTCGCAGGTGATCAGCCAGCGGCTGCGCGGGGGAGTGCCCGCGCGCCGCCGGGCCGGGGAACGGCACGGGTCCGTCGCCGCCGCCCCCACCGCATCGGCGTAGTCCGGCTGCGGTCCATCCGCGCTCCGGTCACGGATACTGGAGCGGATATGGAATACGTGATCCTTGCCGTAGTCATCGCCGTGATCGCCGTCGGCGCGATCGCGGGCCTCGTCGTTTCCGGCAGACGACGCCAGCAGCTCCCCCCGAAGTCGCAGGCGCCGGTCATCACGGCGCCGAAGCCCACCCCGGCGGAGCCCCAGGTCGGCGACGAGTCCGCGCCGCCCACCGAGGAGCCCCGCCGCACCGTCGAGGAGGTGGAACTCCCCCTTCCCGAGGCCGGGACCACCGAGGCCGGGACGGCAGAGGCCCCCGCCGAGATCGAGGTCGAGGCGGCCGAGGCCGAGGCGCCCCCGGCCGTCGAGGTCCCCGAGCCCACCGCGGGCCGGCTGGTCCGGCTGCGCTCCCGGCTCTCCCGCTCGCAGAACTCGCTCGGGAAGGGCCTGCTCACGCTGCTCTCCCGCGAGCACCTGGACGAGGACACCTGGGAGGAGATCGAGGAGACCCTGCTCACCGCCGACGTCGGCGTCGCCCCCACCCAGGAGCTTGTCGAGCGGCTGCGCACCCGGGTGAAGGTGCTCGGCACCCGCACGCCCGACGAGCTGCGCGCGCTGCTGCGCGAGGAGCTCGTCGAGCTGGTCGGCAGGGACCTCGACCGCACCGTCCGCTCCACCAAGCACGAGGACGGACCGGCCGTGGTCCTGGTGGTCGGCGTCAACGGCGTCGGCAAGACCACCACCACCGGCAAGCTGGCGCGCGTCCTGGTCGCCGACGGCCGCAAGGTGGTGCTCGGCGCGGCCGACACCTTCCGTGCCGCGGCCGCCGACCAGCTGCAGACCTGGGGCGAGCGGGTCGGTGCCCGCACCGTGCGCGGCCCGGAGGGCGGCGACCCGGCCTCTATCGCCTTCGACGCCGTCAAGGAGGGCATCGCCGAGGGCGCCGACACCGTGCTGGTGGACACCGCCGGCCGGCTGCACACCAAGACCGGCCTGATGGACGAGCTGGGCAAGGTCAAGCGGGTCGTCGAGAAGCACGGCCCGGTGGACGAGGTGCTGCTGGTGCTGGACGCCACCACCGGCCAGAACGGCCTGATCCAGGCCCGGGTCTTCGCCGAGGTGGTCGAGATCACCGGCATCGTGCTGACCAAGCTGGACGGCACCGCCAAGGGCGGCATCGTGGTCGCGGTCCAGCGCGAGCTGGGCGTGCCGGTCAAGCTGGTGGGTCTGGGCGAGGGCGCGGACGACCTGGCGCCGTTCGAGCCGGGCGCGTTCGTGGACGCGCTGATCGGGGACTGAACGCCCCGTGCGCGAAGGGTCCGCTCCCGACGGGGGGCGGGCCCTTTCGCGTGCCCGGCCAGGTGCGGCGGAGGCCGGGAGCCCAGGCGGGGGCGTGCGGGCTAGGACGCCAGCCAGGCGGGTTCGGCGGTGCGCTCGCGGCCGCGGTGGCAGGCGTAGGCGAGGGTGCCGAGCAGCAGCCGGGCCTCCGGCGGGCAGCCGGCGTTGTCGCGGGTGGGGCGGCGCAGCCAGCGGACCGGGCCGAGCGTGCCGAGCACGGTGGGCGGGGCGGCCACGTAGCTGCCCTCGCCGTGGCAGGTGAGGTCGAGGGCGGCGTCGTCCCAGCCCATCCGGTAGAGCAGGTCCGGCAGCCGACGGGCGGTGCCGGCGGCGACCAGGAACTGCAGTCGACCGGTGGGCGCGGCGAGCACCGGGCCGACCTGGGTGCCCATGCGTTCCAGCCGGACCAGCGCCTGCAGGCCGGCCTGCTCGGGGACGTCCAGGACGTCGAAGGCGCGGCCGGTGGGGAACAGCACCGAGCCCTCGGCGCCGGCGGCGCGGGCCCGGCCCGCGGTGCCCGGCACGGGGTGCAGACCGGGTGCGGCGCAGCGTGCGGAGCCGCAGGGACAGCGGGTCGGGGCGGTGGCGGAGTCGGCCGGGGCGCCGGTGGCGACCGTCCAGCCCCAGCGGCCGGTGTACTCCGCGGCGGCCTGGGACGCGGTGACCTTGGTGCGGCGGCGCGCGCCCAGCGGTGTCAACCGCAGGTGTCCCAGTCGAAGTTCGCCGAACAGGTTGTCCATGCCTCCCCCAACAGGTTCTGGTTGCCGATGGTTACGGGATCGTGACTTTGTGTTGATTGTCCGTTGCGTGACGCGTTGTGCGGTGGCGGCGCGCAGCGCGCGGTGCGCGCCTGTTGCGGTGGTGCGCCTCGGGCGCCGCCTTGTGGCGGGCGGCACCGGTGCAGGATCGTCGGGTGCGCGGGGCGGGTGCCGACCGGTGCGGTCGGCGAACTCGCCCGTGGCCGCTGTGGATTGCCGGTACCACCGGGTTTCGCCGGAGGACTTGGCGGCCCGCATATGCCGGACCGTCGGTCCATCCAGTGAAGCGTGTGGGTCCTTGCTTCGGTTCACTCCTGGGGGTGGCGAAAGGTGGCGTTTCGCCAGGGTCGCTCCCGCGGGTGCCGGGCGGGGCATTACGTTCAGCACACGGACGTGGTCGTCGAGTCGACTCCAGGCCCTCGGGGAACGGGAGTTGGGGATCTGACGACTCGTCCGCGACGATGGCACACCAGTGCGACGGCACGGTACGGCACCACCTCAGGCACGGCACGCCTGGCAAGAGCCCGCAACCGTCGGGCGTCACGATCGGGGCCCCGGCAGGGGCCGGGCGGGATGGGGACGTTCCCATGGCAGAGAAGCAACCCAACGAGAAGCTGACCACGTGGTTCGCCCGCAGCGGATGGTCCAAGGGCGAGCTGGCCCGCCAGGTCAACCGCCGGGCCCGGCAGATCGGCGCCCACCACGTGTCCACCGACACCTCGCGGGTGCGCCGCTGGCTCGACGGCGAGCAGCCCCGGGAGCCCATCCCCAAGATCATGTCGGAGCTCTTCTCCGAGCGCTTCGGCTCGGTGGTCTCCATCGAGGACCTCGGCCTGCGCGCGGCGATCCCGGTCTCCACCGTGGGCGGCGGCGTCGACCTGCCGTGGAGCGCGCCGCAGACCGTCCAGCTGATCAGCGACTACTCCCGCAGCGACCTGATGCTCAACCGCCGGGGCTTCCTCGGCACCTCGCTCGCGCTGACCGCCGGTGCCGCCCTGATCGAGCCGATGCAGCGCTGGCTCGCCCCCGGCCCGACCGGCACCCCCACCCCGATCCTCGCCGCGGCCAACGGCGGCGACCCCTTCACCGGCCGGCTCTCCGAGCCGGAGCTCGAACTGCTCGAGCAGACCACCGTGATGTTCCGCCAGTGGGACGCCCAGAACGGCGGCGGGCTGCGCCGCAAGGCCGTCGTGGGCCAGCTGCACGAGGTCACCGACCTCCTCCAGGAGACGTACAACGAGAACACCACCCGGCGGCTGTTCCGGCTCACCGCGGAACTCGCCCACCTGGCCGGGTGGATGTCCTACGACGTCGGGATGCACCCGAGCGCGCAGAAGTACTACGTGCTGGCCCTGCACGCCGCCAAGGAGGCGGGCGACCGCCCGTTCGGCGCACTGATCCTCACCGACATGAGCCGCCAGATGATCCACCTCAACCGGGGCGAGGACGCCCTGGAGCTGATCCACCTGGCGCAGTACGGCAGCCGGGACACCGCCACCGCGCGCCAGCAGTCCCTGCTGTACGCGATGGAGGCGCGGGCCTACGCCACCATCGGCGAGGTGAACCGCTGCGCCCGGGCGGTCCGGCTGTCCGAGGACACCTTCACCGACATCCGCGAGGGGGACGAGGAGCCGGACTGGCTGAAGTTCTTCTCGCCCGCCGAGCTGAACGCCGAGAACGCGCACTCCTTCCGCGACCTCGCCTACCACTCCGACAACGCCGAGCTGTACGCCTCGATGTCCGCGCCGGTGATGGAGCGGGCCGTCGACCTCTTCCGCCAGGACGGCGACCACGTGCGCTCGTACGCCTTCAACCTGATCGGCATGGCCAGCGTGCACCTGCTGCAGAAGGAGGCCGAGCAGGCCGCGGTGATGGCCGAGCAGGCCGTGGACATCGCCGCCAAGGTGCGCTCGGAGCGGCTGAACTCCCGGGTGCGCAAGACCACCGAGGCCGCCGCCGCCCGCTTCAGGGGCGTGGACGCGGTGAGCCGGCTCAAGGAGCGCGTGGTCCAGGACATCCCGGAGTACGTCTCGGTGGTCTGAGGACCCCGCCGCCGGGCCCCCGCCGACCGTGCCGGCCCCCCGCCGCCACGGTCGGTGGCGCTTTCGCGACCGGCCGTGCCGTGCGGCGGCACGGTAAGCCGTCCGGCCCGGTGACGGGGCCGTGGTTCACGCAGGTGTAACCCGCGCGTCGCATGCGTCACGGCCGCGAAACAACGGGCCGCACTGGCCGAAACCAGCCTTCGGCACGCTCCTCTGCATCGCCGACACCCCGGGGTGGCACGGGACAGGTAACCCGGGTGTGGATCGGCTTTCACGCAGAGGAGACGCCGATGCCGGACGGCTTCAGCGCGGGCGACACCGCCTTCGTGCTCATCAGTGCGGCCCTGGTCATGGTGATGACCCCGGGCCTGGCCTTCTTCTACGGGGGCATGGTCCGGGCCAAGAGCACACTGAACATGCTGGCGATGAGCTTCCTCTCGCTCGGCATCGTCAGCGTGCTCTGGGTCCTCTACGGGTACTCGCTCAGCTTCGGACCGGACTCCTTCGGCGGGCTGATCGGCAACCTGGACTTCATCGGGATGCGCGGCATCGGCCTGAACGACCTCACCGGGACCATTCCGGTCACCGCGTTCTCCGCCTTCCAGCTGATGTTCGCGATCATCACCCCGGCGCTGATCAGCGGCGCCATCGCGGACCGGGCGAGATTCGCCGCCTGGGGCCTGTTCATCGCCCTCTGGGTGAGCATCGTCTACTTCCCGGTCGCGCACTGGGTCTTCTTCTTCGACGGCGGCAACGGCGGCTGGCTGGGTGACCGCAACGGCGTGATCGACTTCGCCGGCGGGACGGCCGTCCACATCAACGCGGGCGTCGCGGGCCTCGCGCTCTGCCTGGTGCTCGGCAAGCGGGTCGGCTTCAGGAAGGACCCGATGCGCCCGCACAGCCTGCCGCTGGTGATGCTCGGCTCCGGACTGCTCTGGTTCGGCTGGTTCGGCTTCAACGCGGGCTCGGCGCTGGCCGCCAACGGCGTCGCCGCGATGGCGCTGGTCAACACCCAGGTGGCCACCGGCGCCGCGCTGGTCGGCTGGCTGGTCTTCGAGAAGTTCAAGCACGGCGCGTTCACCACGCTGGGCGCCGCCTCCGGCGCGGTGGCCGGTCTGGTCGCGATCACCCCGGCCTGCGGCTCGGTCAGCCCGCTCGGCGCGGTGGCGATCGGCCTGATCGCCGGGGCCGTCTGCGCCGCCGCGGTCAGCCTCAAGTACCGCCTCGGCTTCGACGACTCCCTCGACGTGGTGGGCGTGCACGCGGTGGGCGGCGCGATCGGCTCGCTGCTGATCGGCCTGTTCGCCACCGGCGGTGTCGGCCAGACCGCCAAGGGCCTGTTCTACGGCGGCGGGCTCGGGCAGCTCGGCAAGCAGGCGATGGGCGTGGCCGTGGTCGCCGCGTACTCCTTCGTGCTCTCCTGGCTGCTGGCGAAGGCGGTCGACCGGACGGTCGGCTTCCGGGTCGCCGAGGAGGTCGAGGTGGCCGGCATCGACCAGGCCGAGCACGCCGAGTCGGCCTACGATTTCAGCGCCGTGGGCGGGGGCCTGGCCCGGGCCGTCACGGGTCTGGTCGGCGCCGCTCAGGCCGCTCAGGCCGCCAGGGCCGTCGAGGGCTCCGGTGACGGGCCGGCGGCCGGGTCCGCCGGGCAGCCCCCGGAGAAGTCCGCCGAGAAGTCCCCGAAGACCGCCGAGAAGACCGCCGAGAAGACCGAGGTCGACGCCTGATGAAGCTCATCACCGCCGTGATCAAGCCGTACCGCCTGGACGAGGTGAAGGCCGCCCTGCAGGCCTTCGGGGTCCACGGCCTGACCGTCACCGAGGCCAGCGGCTACGGCCGCCAGCGCGGCCACACCGAGGTCTACCGGGGCGCCGAGTACACCGTCGACCTCGTGCCCAAGATCAGGATCGAGGTGCTGGTCGAGGACGAGGACGCCGACGACCTGATCGACGTCCTGGTGAAGGCCGCCCGCACCGGCAAGATCGGCGACGGCAAGGTGTGGAGCATCCCGGTCGACACCGCCGTCCGGGTCCGCACCGGCGAGCGCGGCCCCGACGCCCTCTGAGCCCGCTCCGGGACCGCCTCCGGGGCCCCGGCCCCGACTCCCCCCGAAGGCCCTGACACGCACCGCGGGCGGGCCTGCGACCCCACCCGGGCGCAGGCCCGCCGGCGGCGTATCGGCGCCCGGCCCCGCGGGCCCTCCGGCGCCACCCGCTCAACCGCACGACGGACGGGACCACGCGATGACCACCGAGACCAGCCCGCCCTCCCCGACCGGCGACGACCGGGACGGGACCGCCGCCCACGCCGCCTCCCACGCCGCCGCCCGGGCCGCCCTGCTCGCCGACCCCGGCCGGTCCGGCCGCCCCCGCCGCACCGCGCTCGCCCGGCTCACCGACGACTGGCTGGCCGGCCTGTTCACCGCCGCCGGCCGGCCGCCCGGCGTCGCACTCGTCGCGGTCGGCGGCTACGGGCGCGGCGAGCTCTCCCCGCGCAGCGACCTCGACGTCCTGCTGCTGCACGACGGCCGGATCGCCCGCGACCTGCCCGAGCGGATCTGGTACCCGGTCTGGGACTCGGGCTCCGCGCTCGACCACTCGGTGCGCACCGTCGCCGAGGCCCGGGCGGTGGCCGCCGCCGACCTCAAGGCCCAGCTCGGCCTGCTGGACGCCCGCCACCTCGCCGGGGACCAGGCGCTCACCGCCACCCTGCGCTCGGTGGTGCTGACCGACTGGCGCGCGAGCGCCCCCGCCCGCCTGCCCGAGCTGCGCGAACTCTGCCGTGAGCGGGCCGAGCGGCACGGCGAGCTCTCCTTCCTGCTGGAGCCCGACCTCAAGGAGGCCCGCGGCGGTCTGCGCGACGTCGTCGCCCTGGACGCCGTGGCCGCCACCTGGCTCGCCGACGCCCCCCGGGACGGTCTGGACGCCGCCGCGCTGCGGCTCGCCGACGTCCGCGACGCGCTGCACCTGGCCACCGGCCGGGCCACCGAGCGGCTCAGCCTCCAGGACCAGGACCAGGTCGCCGAACGGCTCGGCGTGCTCGACGCCGACACCCTGCTGCGCGAGGTCTACGAGGCCGCCCGCACCATCGCCTACGCGAGCGACGTCACCTGGCGGGCGGTGGACCGGGTGCTCGCCGCCCGCTCCGGCCGGGGCCGCCGGAGCGCCCGGTCGGCCTTCCGCTTCGCCGGCGCCGGGCGCGGCACCGGCGCGGTGGCCCGGGGCGCGGTCGAGCGCCGCCCGCTCGCCGAGGGCGTGGTCGAGCAGGACGGCGAGGCGGTGCTGGCCCAGGGCGCCCGCCCGGCCGCCGACCCGGTGCTGCCGCTGCGCGCCGCGGCCGCCGCCGCCCAGAACGGCCTCACCGTCTCGTACGCGACGGTGCGCCGGCTGGCCGCCGAGTGCCGGCCGCTGCCGACGCCCTGGCCGGACGAGGCCCGCGAGCAGCTGGTCACCCTGCTGGGCGCGGGCGAGGCGGCCGTCCCGGTCTGGGAGGCGCTGGAGGCGGAGGGCCTGGTCACCCGGTTGCTGCCGGACTGGGAGCGGGTGCGCTGCCGTCCGCAGCGCAACGCCGTGCACCGCTGGACGGTCGACCGGCACCTGGTGGAGACGGCGGTGCGGGCGGCCGCGATGACCCGCCGGGTGGCCCGGCCGGACCTCCTGCTGGTCGCCGCGCTGCTGCACGACATCGGCAAGGGCTGGCCCGGCGACCACAGCGAGGCCGGCGAGGTGATCGTCCGCGACGTCGCCGTCCGGATGGGCTTCGCCCCCGAGGACACCGAGACCCTGGCGGTGCTGGTCCGCCACCACCTGACCCTGGTCGACACCGCGACCCGGCGCGACCCGGACGACCCGGCCACCGTCGAGGCGGTCACCAAGGTGGTCGGCACCCCGCAGCAGCTGGAGCTGCTGCACGCGCTCACCGAGGCCGACGCGCTCGCCACCGGGCCGGCGGCCTGGAGCGCCTGGCGGGCCTCGCTGGTGGACGGTCTGGTGGCCCGGGCCGCCGCCCGGCTGGCCGGCGCCGCGACCGCCCCCGTGGAGGCCGCACCGACCGCAGAGCAGGAGCGGCTCGCGGTCGAGGCCGCCCGGACCGGGGGGCCCGCGCTGTCGCTGCTGGCCCAGTCCGACGGGGCGGACCCGGCCACCGAGCCGATGGGCGTCGAACTGACCCTGGCCGTCCCGGACCGGCCCGGGCTGCTGGGCACCGTCGCCGGGGTGCTCGCGCTGCACCGGCTCACCGTCCGCTCGGCGGGCCTGCGCGAGCTGGACCCGATCGGCGCGGGCCCGGTGCTGCTGCTGTCCTGGCGGGTGGCCGCCGAGTTCGGCGAGCTGCCGGAGGCCGCCCGGCTCCGGGCCGACCTGCGGCGGGCCCTGGACGGCTCGCTGGACGTCGCGCGCCGACTGGCCGAGCGGGACGCCGCCGCCCCGCGCCGCCGGGGCATCCCCACCCCGCCGCCGCTCGTCGCGGTGGCGCCCGCGGTGGCCTCGGCCACCGCGACCGTGCTGGAGGTGCGCGCCCACGACGCCCCGGGGCTGCTGCACCGGATCGGCCGGGCGCTCGACGGGGCCGGCGTCCGGGTGCGCACGGCGCACGTCTCGACGCTGGGCGCGGAGGCCGTGGACTCCTTCTACCTGACCGACGAGGAGGGCCGTCCGCTGGCCGCCGGGCGGGCCGCGGAGGTGGCCGCGGAGGTCCGGGCGGCCCTGGGTTGAGACCCCCGGGCACGGGGGTGGAGACCTCACCCGGGGCGGCCGGATACCCTGGGGGGCGACGACCGTACCGATACCGATGCCGCAGAGGACCCGCGACGACGTGTTCGACACCCTTTCCGATCGCCTCGCAGCGACGTTCAAGAACCTCCGGGGCAAGGGCCGCCTGAGCGAGGCGGACATCGACGCCACCGCCCGCGAGATCCGCATCGCACTGCTGGAGGCGGACGTCGCGCTGCCGGTCGTGCGGGCCTTCATCAAGCAGGTGAAGGAGCGGGCACTCGGCGTCGAGGTCTCGGGCGCGCTGAACCCGGCGCAGCAGATCATCAAGATCGTCAACGAGGAGCTCATCGCGATCCTCGGCGGCGAGACCCGACGGGTGCGGTTCGCCAAGAACGGCCCGACGGTCATCATGCTCGCCGGCCTCCAGGGCGCCGGAAAGACCACCCTCGCGGGCAAGCTCGGCCACTGGCTGAAGCAGCAGAAGCACACCCCGCTGCTGGTGGCCTGCGACCTCCAGCGCCCCAACGCGGTCAACCAGCTCCAGGTGGTCGCCGAGCGCGCCGGCGTGGCCTTCTACGGCCCGCAGCCGGGCAACGGCGTCGGCGACCCGGTGCAGGTGGCCAGGGACTCGATCGAGTACGCCAAGCAGAAGCAGTACGACGTCGTCGTCGTCGACACCGCCGGCCGTCTCGGCATCGACGCCGAGCTGATGCAGCAGGCCGCGGACATCCGCGCCGCAGTCAACCCGGACGAGGTCCTGTTCGTCGTCGACGCGATGATCGGCCAGGACGCGGTCACCACCGCGCAGGCCTTCCTCGAGGGCGTCGACTTCACCGGTGTGGTGCTCTCCAAGCTCGACGGCGACGCCCGCGGCGGCGCCGCGCTCTCGGTCGCGCACGTCACCGGCCGGCAGATCATGTTCGCCTCCAACGGCGAGAAGGTCGACGACTTCGACGCCTTCCACCCGGACCGGATGGCCTCGCGCATCCTCGGGATGGGCGACGTCCTCTCGCTGATCGAAAAGGCCGAGCAGACCTTCTCGCAGGCCGAGGCCGAGAAGATCGCCGCCAAGCTGCGCGGCGGCCCGAAGGCGTTCACCCTGGACGACTTCCTGTCGCAGCTGGAGCAGGTCCAGAAGATGGGCTCGATCTCCAAGCTGCTGGGGATGCTGCCCGGGATGGGCCAGATCCGCGAGCAGATCAACAACATCGACGACAAGGACGTCAACCGGGTCGGCGCGATCATCAAGTCGATGACCCCGACCGAGCGTGCCGAGCCGGAGCTGATCAACGGCTCCCGCCGGGCCCGCATCGCCAAGGGTTCCGGCGTCCAGGTCGGCGAGGTGAAGAACCTCGTCGAGCGGTTCTTCGAGGCCCGCAAGATGATGTCCGCGATGGCCTCCGGCAAGGGCGTGCCCGGCATGCCGGGGATCCCCGGCATGGGCGGCGGCGGCAAGAAGTCCGCCAAGAAGGCCCCGCAGGCCAAGGGCAAGCGCAAGAGCGGCAACCCGCTGAAGCGCGCGCAGGAGGAGGCCGCGGCCGCCGAGCGCCGCGCGCTCGGCCCGGGCGGTGCCCAGGGTCCGGCCGACGGCGGCGCGTTCGGCCTCGGCGCGGGCAAGGGCCCGGCCGACTTCGAGCTGCCCAAGGAGTTCAAGGACCTGCTGTAGGCCCCGGTCCGCCTCCCGACGGCCCGCCGCCCGGCACACCCCGGGCGGCGGGCCGTCGGCATGTCCGATGATGGTGGCGTGCGAGTGACGATCAGGGCCCCGCGGGGCGAGGACAAGGACCTGTACGCCGCGGCGGTCCGGCGCTCCGCCGACCACATCGGGCGGTGGAACCCGGTCGAGCCGGACGGACTGGCCGAGCTGCTGGAACGCCAGGGGCCGGGCCTGCGCACCTTCCTGGTCGTCGACCGGGAGAGCGGCGGGCTGGTCGGCAAGGTCAACGTGGCCAACATCGTGATGGGCCGGTTCTGCAACGCCGCGCTGGGCTACGACTCGTACCTGCCGTTCGCCGGGACGGGGCGGATGACCGAGGGCATGCGGCTGGTCCTGGACCGCTGCTTCGCCGCCCAAACGGCCGGCGGGCTGGGGCTGCACCGGCTGGAGATCAACGTGCAGCCGGGCAACGCGCGTTCGATCGCACTGGCCGAGCGGCTGGGGTTCCGGCACGAGGGCTTCACGCCGCGGATGCTGTTCCTGAACGGGGGGTGGCGCGACCACGAGCGGTTCGCGCTGACCGCCGAGGAGTGGCCGGGCACCGGGGCGTAGCCGGCCGCCGGGGGCGGTGGCCGGGGGCGTCCGCGGCGCGGCGTTGCGCGTGGCCCGCCCGAGCGGCGGTCCGTATCGTCCGACGGGTGACCGAACCCGTGCCGCCGCGCCAGACCCCCGACCAGCCCTGGCGGTCCGAGGGCGCACCGCCCCCGTCACCACCCCGCCGCCGGATGCCCGGCGGCTGGACGGGCCTCGTCCTCACCGCGCTCGTGGTGTTCCTGGTCTCCGACCTGCTGCTGTCCTTCTTCGGCAACGGCGGCGCCACCACGATCTCCTACACCGAGTTCAACGACCAGCTGAACAAGGGCAACATCACCAAGATCTACTCCAAGGGCGACGCGATCGAGGGCACCCTCAAGAGCGCCCGGCCCAAACCCGACGGCGGCGAGGGCGACTACACGGAGTTCGCCACCCAGCGGCCCTCCTTCGCCAACGACGACCTGTGGACCACCCTCCAGAAGCAGGGCGTCGAGGTCACCGCGACCTCCCCGGTGGTCCCGCAGCGCAGCTTCCTCGCCAACCTGCTGCTCTCGCTCGCCCCGATGGTGCTGCTGATCCTCATCTGGGTGCTGGTCGCCCGCCGGATGGGCGGCGGCCTCGGCGCCGGCGCGCTCGGCCGCAAGGCCCCGCCCAAGCCGGTCAGCGCCGAGCAGGGCAGGCGCACCACCTTCGCCGACGTGGCCGGCATCGACGAGGTGGAGGCCGAACTCACCGAGGTGGTCGACTTCCTGAAGAACCCGGACCGGTACCGCAGGCTCGGCGCCAAGATGCCGCGCGGCGTCCTGCTCAGCGGCCCGCCCGGGACCGGCAAGACGCTCCTCGCCCGGGCCGTCGCCGGCGAGGCGGACGTGCCGTTCTTCTCCGCCTCCGCCTCCGAGTTCATCGAGATGATCGTCGGGGTCGGCGCCAGTCGGGTCCGCGAACTGTTCGCCGAGGCCCGCAAGGTGGCCCCGGCGATCGTCTTCATCGACGAGATCGACACCATCGGGCGCCAGCGCGGCGCGGGCGGCGGCATGGGCGGGCACGACGAGCGCGAGCAGACGCTCAACCAGATCCTCACCGAGATGGACGGCTTCACCGGCTCCGAGGGCGTCATCGTGATCGCCGCGACCAACCGGGCGGACGTGCTCGACCCGGCGCTGCTGCGCCCCGGCCGGTTCGACCGGCGGATCACCGTCAGCCCGCCGGACCGGGACGGCCGCGCCGCGATCCTGGGCATCCACGCCCGGACCGTCCCGCTGTCCGGCGACGCCGACCTCGGCCGGCTGGCCAGGGCCACCCCCGGGATGACCGGCGCCGAACTCGCCAACCTGGTCAACGAGGCCGCCCTGCTGGCCGTCCGGCGCCAGCAGGACGCGGTCGGCGAGCGGGACCTCTCGGACGCCCTGGAGAAGGTCCAGCTGGGCGCCGTCCGGCCGCTGGTGATGCCCCGGGAGGAACGCGAGCGGACGGCCCACCACGAGAGCGGGCACGCGCTGCTGGGCATGCTGCAGCCCGGCGCCGACCCGGTCCGTAAGATCACCATCGTGCCGCGGGGCCGGGCGCTCGGCGTCACCCTCTCCACCCCGGAGGACGACCGCTACTCGTACACCGAGCCCTACCTGCGCGGCCGGATCATCGGTGCGCTCGGCGGGATGGCGGCCGAGCAGGTGGTCTACGGGGTGGTCACCACCGGTGCGGAGAGCGATCTGGAACAGGTCACCAACATCGCCCGGGGGATGGCCGGCCGCTGGGGGATGAGCGAACGGGTCGGACGGCTGACCGCGGTGCCCGCCGATCCGCAGGGGGCCTACGGGCTGTCCGCCGCGCCGACCACCCTCGACGCGGTCGACGAGGAGGCCCGGCGGATCGTCGCCGAGTGCTACGAGGAGGCGGTCCGGCTGCTGACCGAGCAGCGGCCCCGGCTGGACGCGCTGGCGGCGGCGCTGCTGGAGGCGGAGACGCTGGACGAGGAGGCGGCGTACCGGGCGGCGGGGGTGCCGCGCAAACCCGTCGGGGGGAAGTCGCTCGACCAGGCGTGAGGCGGCCGGCCGGGGGCGCTCGCCATGACGGCGGGCGCCCCCGGTTTCGGTGCTCGGCGGTCCCGGCGGGCTCGGTGGTTCTGGCGGTCCCGGCGGGCTCGGTGGTCCCGCGGGTCCCGGCGGTCCGGCCCGCTCCAGCCTGGCTCGGAGGTCCTTCCGGCGTTCGTCGGCGCGGTCGGCGCCGTCCCCGCCACCTCCCGGCCGTGGTCGCGTCCCCGCCGCGGCGTCCCCTCCGTCGCGTCCCCGTCGTCGCCTCCCCGTCAGCGCGGGCGCTCGGCGATCAGGTAGCGGAAGACGTTCTCCATCCGGACCGAGCCGTCGGCGCGCAGGTACGGCTGCAGCGCCTCCTCCAGCTCCTTGGCCACCAGCGAGGCGCCGGAGAACTCCTCGGCCGCCTCGAACAGGCCCGTGGAGAGCAGGCCGCGCACCGCGCTGTCCAGGTCCGCGTAGGCGAACGGGCAGCTCACCCGCCCGCTGCCGGCCGGGCGCAGGCCGGCCGGGGCCAGCAGGTCCTCCAGCGCGCCGGGCGCGCTCAGCTCGAACGGGTCGCGGGCGGTGGTCCGGCCCGCCATCCGGCGCGCCACGTCCAGCACCGGGGCGCTCGCGCAGCGCTCCGGCGGGCCCCAGGCGGCGAGTACCACGTGTCCGCCCGGGAGGGTCAACCGGGCGGCCTCGGCCACCACCGGGCGCGGCTCGGCACAGCCGGGCAACTGCTCGAAGACGGTCACCAGGGAATGGGCCGAGCGGGGGACGGCGGCGGTCGGCCGGGCCCCCGCGCACACCCGCAGCCGGCGGCCGCGGGCCAGCTCGCGCAGCTCGTCCCGCGGCTCCTGGCCGGAGACCTGGGCGCCCCTCCCGGCCGCGAGCAGCAGGGCCAGTCCGGACCGGCAGCCCAGTCCCAGCACGCTGGACGCCGGGCCGACCTCCAGCCGGTCGTAGACCGCCTCGTAGAGCGGTACCAGCATGCGTTCCTGGATCTCCGCCCAGTCGCGCGCCCGCGCGGGCCGGGCGGTCCCGTGCTGCGCGCGGTGTGGTCGTGCGCCTGTTGGTCGTTCGGTCGTGCCGGTCGTCCGAGCTGAAGCCATCGCGGCCTCCCATCCGGTCCTTCGGTGTCCTGCTACGGCTCCCCCAAAGTCCCGCCCCACTCCAGCGAACAGCGGGTCGGGCCCGGCGTCCAGAGGGGTGCAGGGTGGTGCGCGCGTGTCGCGGTCGTGCGCCCCCTGCTCCCGGCGGGGGCGCCGCACGGTCCGGGCCGTGCACCGGGCCGCGCCCCGGGGCGTCCTCCGGGGCGCCTCCGGACCGCCCACCGGCCCTTCGGCGGCGCCCCGCGGCGCGGAGCCCGGGGCGGCCCCGGGAGGCGTACGAGCCGTGCGGGCGGCGGCCACGGGTGTGATACCGATTCGAAGTCAGGGGGCCGCTCCCCGTACCATTCGGGCCATGGCTAAGGCACCCGTTCTCACCCCTCAGGCGGAAGACTTCCCGCGCTGGTACCAGGACCTCATCAACAAGGCCGAGCTGGCCGACAACGGTCCGGTGCGCGGCACCATGGTCATCCGACCGTACGGCTACGGCCTGTGGGAGCGGATGCAGCAGGAGATGGACGCGCGGATCAAGAAGGCCGGCGCGCAGAACGCCTACTTCCCGATGTTCATCCCGCAGTCCTACCTGACCAAGGAAGCCGAGCACGTCGAGGGCTTCGCCCCCGAGCTCGCGGTCGTCACCCACGGCGGCGGCAAGCAGCTGGAGGAGCCGGTCGTCGTCCGGCCGACCTCCGAGACGATCATCAACGAGTACTTCTCCAAGTGGGTGCAGAGCCACCGCGACCTGCCCCTGCTGATCAACCAGTGGGCCAACGTGGTCCGTTGGGAGCTCCGCCCGCGCGTCTTCCTGCGCACCACCGAGTTCCTCTGGCAGGAGGGCCACACCGCCCACGCCACGTACGAGGACGCCCGCGAGTACGCGTCGATGATCCACACCCAGGTCTACGGCGACTTCATGACCAACGTGCTCGGCATCGACGTCGTGCTCGGCCGCAAGACCGCCAAGGAGCGCTTCGCCGGCGCCATCAACACCCTCACCCTCGAGGGCATGATGGGCGACGGCAAGGCGCTGCAGATGGGCACCAGCCACGAGCTGGGCCAGAACTTCGCCAAGGCGTTCAACACCACGTACCAGCTGCAGGGCGCCGAGCGCGAGCACGTCTGGCAGACCTCCTGGGGCGTCTCGACCCGCATGGTCGGCGGCCTGATCATGTCCCACGGCGACGACAACGGCCTGCGGGTCCCGCCGCGCCTGGCCGCCGTCCAGGCCGTCGTGCTCGCCATCAAGGGCGACGACGCGGTCATCGCCAAGGTGCGCGAGATCGGCGCCGCCCTGGAGGCCGCCGGCATCCGGGTGGTCGTCGACGACCGCACCGACACCCCGTTCGGCCGCCGTGCGGTGGACTGGGAGCTCAAGGGCGTGCCGCTGCGCATCGAGGTCGGCCCGCGCGACCTGGAGAACGGCACCGCGATGCTGGCCCGCCGCATCCCGGGCGGCAAGGAGCCGGTCTCCATCGACGGCCTGGCCGCGCTGCTCCCGGGCGTCCTGGAGGAGGACCAGGCGCTGCTGCTGCGCCAGTCCCGCGAGCGCCGCGAGGCCCGCACGGTGGACGTCAAGACCATCGACGAGGCCATCGAGGCCGCCGCCACCGGCTGGGGCCGGATCTCCTGGGCCGAGCTCGGTCCGGAGGGCGAGGCCAAGCTGGCCGAGCAGGGCGTCTCGGTGCGCTGCATCATCGCGGCCGACGGCTCCGTTCCGCAGGCGGACGACCAGGACGGCAATATCGCGATCGTCGCCCGCGCGTACTGATGCGTCTTACCGACGGGTAATGACCGTTCCCGGCGACATTTGCCCGGAATGCGGATGGGTAAGAATGCGGTAACTCTCCGCGGGGTCGCCGAACCGGTGACATCCCTACTGGCCGGTCAACTGCCGGTATTAACGGAATAGCGGTACGGTGTACGGCCCGTGGCCCTGTCAACTCGACGGGCCCACGGGCCGTACGTCCTGGGTGCGACAGCCCGCCCCCGGACGGAATTCACGAGGCCCACCGACCTGCGGGGGGCCGAAACCGGCAGGGGGTTGGTCTTGCACCGCATCCGGAACGCGCAATTCGCGCGCGACCATGCATTCCTGGGAGTTCCCTGGGAATTCCCGGAGAACGGGAACACGCGGAACATCGGCTCGCACTCCATCGTTGGTCTAGCGTGAGCACGACACAGCCCCTCGTCCTCGCGGCCGAACTGGCCGCCGCCTGGAGTGACATCCAGGCCTACCACCAGGACCTCCCCGACCTGGCCTCGCCCGAGGCCCTGATCGGCGAATCCTCCTCGGCCTGTGGCACGCGGCTCGGTTTCGAGCGGCTCCTCCACGAGGCTGCCCACGGTCTGGCCGCGGCCCGGGACATCCGGGACACCTCGCGGGCCGGCCGCTACCACAACCGGCGCTTCCTGATGCTCGCCTCCGAGCTCGGTCTGGCCCACCCGGTCGAGCCGCACGCCAGCAGCGGCTTCTCCCAGGTGACCATGCTCAAGGAGACGCAGGAGCGCTACGCGGACACCATCGAACGCCTGGACCGCGCCCTCGGCGCGCACCAGGAGGCGGTGGCCGGAGACGGCGCCACGCGCGCCTTCCGCGGCCCTGCGGCCCGGCACGGCTCCTCCGGGGGCGGCGTCCGGGTCAAGGCGGTCTGCGGCTGCGGTCGCAACGTCCGGGTCGTGCCGTCGGTGCTCGCGCAGGCGTCCATCGTCTGCGGCGCGTGCCAGCAACCGTTCAAGATCGCGTAACCACTCGCTCTGCCGGTTCGCCGGTTCACCGGGACCACGGGTCACGGGGTCGCGGGAACGGAACATCGGAAGACGGGGAAGTCCGGTTGGCAGCTGTGCGGGCAGCGGGTCCGGCCGGAACGAGCAGGACATCGGTGAGCGTGTGGGCTGACCGGGAGCGGGGGCTCCCGGTCGAGCCTCGCGAGCGGGTCCGAGGGGCCGCGGGGAGCGCCCCCGGGCGGCCGGGTGAAGGCGGTTCGCGCCGGTATGGCAGAATGGACAGCTGAGTACTCGGCAGCCGGGTCAGGACCCCTCTCTCCTACGGCTGGCGTGTCCCTTGAACGGTCCACCTCGCAACCCCACGCGACGGCGAGGCCGCTCACCCACGTCAACACCAGGAGAATCCACTCCCGTGGCAGTCAAGATCAAGCTGAAGCGTCTCGGCAAGATTCGCTCCCCGCACTACCGCATCGTCGTCGCCGACTCGCGCACCAAGCGTGACGGTCGCGCCATCGAGGAGATCGGCATCTACCAGCCGACCTACAACCCCTCGAAGATCGAGGTCGACAGCGACCGCGCCCAGTACTGGCTGTCCGTCGGCGCCCAGCCGACCGAGCCCGTGCTCGCCATCCTGAAGCTGACCGGCGACTGGCAGAAGTACAAGGGCCTGCCGGCCCCCGCGCCGCTCAAGGTCGCGGAGCCGAAGGTCCAGGACTTCTCGCACCTGTTCGCGAAGGCCGTCGCCGGCTTCGAGGACGCCACCACCGGTGTCGCCATCACCCCGAAGGCCAAGAAGTCGGACAAGGTCGAGGCTGAGGCCGACGCCGCCGCCGAGGCCTGAGCGTGATCGAGGACGCCCTCGACCACCTGGTGAAGGGCATCGTCGAGCACCCCGACGAGGTGCAGGTGCGTTCGCGCAACCTGCGTCGGGGCAACACCATCGAGGTGCGAGTGCACCCCGATGACCTCGGCAAGGTGATCGGCCGGGGCGGCCGCACGGCGCGCGCTCTGCGCACCGTGGTCGGCGCCCTCGGCGGTCGCAACGTCCGGGTCGACCTGGTCGACGTGGACAACATCCGCTGACGCTGCTCGTTCAGCAGTCAGGGCTTGTGAGGCCGGTCGGGACGCACGTCGTCCCGGCCGGCCTTTCGCATTCCCCGTGCCGGTCGCAGGACCGGCACCGACCCGCAGTGCCGGCAGCCGCGCGCAGCGCCGGCAGCACGGGCAGTGCCGGCACAACCGGCAGTGCCGGCACAACCGGCAGTGCCGGCACAACCGGCAGTGCCGGCACCACTAGAGGTGCCGGGGCCCGGCGCCACCGGCACTCCCGCACTTCCCGCATCCCGTCCCGCTCAGGAACTCCAGGAGAACGATCACCGTGCAGCTCGTCGTCGGCAAGATCGGCCGCGCCCACGGCATCAGGGGGGACGTCAGTGTCGAGGTCCGCACCGACGAGCCGGAGCTCCGGCTCGGCCCCGGTGCCGTCCTGCTCACCGACCCCGCGTCGGCGGGCCCGCTGACCGTCGAGTCCGGCAAGGTGCACAGCGGTCGGCTGCTGCTGCGCTTCGCCGGAGTGAAGGACCGCAACGCGGCGGAGGCGCTGCGGGGCACCGTGCTCATCGCCGAGGTCGACCCGGAGGAGCGCCCGGACGATCCGGAGGAGTACTACGACCACCAGCTGATCGGCCTGGACGTGGTGCTGCTCGACGGCACCCTGGTCGGTGAGCTGACCGAGGTCGTCCACCTGCCCTACCAGGACCTGCTCACGGTGAAGAAGCCCGACGGGACGGAGGTGCTGGTGCCCTTCGTCACCCAGATCGTGCCGACCATCGACCTGGAGAACCAGCGCGCCGTGATCACCCCGCCGGGCGGGCTGATCGACCCCGAGCAGGCCGAGGTCGACCGGGACGACTCCGTCGCCGAGGACGAGGGCGCGGAGGGAGCGAAGTGACCTCGCTCGAGGGCCTCGAGCCCGGTACGCCGGCCGGGGCGACCGAGTCGGCTGCGGTGGCCGAGCGGGCCTCCGGGGCGCCCGCGTCCGTGGTGCAGAGCGGGATGCGGATCGACGTCGTCTCGATCTTCCCCGAGTACCTGGAACCGCTGAACATCTCCCTGGTCGGCAAGGCCCGTGCCCGCGGCCAGCTGGACGTGCACGTCCACGACCTGCGCGAGTGGACCCACGACGTGCACCGGACCGTGGACGACAGCCCGTACGGCGGCGGCCCCGGCATGGTGATGAAGCCCGAGCCGTGGGGCGAGGCGCTGGACGCCGTGGTCGCCGGCGGGCCCGAGGGCCTGCTTCCGACCCTGGTGGTGCCCACCCCGAGCGGCCGGCCGTTCACCCAGGAGCTGGCCCAGGAACTGGCGGGCCGCCCCTGGCTGGCGTTCACCCCCGCCCGGTACGAGGGCATCGACCGGCGGGTGATCGAGGAGGCGGCCACCCGGATGCCGGTGGTCGAGGCCTCCATCGGCGACTACGTGCTGGCTGGCGGCGAGGTCGCCGTCCTGGTGATGGTCGAGGCGATCGCCCGGCTGCTCCCCGGCGTGCTCGGCAACGCGGAGTCCCACCGCGACGACTCCTTCGCGCCCGGTGCGATGGCCGACCTGCTGGAGGGCCCGGTCTACACCAAGCCCGCCGAATGGCGCGGGCGCACCGTGCCGGACGTGCTGCTCAGCGGCAACCACGGCCGGATCGCCCGCTGGCGGCGGGAGCAAGCCTTCGCCCGCACCCTCGCGAACCGCCCCGACCTGGTCGAGCGCTGGCGCCACGGCTCCTTCGACAAGAAGGACCGGGAGGCGCTGAGCATCCTCGGTCTGGCCTGGGACGAGGAGCTCGGCCGATTTCGGTCCACGGCCGCCGGTGTGGAAGAATAGGCCGCTGCTGTCTGTCGCTGGATCCCTCCCGTAGGGCTCACGTGGACCGGCGCCCCCGCCACGGGGGGATCGTCGTCAGCCGATGCGGCCCGCAGCTCACCCCATTGTGACGAACTTCCGTGGGCGGCCCGTGGCGCCTGCGATGGAGAGCAACATGAGCAACAAGCTCGCTGCTGTCGACGCGGCCTCGCTGCGTAGCGACATCCCGGCCTTCCGCGCCGGTGACACCCTGAAGGTCCACGTCCGGGTCATCGAGGGCAACCGCTCCCGTGTCCAGGTCTTCCAGGGCGTCGTCATCCGCCGCCACGGCGCCGGCATCGGTGAGACCTTCACCGTTCGCAAGGTCAGCTTCAACGTCGGCGTGGAGCGCACCTTCCCGGTGCACACCCCGGTCGTCGAGAAGATCGAGGTCGTGACCCGCGGTGCGGTTCGCCGCGCCAAGCTGTACTACCTGCGTGACCTCCGCGGCAAGGCCGCGAAGATCAAGGAGAAGCGCGACCGCTGATCCACCGGCCCCCGGCGTCGCCGGGGGATCGGATCGCTCTGGGGGGCCGGGCTGCCGCAAGGTAAGCTCACCCCCCGATGAGCACGCACGAACCACCCGCGGACCGCGACGGCAGTCCCGCACCCACCGGTGCGGACCTGCTGTCGCGGTCCGCGGTCGTTTCCGCGGAGGCGGCGGGCGGTGCCGTACCGGACGGTCCGACGGTGGACCGGCGGGCGTCGGAGGGCGCGGCTCAGGACCGTGTGACGCGGGGCGGTGCGGCTCAGGACCGTGTGACGCGGGGCGGTGCGGCTCAGGACCGTGTGACGCGGGGCGGTGCGGCTCAGGACCGTGTGACGCGGGGCGGCGCCACCTCGGCGGCAGCGGCGCACGGGCCCGAGGGCGATGCGGAGGGCGCGCTCGACGACGCGTCCCAGGGTGTCTCCGAGGACGCCTCTGAGGGCGATGCGGAGGGCGCGCCGGAGGGCGAGGACGAAGGCCACTCGCGCTCGCGGGACCTGCTGCTGCTCGCGGGGATCTGCCTGCTGGCGCTGCTGCTGGTGAACGCCTTCGTCGCCCGGCCATACTCGGTGCCGTCCGGGTCGATGGAGGACACCCTCCGCCCCGGCGACCGGCTGATCGCCAACCAGCTCGCCTACGCGTTCGGCGGCCACCCCCGGCGGGGCGACGTCGTGGTGTTCGACGGGACGGGCTCCTTCCTCCCGGAGCCGACCGGACCGGCCGACGTCTGGGACGGGCTGCGCTCGCTCGGCCGCGACCTCGGGCTGGTCCCGGCCGGGAACACGGTCTACGTCAAGCGGGTGATCGGCGTGGGCGGGGACCGGGTGACCAGCACCGGCCCCGGCGGGCGGATCACCGTCAACGGCGTGCCGGTGGACGAGTCCTCCTACCTCGCCCCGGGCGACCAGCCGTCGAGCGTGGCCTTCGACGTGGTCGTGCCGGCCGGGAAGCTGTGGGTGATGGGTGACCACCGCAGCGCCTCCCGCGACTCCCGCGACCACCTCGGTGAGCCCGGGGGCGGCTTCGTGCCCGAGCGCCGGGTGATCGGCCGGGCGGACTGGGTGGTCTACCCGTTCTCCCGCTGGACGAGCCTGGACCGGCCCGCGGCCTTCGCCGCGACTGCGGGGACGGGCGGTCATGGGGACCAGAGGTAGGGGCCGGGTGGCCGACCGCCCGGCTCCGGAGCCGGGCGGCGGGGGAGCCGTCGGCGACGTGCCCGCGGGCCGGCGGTCCAGGAGGGGGGCGCCGGGCGGGGCCGATTCGGCCGGTTCCGGCGCGGACCGGCCGCCGCGCGGCCGGGCCGAGCGCCGCCGCAGTGCCCGGAAGGCGGCCCGGCGCCGCCGGCGCTCACTGCTGCGCGAGTTCCCCCTGATCATCGTGGTGGCGCTGCTGGTCGCGCTGGTGCTGAAGACCTTCCTGATCCAGGTGTTCGTGATCCCCTCGGGCTCGATGGAGCAGACCATCCAGGTCGGGGACCGGGTGCTGGTGGACAAACTGACCCCCTGGTTCGGCAGCGAGCCGCAGCGCGGCGACGTGGTGGTGTTCAAGGATCCGGGCGGCTGGCTGGAGAGCGACCACAAGCCGTCCGACGACGGTCCGGTGCTGGGGGCGGCCAAGGACGTCCTCACCTTCGTCGGGCTGCTGCCGTCCGACAGCGAGCAGGACCTGATCAAGCGGGTGATCGGCGTCGGCGGGGACACCGTGGAGTGCTGCGACGCGCAGGGCCGGCTGAGCGTCAACGGCACGCCGGTGGACGAGTCCTCCTACCTCGCCCCGGGCAACCCGCCGTCCCAGCGGCCGTTCAAGGTGAAGGTCCCGCAGGGCCGGCTCTGGGTCATGGGCGACCACCGGGACGTGTCCGCCGACTCCCGCTTCCACATGGGGAATCCGGGGCAGGGCACCATCCCGCTGAGCGGTGTGGTCGGCCGGGCGTTCGCGATCGCCTGGCCGCTGGACCGCTTCCATCAACTCGACGCCCCGGGTTCACTCTCCTCCCTGGCACGGGCTCCGCGGGCGGACGGAACTGCGCCGGAATCGGTGGCTGTTGGGCCGGTTCCGATGGAACCTCCGCTCGTTATGGGTGTGTTGGGCATCCTTCCGATCGCCGTTCGTCGGCCCGGCCGGCCACCGAAGTGAGCCGGGTCGGCCGTCGGTCGCCGGGCCGCGCGCGTGGGACCACGAGCCGGATGCCTTGGAGTGATAGAGAAGTGCAGGTGCGGCCGGGGATCGGCCCCGGTCGTGCGCCGGGGCTGTGCCGGAGTCACGGGAGCCCCGGGTGGGCGGCCCGGACCCTTGTTCACGGTCGCGGTGAGCGTGGTGCCCGCTGTGCGGCACTTTGAGCGCGGACGCGCAGGCGTCCGCACAGCAGGGAGGAGACGTTGTGGGGGATGTGGTGATCGGCGCCCGCTCCGGTGCCGGCGAGCCCGAGGGCTCCGGCGGTCGAGCGGCCCGGTCCGCTGATTCCGGTGCGTCCTCGGCCTCGGTCGAGGACGCCGCGGCCCAGACCGCCGACGGCCAGGGCGATGAGCCGGAGGACTCCGCGGGGAGCTCTCCGGAGTCCGGTCGACCGGGGTCCGAGTCGACGGACCAGCCGGAGTCGGAGACCCCCGGCAAGCAGCGCAAGCAGCGTTCCTTCTGGAAGGAACTGCCGATCCTGGTCGGCATCGCGCTGGTCCTGGCACTGGTGATCAAGACCTTCTTCGTCCAGGCCTTCTCCATTCCGTCGGAGTCGATGCAGAACACGTTGCAGGTCGGGGACCGCGTCCTGGTGGACAAGCTGACCCCCTGGTTCGGTGCGGAGCCCGAGCGGGGCGACGTGGTGGTGTTCCACGACCCGGGCGGCTGGCTGAACGACGAGCCCACCCAGCAGAGCTCCAACTCCTTCGTCCGGGGCGTCCAGGACGTGCTGAGCTTCGTCGGTCTGATGCCCTCGGCCAACGAGAAGGACCTGATCAAGCGGGTCATCGGGGTCGGCGGGGACACCGTCGAGTGCGAGGGCGAGGGCCCGGTCAAGGTCAACGGCGTCGCGCTCAACGAGCCGTACGTCTACCCGGGCAACACCCCCTGCGGCGACCACCCGTTCGGTCCGGTCAAGGTGCCCAAGGGCCGGCTCTGGGTGATGGGCGACCACCGCGCCGACTCGCTGGACTCCCGGTTCCACATGGACCAGCCGGGCGGTGGCACCGTGCCGGTGGACAACGTGATCGGGCGTGCCTTCGTGGTGGCCTGGCCGATCAGCCACTGGGCGACCCTCCCGGTGCCGAGCACCTTCGACCAGAAGGGCCTGTCGGCGGCCGCGCCGGTCGTGCCTCCCGCGGTCGGCGCGGTGGGTGCGGTCGCGGTGCTCCCGCTGGTGCGCCGGGCTCGGGGCCGGATGGACCGCCGGAAGGATTCCTGAGCTCCACCAGGTTGTCCGCAGGCCTTGCGCGGGCCGTGGTACCGACGAGTAATCTGCTCGGACGTGCCACGGCCCGTCGGCATTTCCGCCGGGGCCTCCGGCGTGCCAGTGGTGTTCTCCGGTCGGCCAGAGGTGGACGGTGTCGATGAGCAGTGTCGTGGAGCAGACGGCCGACCGCCCGACCTCGGCGGCCCGTCCGCGGCGCCGGCCCGCCGCGGTGCTGCAGGGCGTGGCGATCGCGCTCGGGCTGGTGCTGATGATCGGCGGGTTCGCCCTCATCGCGATCGACTACCGGCCGTACAAGATCCCGACCGCCTCCATGTCCCCCACGCTCCAGATCGGGGACACCGTCCTCGCCCGGAAGATCGGCGGCGGCGCCGTCGGACGGGGCGACGTGGTGGTCTTCCGGGACCAGGACTGGGGCGGCGAGCTCATGGTCAAGCGGGTCGTCGCCGTCGGCGGGGACACCGTGGCGACCACCGGGGCGGAGCATCGGCTGACCGTCGACGGACAGCCGGTGGAGGAGCCGTACCTCGCGGCGAAGGGCCTGCAGGGCGAATCGTTCAGTGTGACGGTTCCGCCGGGCCGGCTGTTCCTGCTCGGCGACAACCGGCTGGGCTCGCTCGACTCCCGCACCCACCTGGAGGTCGACGGCGGTACCGTCCCGGCCGGCGCGGTGGAGGCCAGGGTCGAGGCCACCGTGCTGCCGTTCGGCCGGACGGGGGAGCTCGGCCGGAGCACGGCCTTCGACGCCCTGAAGGGGCCCGCGGCCGGCGAGCCGGGCCCGCTGCAGCCCGCCGCCTACGCGACCGTCGCGGGCGCGGCGCTGATCGTCGTGGTCTCGGCGGCGGGCGGGGTGGCGGGCCTGGCTCGCCGGTTCCGCCGGGGGAGCGGCTCCTGAGCACGGCCGCCGCCGGCCGGGCCGCTCTGGCGAACATCGCCCCGGACGCCCGCGCCGGGTGGCAGGATCGGTAACGCCACCGATGCGAACGGAGGGAGCGTGGAGCGCTGCCATGACGGCACAACGCCGCAAGGCGGTCCGGATCCTGCTGCTGGACGGGCAGGACCGCATCCTCCTCTTCCTGGGCGCCGACCCGGCGACACCGGGGGAGACGTGGTGGATCACGCCCGGGGGCGGCTTGGAGCCGGGCGAGGACGTGCGGGAGGCGGCCGCGCGGGAACTCGCGGAGGAGACCGGCCTGCGGGGCGTCGACCTGGGGCCCTTGGTGGCGTACGGCACGGTGTCGTTCTCCTTTCGGGGGCAGCGCTACGAGCAGGACCAGTGGTTCCACCTCGCCCGGACCGCGGATACGGTCGTCGACCACTCGGGGACGGGGGAGGAGGAGCACGCGCAACTGCTCGCGGCGCGCTGGTGGACGGTCGAGGAGCTGCGGGGGACCGCCGAGACGGTCTATCCGGTCGGACTGGCGGATTTCCTGGAACGACTGCTGGCCGAGGGCCCGCCGGTCGCTCCGGTACGGCTCTGAGCGTGGGTGCGGTGGTCCACAATGGGTGGACTGACAAGTTGAGGGGACGCCTGGATGAGTGCCGAAGATCTCGAGAAGTACGAGACCGAGATGGAGCTCAAGCTCTACCGGGAGTACCGGGACGTCGTCGGCCTGTTCAAGTACGTGATCGAGACCGAGCGACGTTTCTACCTCACCAACGACTACGAGCTGCAGGTGCACTCGGTCCAGGGCGAGGTGTTCTTCGAGGTGTCGATGGCGGATGCGTGGGTCTGGGACATGTACCGGCCGGCCCGGTTCGTCCGCAAGGTCCGGGTGCTGACCTTCAAGGACGTGAACATCGAGGAACTCGCGAAGAGCGATCTGGAGCTGCCCTCGGACGAGTCCGGCTTCGGGAACTGACGTTGGACCGCTCGGCCCCGGGTTGTCCAGCCGAATTCCGCACGATCGGGGCGTCTCACTCCTGAGGGTGACAAAAGTTATCCACAGGGTCGAGTTATCCACAGGGAAACGGATAACTGTGGTGCCGTCGTGCCCGGCGGTGCAACCTCCACGGCGGAGGTGGTCACCGTGCAGAACACGATCACGCAGGACCGGGCCGCACCCGACGCGGCCGAACCGGGCGGCCCCGGGCAGGGCCCGCGCCGCAGCACCAACAACGGGCTCGGGCGCTACGGGGAGCGGGTCGCCGCCCGTCGGCTGACGGAGGCCGGGCTCCGCGTACTGGACCGCAACTGGCGCTGTGCCGAGGGCGAGCTGGACATCGTCGCCCTCGACGGCGACACCGTCGCGGTCTGCGAGGTGAAGACCCGCTCCGAGCGGGGCTTCCAGCAGCCCACCGAGGCCATCGACCAGGCCAAGGCCGCCCGGCTGCAGCGCCTGGCCGAGCGCTGGATGGCCGAGCGCTGGCCCGACCACTTCGCCCGGCTGGCCGGCCCCGGGTACGACCCCGGGCCCACGGACCCGCACTGGCCGCCGGCGCCGCCGGGCGGGGTGCGGATCGACCTGGTGGCCGTCGTCAACCGGGCCCGTGGTGCGGCCCTGGTCGACCACCTGCGGGGGGTGGTCTGAGATGGCCTTCGCCCGAACCTGTTCCGTCGCGCTGGTCGGTGTCGACGGGGTGATCGTCGAGGTCCAGGCCGATCTGGAGCCCGGGGTGGCAGCGTTCGCCCTGGTCGGCCTGCCCGACAAGGCGCTGTCCGAAGCCCGTGACCGGGTCCGGGCGGCCGTGGTCAACAGCGGCGAGGCCTGGCCGCAGCGCAAACTGACCGTCGGACTCAGCCCGGCCTCGGTCCCCAAGAGCGGCAGCGGCTTCGACCTCGCGGTGGCCTGTGCCGTGCTGGCCGCCGCCGAGCGGCTCGACCCCGCGTCGATCGCCGAGCTGCTGATCATCGGTGAACTCGGGCTGGACGGCCGGGTGCGGCCGGTCCGCGGGGTGCTGCCCTCGGTGCTGGCCGCGGCCGACGCCGGCTACCAGCGGGTCGTGGTCGCGGAGCAGACCGCGCCCGAGGCCTCGCTCGTTCCGGGCGTCAGCGTGATCGGGGTCCGCAGCCTGCGCCAGCTGGTCGCCGTCCTGACCGGTGCGCCCGCGCCCGAGGAGCCGCCCGACCCGTTCGGCGGGCGGCCCGATCCGCTGATGGCCGGCCTGATGCTGCCCAGCGCGGGCGTCCGGGGCCTGCCCGACGACCGGGCGGCCCGCCTGGACATGGCCGACGTCGCCGGCCAGTACGAGGCCCGGCGCGCACTGGAGATCGCCGCCGCCGGCGGACACCACCTGTACCTCAAGGGCCCGCCGGGCGCGGGGAAGACCATGCTGGCGGAGCGACTGCCCGCGCTGCTCCCGCCGCTGACCCGGAAGGAGGCGCTGGAGGTCAGCGCCGTCCACTCGGTGGCCGGGCTGCTCCCGGCCGGGCGCCCGCTCATCGACACCGCGCCGTACTGCGCCCCGCACCACTCCACGACGATGCCCGCGATCGTCGGCGGCGGGAGCGGCCTGCCGAGGCCGGGCGCGGTCTCCCTGGCCCACCGGGGCGTGCTGTTCCTCGACGAGGCGCCGGAGTTCCCGGTCCGGGTGCTCGACGCGCTGCGCCAGCCGCTGGAGTCGGGCGAGGTGGTGATCGCCCGCTCGGCCGGATCGCTCCGGCTCCCGGCCCGGTTCCTGCTCTGCCTGGCCGCCAACCCCTGCCCGTGCGGGCGCCACTCCAGGCGCGGCGAGGGCTGCGAGTGCAGCCCCGCGATGGTCAGCCGCTACCAGGGGAGGCTCTCCGGCCCGCTGCTGGACCGGGTCGACCTCCAGGTCCAGGTGGCCCCGGTGACACGGGTGGAGCTGATGGAGCGGGACACCACGGCGGAGAGCACCGAGACCGTCGCGGCCCGGGTGCTGGCCGCACGCGAACGGGCGGCCGCCCGGCTGGCGGACACGCCGTGGCGGACCAACGCGGAAGTCCCCGGGCACGAGCTGCGCACCCGCTGGCAGCTGGCCCCCGGTGCGCTGAACGACGCCGCACGCCAGCTGGAGCGAGGGATGCTGACGGCCCGCGGCCTGGACCGGGTGCTCCGGGTCGCCTGGACGGTGGCCGACCTTGCCGGTCGGGACCGACCGGACCAGCGGGACGTGCGCACCGCACTGGTCCTGCGCACCGGTGTCGAACACGGGCTGCCGATGTCCGGTCGCGCGCCCGGTCTCCTCGGGAGCGTTCCCGCGCAGCGCGGCCCGGTGGACGAGCCGCCGGAGGAGCCGGACGGGACGGGCGACCTCGCCGGCCCCGCGAGACCGGACCACCCCGGCAGCCCGGCCGCCGAGCCGGCACACCCCGCCGGCCCCGGCGATCCCGGCGACCCCGGCCACCCGGAGCCCCCCGCGCGGTCGGCCCGTGCCAAGCGGACGCGCACGCTCGACCGGCAACCGGCGAACGAGGACGGTGAGGCATGAACCCGATGATGACGCACTCTCAGCCGCCCGGCGGAGCCGGGACGCCGCCCGGCCCCGAGCCCGAGCGCTTCGCCCGCGCGGTGCTCAGCCGACTGGGCGAACCGGGGGACGCGGTGATCGGCCGGTGGCTGGGCCGGCTCTCCGCAGCCGACGTGGTCCGGGCGATCCGGGCGGGCGAGGTGCCCTCGCACCCCGGGCTGGACGGCGCCCGGCTCGCCGGCTACCAGGCCCGACTCCCCGGGCTCGACCCTTCCGGCGACCTGGAACGGGTGCGAGCGGTGGGTGGACGCTTCATCATTCCGGGGGACACGGAATGGCCCAGCCAACTGGACGACCTGGGTGACGGCAGGCCGGTCGGGCTCTGGACGGTCGGCACCGGCTCGCTGCGGCTGCTCGCGCTCCGCTCGGTGGCGATGGTCGGTTCCCGGTCCTGCACGGCCTACGGCGCCCACGTCGCGGGCGAGCTGGCGGCCCAACTGGCCGAACGGGGATGGGTGGTGGTGTCCGGAGCGGCCTACGGGATCGACGCGGCCGCCCACCGCGGGGCGCTTGCCGTCGGCGGGATGACGGTCGCGGTGCTCGCCAGCGGCGTCGACGTGCCCTACCCGAAGGGGAACGCCGAGCTGATCCGGCGGATCGGCGCGCAGGGGCTGCTGGTCAGTGAACTGCCGCCGGGGGAGCACCCGAACCGCTTCCGCTTCGTCCTGCGCAACCGCGTCATCGCCGCACTCACCCGGGGCACCGTGGTGGTCGAGGCGGCGCTGCGCAGCGGCGCGCTGAGCACGGCCCGACGGGCCCGGGACCTCAACCGCCACACCATGGGTGTCGCCGGCCCGGTGACCTCGGAGCTCTCGGCCGGGGTGCACGCCCTGATCCGCAGCGGCGGTGCCGTGCTGGTCACCGACGCGGCCGAGATCGGCGAACTGATCGGGGCGATCGGGGACGACCTGGCTCCCCAACGCAGCGGCCCCGTCCTGCCCCGGGACTTGCTGGAGCCGGCGGTGGCGCGGGTGCTGGAGGCCGTCCCGGCGACGGCTGAGGGCGCACCGGTCGAGCGACTGGCCCGGCAGTCCGGTCTCCCGCCGGACGAAGTTCTCCAGCGGCTCTACGAGTTGGGCTCGATCGGCTACGTCGAGCGACACGGCGCGCACTGGCGCCTCGTCCGGAGGAGGTGATCACCGGGAGCGGGGAACACGCCCGAGCCGTGGGAGGCGAACCGCGATCGCCCGGCTGACCTGCTGATCCGCCCCTTTCGCTCGCGTGCCTGGATTCGGTGAAGAGAACGCCACCGGATCGAGGGACGACCGAGTGGTGGTAGCGCATTGCAGCGAGTCGGTCACGCTACGCTCCACATGCCTTCCCTATCAGCACATGACTCGGCAGAACGGCGCATACCAACGCATGCCCACACACATTCCCGGACACAGAGTGACCGGTGGCGCCCGGTCCTCGGGAGGGCCGCGGACCGAGCGGCGTCCCGTGACCGAGTTCCCGCCCAAGGCGACGGGGACGATGGGCGGCCTGTCACGCCAGGGCAACCGGCCGGCGGCGGTGCCGGGCCAGCCCGCCGACGCGGCCGGCCCCGCCGACGTCGCGCCCGACCCGCGGCTCGGCGCACCCCAGCCGCCGGACACCGCGTCCCCGCCCGTCGGCGAGCAGAACCGCGGTGGCCGACACGCCGGTGGCCGACACGCCGGCGGCCGGGGCTCCGAGGCGCGGGAACCCGAGGCCCAGGGCCGGACCGCGCTCGAACAGCTCTGGCGCTCCTACAAGGACAGCGGTGACCAGCGGCTGCGGGAGCAGCTGATCCTGCACTACTCACCGCTCGTCAAATACGTGGCCGGCCGGGTCGGGGTCGGCCTGCCCTCCAACGTCGAGCAGGCGGACTTCGTCTCCTCCGGGGTCTTCGGGCTGATCGACGCGATCGAGAAGTTCGACATCGACCGCGCCATCAAGTTCGAGACCTACGCGATCAGCCGCATCCGCGGCGCGATCATCGACGAGCTGCGCGCCCTGGACTGGATCCCCCGCTCGGTGCGGCAGAAGGCCAAGGCCGTCGAGCGGACGTACGCGACGCTGGAGGCCCGGCTGCGCCGCACGCCGCACGAGCCCGAGGTGGCGGCCGAGATGGGCATCGCGATCGAGGACCTGCACGCCATCTTCAGTCAGCTCTCCCTGGCCAACGTGGTGGCCCTGGACGAACTGCTGCACCCGGTGGGGGAGGGCGGCGACCGGCTGAGCCTGATGGACACCCTGGAGGACCACGGCGCCGACAACCCGGTCGAGGTCGCCGAGGACCGGGAGCTGCGCCGACTGCTGGCCCAGGCGGTCAACACCCTCCCCGAGCGGGAGAAGACCGTGGTGACGCTCTATTACTACGAGGGGCTCACCCTCGCCGAGATCGGTCAGGTCCTGGGGGTGACGGAGAGCCGGGTGAGTCAGATCCACACCAAGTCCGTCCTCCAGTTGCGCGCCAAGCTGTCGGACATCCGCTAGCGCACCGGTGGCGGGCAGCAAGGCGGCCGGCGCCAAGGCTGCGGGCGGCAGGCGGCCGCGGGCGTCCCGGGCCCACCGGGTGCGCACGGGGAACGACGGGTCCGCGCCCCGCTGCGTGCGCCCGCGCTCCCCCCGATTGCGCGGCGCCGTATCGGCCGCAGGTAGGGCTCCGTACAGTGGGGGCGTGCCGAAGATCCGAGCGGCCACGGTGGCCGAGCATCGCCAGCTGCAGCGCGCAGCCCTCCTTGACGCTGCCCGCACCCTGCTCACCGAGGGCGGGATGGAGGCGCTGACCTTCCCCGCGCTCGCGGCGCGCACCGGCTTGGCGCGATCCTCGGTCTACGAGTACTTCCGCTCCCGCGCCGCCGTGGTCGAGGCGCTCTGCGAGGTGGACTTCCCGCTCTGGGCGGCCGAGATCGAGGCCGGTATGGAGAGCTGCGACACGGCCGCCGAGCGGGTCGAGGCCTATGTCCGGGGCCAGCTGGCGCTGGCCGCCGACCCGCGTCACCGGGCGGTGGTGGCGATCTCCGCGCTGGAGCTCGACGAGGCCGCTCGCGAGCGCATCCGCGCGGCGCACGGCAGGCTGGTCGGTCTGGTCGTCCGGGCCCTGGAGGACCTCGGGCACGTGCAGCCCCGGCTCGCCGCCGTGCTGCTGCAGGGCGTGGTGGAGGCGGCCGTCCGCCGGGCCGAGCAGGTGGCCGGCGGGGACCGCGCCGGGTGCGTGGCCGAGAACGCCGAGCTGATCGCGGACGCCGCCGTGGCGATGGCCCTGCACGGTCTCGTCCGCGACTGAACCGTCGAGGCCCCGTCCGACCCGCTCCGCCGGCGCCGCTACGCTGCCGCCCCGCCCCGCCCCGCCACCACCGCCGCCGCCGACCCCGCACCGCCCTCCGTCGACCCCGACGCCCCCGCGCCGGTGGGGCCGCCCCCGTTCGTCAGCCGGCCTGGCCGTCCCGCCGGTCGCCGCCCAGGGGGAGCAGCCGGGCCGCCCCCGCACCGAACAGGGCCAGCGGGTCGAGGTAGCGCTCCCCGCGCAGCAGCCCCCAGTGCAGGCAGTCGCGCTCGCGGCAGTGCCGACCGTCCGGTGCGATCCGCCCGATCACGGCCCCGGCCGGGACGGAGGTGCCGACCGGGACGGTGCCGGTGACGGGCAGGTAGGTGGTGCGCAGGGGAGGGGCCCCCTGGCCCGGATGGATGACGGTGACCACCGGCCGCCCGGCCACCGGACCGGAGAACGAGACCACCCCGGCGGCTGCCGCCCGCACCTCCGCCCCGGCAGCCGCGGCGAGGTCCACACCCCGGTGCCCCGCGGCCCACGGCCTGGCCGGCGGCTCGAACCGGCCGAGCACCCCACCGCCCGGCCCGCCGGGCGCGTCCACCGGCCAGGCCCGTGTGCCGTCCGGCCCGGCGCGAACCCCGGGCCCCGCGCCGCCCCCAGCCCCCGGACCACCGCCGACCCCACCACCCGCGCCCGAGTGCGCGGACCGTCCGAGGGCGACGCCCGGAACCGCCCCGACGGCCACCAGCAAGACCAGCACCGCGGCCGTCACCACCACGGGGGCCGCGCCGAGGAACGGGCCCCGCGGGCGCCGAGCACCGGAGGACGGGAGAAGGAGGCCATCGCGAGCAGTCATGCCCGGAGGCTCCCGTCCTCGCCGCTCCCGCGCCACCGGCCTCCGTTTTCCTGTGGACAAACCGCCCCCCGCGGCCGTCACCCCTCCCTCCGGCGGGTGTACGCACTCCGCCATCCGGTGTACAAGCGGCGTACGGGCCGCGTACCGGCCGGGTGGCGACCGCTGCGCCGCCCCTCCACGGCACTCCCTCCCGTACCCGGCGATCGCCCGATGCCGACCCGGCGACCGCCCGATGCCCGACCCGATGCCCGACCCGGCGTCCGCCCGGCGAGAGCCCGGGCCCCGCCCGGCCCCCGGCCCTCCGCCGCTCGCGGAGTCGCTCGCGCCTCGGGGCTTCCCGTACACTTCACACGCGACCCGGTCCGCCGGGTCGACTTCGCACGCCCCGCCACCGGTGGACGGACGCGGTTCGACCGCAGCCCCCGCCAGGTGCGAGTGCCGCTCGGTCCGCCGAGCCCGACCGGTCCCCGGACCGAGCGGGTTCAAGCGGCTCGGCACGTTCGGGGCGTCAGGCGTGGCTGTCACCTGGCCGCCACGGACAAAACCGAGCCCGACCCGGCCGGTACGCACCGCGCGAGCGGGGAGCGCCACCGCGCGAACCGCCTCCGCTGCGCGACCGCTGGGCCGTAACACCTGAGGAGCACGGCTATGGCCGTCGTCACGATGCGGGAGCTGCTGGAGAGCGGCGTCCACTTCGGTCACCAGACCCGCCGCTGGAACCCGAAGATGAAGCGCTTCATCATCACCGAGCGCAACGGCATCTACATCATCGACCTCCTGCAGTCGCTGAACTACATCGACCGCGCCTTCGAGTTCATCAAGGAGACCGTTGCCCACGGCGGCAGCGTCCTCTTCGTCGGCACGAAGAAGCAGGCCCAGGAGGCCATCGCCGAGCAGGCCACCCGCGTGGGCATGCCCTACGTGAACCAGCGCTGGCTCGGCGGCATGCTGACCAACTTCTCGACCGTCTACAAGCGTCTGCAGCGCCTCAAGGAGCTCGGCGAGCTGGACTTCTCGGACGTGGCCGGCTCCGGTCTCACCAAGAAGGAGCTCCTGGTCCTCCAGCGCGAGCACGACAAGCTGGAGAAGACCCTCGGCGGTATCCGCGACATGCAGCGCGTTCCCAGCGCCGTCTGGATCGTGGACACCAAGAAGGAGCACATCGCGGTCGGCGAGGCCCGGAAGCTCAACATCCCGGTCGTCGCCATCCTCGACACCAACTGTGACCCCGACGAGGTCGACTACAAGATCCCGGGCAACGACGACGCGATCCGCTCCGTCACCCTGCTGACCCGCGTGATCGCCGACGCCGTGGCCGAGGGTCTGAAGTCCCGCGCCGGTGTCGCCAAGGGCGACGCCAAGGCCGAGCCGGGTGCCGACCAGCCGCTGGCCGACTGGGAGAAGGACCTGATCGAGGGCGAGAAGAAGGCCGAGGAGGCCCCCGCCGCCGAGGCTCCCGCCGCCGAGGCCGAGGCCGTCGAGGCCCCCGCCACCGAGGCGCCGGCCGAGCAGGCCTGACGTACCACGGGTGAGGGGCACCCACCGGTACGACGCCGGTAGGTGCCCCTCTCTCCCGCGCCGGGGCCGAACCATCGGTCCCGGCGCATCCCCACGCAGACACGCGAGACGCGAGAAGAGATTCACACCATGGCGAACTTCACCGCCGCGGACGTCAAGAAGCTCCGTGAGCTCACCGGCGCCGGCATGATGGACTGCAAGAAGGCCCTGGACGAGGCCGAGGGCAACGTCGAGAAGGCCGTCGAGCTCCTGCGCATCAAGGGCCAGAAGGGCGTTGCCAAGCGCGAGGGCCGTGACGCCTCCAACGGCGCCGTCGCCGCGCTGATCGCCGAGGACAAGAAGTCCGGCGTTCTGGTCGAGCTGAACTGCGAGACCGACTTCGTCGCCAAGGGTGACAACTTCGTCAAGGTCGCCGACGCGATCGCCGCCCACGTCGCCGCCACCGCCCCGGCCGACCTGGACGCCGCCCTGGCCTCCGAGATCGAGGCCGGCAAGACCGTCCAGCAGTTCGTCGACGAGGCCAACGCGACCCTGGGCGAGAAGATCGTCTTCCGTCGCTTCGCCCAGTTCGGCGGCGACGGCTTCGTCGCGGTCTACCTGCACAAGACCAGCCCCGACCTCCCGCCGGCCGTCGGCGTCCTGGTCGAGCTGGACAAGGAGAACGCCGAGGTCGCCAAGGACGTCGCGCAGCACATCGCCGCCTTCGCGCCGAAGTACCTGTCCCGCGAGGACATCCCGGCCGAGGACATCGAGAACGAGCGCCGCGTCGCCGAGGCCACCGCTCGCGAGGAGGGCAAGCCGGAGGCCGCCCTGCCGAAGATCGTCGAGGGTCGCGTCACCGGCTTCGTGAAGGAGAACTCCGTCCTGGAGCAGGCCTTCGCGAAGGACAACAAGAAGTCCGTCGCCAAGGTCCTCGAGGAGAACGGCGTCGCCCTCAAGCGCTTCGCCCGCTTCCGCGTCGGCGCCTGAGCCACGTTCCCCCTGGTCCCCGGCACCCTTACGCTGGGAACCGCCCCCGCCCGCTGAGCAGGGCGGGCGGAACGCCGAACGGGCTCACCCAGCGCCATCCGTCCACGGGCGGGCCGCGTCGGCACCACGAACGACGAGGAGGCCATTGCCGTGCAGGACACCGAACCGGTTCCCGCGGCAGTGGCCTCCTCGCGTGTACGCGCAGGCCGGGCATCCGCACACCCGCGCCTGTGAGCCAGTAGGTGCAAAAAGGAGAAGTCCATGCAGGAGACGCAGGAGACCGCGCAGGACCCCAAGGCCGGCTCGCGCCGCCGGGTGCTGCTCAAGCTGTCCGGTGAAGCCTTCGCCGGTGGTGGCGGACTCGGCGTCGACCCGGACGTCGTGCACGCGATCGCCCGGGAGATCGCCACCGTCGTCCGCGCCGGTACCGAGGTCGCGGTGGTCATCGGCGGCGGCAACTTCTTCCGGGGCGCCGAGCTCCAGGTGCGCGGCATGGACCGGGCGCGCTCGGACTACATGGGCATGCTCGGCACCGTGATGAACTGCCTGGCGCTGCAGGACTTCCTGGTCAAGGAGGGCATCGAGACCCGGGTCCAGACCGCGATCACGATGGGCCAGGTCGCCGAGCCGTACCTGCCGCTGCGGGCCGTCCGGCACCTGGAGAAGGGCCGCGTGGTGATCTTCGGCGCGGGTATGGGCATGCCGTACTTCTCGACCGACACCACGGCCGTGCAGCGTGCGCTGGAGATCCACGCCGACGTCCTGCTGATGGGCAAGAACGGTGTGGACGGCGTCTACGACTCCGACCCCCGGACCAACCCGGACGCGGTGAAGTTCGACGCTCTGGAGTACTCCGAGGTCATCGCGCGCGACCTCAAGGTGGCCGACCTCACCGCGATCACGCTGTGCAAGGACAACAACCTGCCGATGCTGGTCTTCGAGCTGCTGGCGGAGGGCAATATCGCGCGTGCGGTGAAGAGTGAGAAGATCGGCACACTCATCAGCCAGGATTCCGTCCGGGCCTGAGCAGCAACCAGCAGTACGGGGCGGCGCCGTCGCCGTGACCGGCCTCGACGCCGACACCGGTCGGGACAACCGCAGATGAACCGGACAGGGAGACCACAGTGATCGAAGAGACCCTCCTCGAGGCCGAGGAGAAGATGGAGAAGGCCGTCGCCGTCGCCAAGGACGACTTCGCCGCCATCCGCACCGGCCGTGCCCACCCGGCGATGTTCGCCAAGATCGCGGCCGAGTACTACGGCGCCGTGACGCCGATCAACCAGCTGGCCTCGTTCTCGGTGCCGGAGCCGCGCATGGCCGTCGTGTCGCCGTTCGACAAGACCGCGCTGAAGGCCATCGAGCAGGCGATCCGCGACTCCGACCTGGGCGTCAACCCGTCCAACGACGGTTCCATCATCCGGGTGGTGCTTCCCGAGCTGACCGAGGAGCGCCGCCGGGAGTTCATCAAGGTCGCCCGCGGCAAGGGCGAGGACGCCAAGGTCTCGATCCGCGCCGTGCGCCGCAAGGCCAAGGACGCGATCGACAAGCTGGTCAAGGACGGCGAGGTCGGCGAGGACGACGGCCGCCGCGCCGAGAAGGAGCTCGACGACACCACGGCCAAGTACGTGGCCGCCGTCGACGAGCTGCTGAAGCACAAGGAAGCCGAGCTGCTCGAGGTCTGATGAACGACGCCCCTGACGCCCCTGGCTACTGGGGCCCGTCCGACCAGCAGTTCCAGCCGTACCGCCCGGCGCCGCAGCCGCAGCCGCAGGCCCACCTGCAGCAGCCGCACCCGGCGCCGGGACACGGCGGGCCCCCGGCGCCGCCGTTCCAGGGGCTCCCCGGTCACCCGGGCGGCGAGGCCGCCCACCCCGGCGCGCCCGGTGCCGCCCCGGGTGATCCCGGCCTCCGTTCGGATCACTCGCAGCAGCCTCCGGTGTACTGGGGCGGCGACGCGGAGGAGACTCGGGTCATGCCTCCCGTACCGGCCGATCCCGGTCCGCTCCCCGGTGCGCCGGGTCAGGGCGGCCAGGACCTCCCACCGGCGCCCGGCCGACCGGGCGACCCCGCGGCCGGCCCGGCCCGGGAGGCCGGCCGGCTGAGCGGCCCGCTGTTCCGGGACGAGCCCGCCGGGCCGGCGGTGCCGGGCGTGACGGAGACGGTCGTGCTGCGCGCCGTGACCGGTGACGCCGCCCCCGCTCCCGGCCACGGCCTCCCGCCGCACCCGGGGGCTCCGGCGCACCCCGCGCCGCCGCCGGGCCACCCGGCGGCCGGGCAGCCCCCCTTCGTGCCGTCGTCCCATCCAGGGCAGGAGACTCCCGTGGCCGCCCAGCCCGCCCCGCCGCCGTCGCAGCCGCGCAAGCAGCGCGGTGGCCGTAACCTCCAGGCCGCGATAGGCGTGGGCGTCGGCCTCGGCGCGGTGATCATCGCCTCGCTGTTCGTGGTGAAGGCGCTGTTCCTGGTCGTCGTGATGGCCGCGGCGTCGGTCGGCGTCTGGGAGCTGACCAGCCGGCTGGCCGAGCGCAAGCAGATCAAGGCGCCGCTGGTCCCGCTGGTCGCGGGCGGCATCGCGATGATCGCCACCGGCTATTGGGCGGGCGTCCAGTGGGCGGCGGCCTCGCTGGCGCTGACCGGGCTCGCGGTGATGGTCTGGCGGATGGCGGAGCCGCCGGAGAACTACCTGCGGGACATAACGGCCGGCGTGTTCACCGCCTTCTACGTGCCGTTCCTGGCGACGTTCGTGGCGATGATGCTCGCGGCCGACGACGGTCCGCAGCGGATCGTGCTGTTCCTGATCGTCACGATCTGCAGCGACACCGGCGCCTACGCCGTGGGCTACAAGTTCGGCAAGCACAAGTTGGCCCCGACGATCAGCCCCGGCAAGACCCGCGAGGGCCTGGCCGGCGGCATCGGCCTGTCGATGCTGGCCGGTGCGCTGCTGATGCAGCTGATCATCGACGGCGGCAGCTGGTGGCAGGGCCTGATCCTGGGCGGCTGCGCGGCGGTCACCGCGACCCTGGGCGACCTGGGCGAGTCGATGATCAAGCGCGACCTCGGGATCAAGGACATGGGCACGCTGCTGCCGGGCCACGGCGGCATCATGGACCGGCTGGACTCCCTCCTGCCGACCGCGCCGGTGGTCTGGCTGCTGCTGGCGGCCTTCGTCGGCAGCTAGGGCCAGGGGACCCGTCCGGCGGGATCCGCCGGGCAGGACCCGGCCGCGCCGACCGTGCGAAGGGGCTCCGGACTTCCGGGGCCCCTTCGCCGTGTCCGGCCCGCTCCGGGCGTCTGCGACACTGGAACAACCATGCCTAAGCCCGGAGAACTCACGTTTGTCGCGCCGCGCGGCGCCAAGCCCCCGCGACACCTCGCCGATCTGAGCCCCGCCGAGCGCAAGGAGGCCGTCGCCGAGCTGGGCGAGCAGCCGTTCCGCGCCAAGCAGCTCTCCAACCACTACTTCGGCCGGATGTCGAACGACCCGGCGAGCTGGACGGACATCCCCGCCGCCAGCCGGGAGAAGCTCACCGAGAGCCTGCTGCCCGAGCTGATGTCGGTGGTCCGGCACGTCTCGTGCGACGACGACACCACCCGCAAGACGCTCTGGAAGCTCTTCGACGGCACCCTCGTCGAGTCGGTGCTGATGCGCTACCCGGACCGCGTCACCATGTGCATCAGCTCGCAGGCCGGCTGCGGCATGAACTGCCCGTTCTGCGCGACCGGCCAGGCCGGGCTGACCCGCAACCTGTCCACCGCCGAGATCGTCGAGCAGATCGCCGCCGGGATGCGCGCGCTCAAGGACGGCGAGATCCCCGGCGGGGAGGCGCGGCTGTCCAACGTGGTCTTCATGGGCATGGGCGAGCCGCTGGCCAACTACAACCGGGTGCTGGCCGCGATCCGTCGGCTGACCGACCCGGCGCCGGACGGCTTCGGCCTGTCCCAGCGGGGCATCACGGTGTCCACCGTCGGCCTCGTCCCGGCGATGAACCGGCTCGCCGACGAGGGCCTGAGCTGCCGCCTGGCGCTGTCGCTGCACGCCCCGGACGACGAGCTGCGCGACGAGCTGGTGCCGGTGAACACCCGGTGGAAGGTCGCCGAGGTGCTGGACGCGGCGTGGAACTACGCGGAGAAGTCGGGCCGCCGGATCTCCATCGAGTACGCGCTGATCAAGGACATCAACGACCAGGCGTGGCGGGCGGACCTGCTCGGCCGGCTGATCCGCAACCACCGGGTGCACGTGAACCTGATCCCGCTGAACCCGACCCCGGGCTCCAAGTGGACCGCCTCCCGGCCCGAGGACGAGCGCGAGTTCGTCCGCCGGCTCCAGTCGCACGGCGTGCCGACGACCGTCCGGGACACCCGCGGCCAGGAGATCGACGGCGCCTGCGGCCAGCTCGCCGCGGCCGGATAGCTAGCGCAGGCCGGCGGCCGCCAGTGCGGCGGTCGCCCCGCCGGTCACCAGCAGGGTGGTGCCCACCGCCAGCGTGCGCAGCGCGATCGCGCCGAACAGCAGCCGGGGCGGGGTGCCGAGGCGCAGCAGCGCGTCGGTGACGTCCCGGCGGTCGGTGCGGACCTCGGCCAGCCGGGCGGCCACCGCGGCGCCCGCGCAGCCGAGCACCAGGCAGGCCTCGACGGCGGGCAGCGCGTCGGCGCTCCCGGGCGTGCCGATCCAGTAGCGGATGGTGGTGAGCACCAGCGCGAGCGCGAGGGTGAGCACGGCCAGCGGCGGGCCGAGCCGGCGGGCCTGGGCGGTGAGCCCGCGGCCGGCCAGCAGCCGCAGCGGGGTGGGGCGGCCGGCGGCGAGCAGCCGGCCGGTCCAGGACAGCAGCGGGCCGGTGAGCAGGGCGAGGCCGAGGGCGCTGGCGGCCCAGCCGCCGAGCGCGGCGGTGCTGGTGGTGCCGAGCCCGGCGGGCAGGTGGATCGGCCGGCCGTCGGCGGCGGCGCCGGGCCGCAGCGCGATGAGTTCGAGGGCGAGGCCGATCACGGCCAGGCCGATCGGCAGGGCGATCCGCAGCGCGCCGAAGCCGGTGCGGGGGCCGGTCCGGCGGCCGGGCAGGGTCTCGTCGAGCGGGACGGCGCAGGCGGCGGCGATGCCGGCGGTGAGCGGCACCAGGGCGAGCAGGGTGACGGGCGCCGCGGCGGGCAGCGGTACGCCCATGCCCAGGTCGGGGGCGAGCGACGGCCCGGCGATGTCGTTGCGCAGCACCAGGAAGAGCAGCAGGGTGAGCACGCTGCCGAGGGTGCAGGCGAGCGCGACCTCGCCGGCGATCAGGGCGCGGATCCGTCCGGACCCGGCCCCGGCGGTCCGCAGGCCGGTGATCCGTTCGGGCCGCCGGGCGGGCACCGCGCGGGCGGCGACGGCGGCGAACCAGCCGACGGCGGCGAGCGGGGGCAGGCACCAGAGCAGGCGGGCCAGCGCGTCGGTGCCGCCGTCCGGGTCGCTCATCGCCCGGCCGAGGGAGCGCAACAGGAAGGCGGCGACCAGGCCGGCGGCGAGCGCGGTGAGCAGCCAGCGGCCGAGGTCGGGCGCCCGGTAGCCCCGGGCCAGACGGAGATAGAACACGTCGACTCTTTCAGCGGCTCGGCGTCGTCAGCGGCGGGTGGCCGAGACGGCGGACGCACCGGCCGCGCCCGGGGCGCTGCCGGTGGTGCCGCGCGGGACGGGCGCGGCGGGGGCGGTGAGCCGTCCGTCGACGAGGGCGACGGCGCGGTCCGCGAACCGGACGAGCTCGGGGTCGTGGGTGGCCAGGACGAGGGTGAGCTGGTGCGAGCGGGCCGCGCTGGTCAGTATCCGCAGGACCTGGTCGGCGGCCTCGCGGTGCAGCGGGGCGGTGGGGTCGTCGGCGAAGACGACCGTCGGCAGCGGGGCGAGGGCGCGGGCGACGGCGATCCGCTGGCGCTGGCTCTGGAGCAGCAGGTCGGGTCGCCGGCGGCCGATCTCGCCGACGTCGAGGCGCTCCAGCCACTCGTCGGCGGCGGTGTAGGCGGCCTTGTTGCCGGCTCCGGCGAGCAGCAGGGGCAGGGCGACGTTCTCCCGGGCGGTCAGCTCGGGCACCAGGTGCGGTTCGGAGCCGACGAAGCCGAAGCGGTCGCGGCGCAGCCGTTCGCGGCCGGCCCGGCCGAGGGTGTGGACGGGGGCGCTGTTGAACCAGACCTCGCCGTCGTCGACCGGGAGGAGCGCGGAGAGGCAGCCGAGCAGGGTGCTCTTCCCGGAGCCGCGGGGGCCGGTGACGGCGAGCACCTCCCCCTCGCGCACGCCGATCGAGATGCCGCGCAGGGCGGGGGTGCCGTGATGGGACTTGACGATCCCCCGGGCCCACAGCACGTCGTTGTCAGGCGGTGCCGCTGACATGAGGTTCCATCCTGGGTGGCTGCAGGGATATGACAGTCGTCAGATTAGAACGACCGGGACCTCGTGCGGTTGCGGCGCTCTGGTCCATCGCGGGCAAATCACCCGCAATCAGGCATGTTTGTTCGCCGCCTGGTGGCGGAAAGTCGGCCCGGAGGTCCGGAGGTCCGGAGGTCCGGAGACCCGACGCCCCCGGCGCGCCGCGGGGCGGCTGCGGAAACACCGCAGGGCGGTCCCGGGGAGGGACCGCCCTGCGGCGGAGGGTGGGGAAGGTTGGCTCAGCCGGTCAGATCTTCGCCCACGCGTCGGTCAGGCTGGTCCGCAGGATCTGCTCGATCTCGTCGAAGGTCGACTGGTCGGAGATCAGCGGCGGGGCCAGCTGGACGACCGGGTCGCCACGGTCGTCGGCGCGGCAGTACAGGCCGTTGTCGAAGAGGGCCTTCGACAGGAAGCCGTAGAGGACGCGCTCGACCTCGTCGTCGTTGAACGACTCCTTGGTGACCTTGTCCTTCACGAGCTCGATGCCGTAGAAGTACCCGTTGCCGCGGACGTCGCCGACGATCGGCAGGTCGCGCAGCTTGTTCAGGGTGCCCAGGAAGGCGGCCTCGTTGTCGAGGACGTGCTGGTTCAGGCCCTCGCGCTCGAAGATGTCGAGGTTGGCCAGCGCCACGGCGGAGGAGACCGGGTGGCCGCCGAAGGTGTAGCCGTGCAGGAAGGTGTTGTCGCCCTTGTAGAACGGCTCGGCGATGCGGTCCGAGATGATCGTGGCGCCGATCGGGGAGTAGCCCGAGGTCATGCCCTTGGCGCAGGTGATCATGTCGGGCTGGTAGCCGAACTTGTCGGCGCCGAACATGGTGCCCAGGCGGCCGAAGGCGCAGATGACCTCGTCCGAGACGAGCAGCACGTCGTGGCGGTCGCAGATCTCGCGCAGGCGCTGGAAGTACCCGGGCGGCGGCGGGAAGCAGCCACCGGCGTTCTGCACCGGCTCGACGAAGACGGCGGCGACGGTCTCGGCGCCCTCGTTGAGGATGGCCACCTCGATCTCGTCGGCGCACCAGCGGCCGTAGGCCTCGGGGTCGACCGTGCCGTCGGGGCCGGCGAGGAAGGCCGGGGCGCGGTAGATGTTGGTGTTCGGGGCCTTGTGGGTGCCCGGCACCAGCGGCTCGAACGGGGCCTTCAGGCCCGGCAGGCCGGTGATGGACAGGGCGCCCTGGGGGGTGCCGTGGTAGGCGACGGCGCGCGAGATGACCTTGTACTTGGTCGGCTTGCCGGTCAGCTTGAAGTACTGCTTGGCGAGCTTCCAGGCGGTCTCGACGGCTTCGCCGCCACCGGTGGAGAAGAAGACCTTGTTCAGGTCGCCCGGGGCGTAGTTGGCCAGGCGCTCGGCCAGCTCGACGGCCTTCGGGTGGGCGTAGCTCCACACCGGGAAGAAGGCGAGCTCCTTGGCCTGCTTGGCGGCGGCCTCGGCGAGCTCCTCGCGGCCGTGGCCGGCCTGGACGACGAACAGGCCGGCGAGGCCGTCGAGGTACTTGCGGCCCTTGTCGTCCCAGACGTAGGTGCCTTCGCCCTTGACGATCGTCGGTACGGGGGAGTTCTCGTACGACGACATGCGGGTGAAGTGCATCCACAGGTGGTCGTAGGCGGTCTTGGAAAGGTCCTTCTGCGCCGGGTCGGCTGTCATCGGGTGCCCCAGGTGTAGGTCTGTTTCCGGAGCTTCAGGTACACGAAGCTCTCGGTGCTCCGCACGCCGGGAAGCGCGCGGATGCGCTTGTTGATCAGTTCGAGCAGGTGCTCGTCGTCCTCGCAGACCAGTTCGGCCAGGAGGTCGAACGAGCCTGCGGTGCAGACGACGTAGTCGACCTCGTCGAGGGCGGCCAGCGCGTCGGCGACGGGCTCGATGTCACCCTCGACCCGGATCCCGACCATCGCCTGGCGGGTGAAGCCGACTGTGAGCGGGTCCGTGACGGCGACGATCTGCATCACGCCCTGGTCGAGCAGCTTCTGGACGCGCTGACGCACGGCCGCCTCGGACAGGCCCACGGCCTTGCCGATGGCGGCGTACGGGCGGCGTCCGTCCTCCTGGAGCTGCTCGATGATCGCCTTGGAGGCGGCGTCGAGGGGAACGCTCGCGTTCCGGTCGCGGTTGGCCACGCCGCCACTGTGCCTGATCGTTCCCTTGTTCGCAAGCGCGGAAACTGCTGATTTCGTCGTGATCTTGGAAAACGCATGCGGATTTCATCGCCTACATGCGCCTGGCCTGTCGATAACGGCAGTCGTACGGCTACCCTGGCACGGTACGCGCGCGGCTCCGCAGCGCAGCGCGCGTTCCCCCAACCAGTGGACCGCGCCGCCCAGGGCCCGGCCACTCGGCACCCTTCGTACGCAGGTCCCGCCGACGTACCATGGCGCCGGAATCTGCAACGCCGCAGGCCCAGACCGAGGAGAGACCCCGTGAGCGACCTTCGCACGCTGCGCAACTACATCAACGGTGAGTTCGTCGATGCGGCGGACGGCCGTACGCTCGACATCGTCGACCCCACCACCGGCGAGGTCTACGCGACGTCCCCGCTGTCCGGCGCCTCCGACGTGGACGCGGCGATGGCCTCCGCCGCCGCCGCCTTCCCGGCCTGGCGCGACGCCACCCCGAGCACCCGCCAGAAGCTGCTGCTGAAGATCGCGGACGCGGTCGAGGCCCGCGCCGACGAGGTCGTCGACGCCGAGGTGCGCAACACCGGCAAGCCCCGCGCGCTGACCCTCTCCGAGGAGATCGGCCCGATGGTGGACCAGATCCGCTTCTTCGCCGGCGCGGCCCGCCTGCTGGAGGGCAAGGCCGCGGGCGAGTACATGGACGGGATGACCTCGATCATCCGCCGCGAGCCGGTCGGCGTCTGTGCCCAGGTCGCGCCGTGGAACTACCCGATGATGATGGCCGTCTGGAAGTTCGCCCCGGCCATCGCCGCCGGCAACACCGTCGTCCTGAAGCCCTCGGACACCACCCCGGCCTCCACCGTGCTGCTGGCCGAGATCATCGGCGGCGTGCTCAAGGAGCTGGAGCTGCCGGCCGGCGTCTTCAACGTGATCTGCGGCGACCGCGAGAGCGGCAAGCTGATGGTCGAGCACCGCACCCCGGCGATGGCCTCCATCACCGGTTCGGTCCGGGCCGGCATCCAGGTCGCCGAGTCCGCCTCCAAGGACGTCAAGCGCGTCCACCTGGAGCTGGGCGGCAAGGCCCCGGTCGTGGTCTTCGAGGACGCCGACATCGCCGAGGCCGTCGAGGGCATCTCGGTGGCGGGCTTCTTCAACGCCGGCCAGGACTGCACCGCCGCCACCCGCGTGCTGGTGCACGAGTCGATCCACGACGCCTTCGTCGAGGCGCTGGCCAAGGCCGCGGCCGAGACCAAGACCGGTGGCGTGGACGACGAGGACGTGCTCTACGGCCCGCTGAACAACGCCAACCAGCTGAAGCAGGTGGCCGGCTTCATCGAGCGGCTGCCCGCCCACGCCAAGGTCGAGGCCGGTGGCCACCAGGTCGGCGAGAAGGGCTACTTCTACGCCCCGACCGTCGTCTCCGGCCTGCAGCAGGACGACGAGATCATCCAGAACGAGGTCTTCGGCCCGGTCATCACCGTGCAGAAGTTCACCGACGAGGACCAGGCCGTCGACTACGCCAACGGCGTCGAGTTCGCGCTGGCCTCCTCGGTGTGGACCAAGGACCACGCCCGCGCCATGCGGATGTCCCGCCGCCTGGACTTCGGCTGCGTCTGGATCAACACCCACATCCCGCTGGTCGCCGAGATGCCGCACGGCGGCTTCAAGAAGTCCGGCTACGGCAAGGACCTCTCCTCCTACGGCTTCGAGGACTACACCCGCGTGAAGCACGTGATGACCGCGATCTAGTGGTTCACGGCCGTCGCCGCGGCGGGACCGCCCAGCGGCGGGGGTCCGGTCGTACGAACTGACGACGGGCCCGGGTCTTTTCGACCCGGGCCCGGTGTCTTTGCACCCTGTCGGCCGTTCGGGTGACCGACTGACAAGATGAAACTGCATTTCGCGGGCGGGACTCCCTAGCCTTACCGGCATGAGCATCCCCACCGCTGACTCAGCCGCCGGCCAGGCAGTCAAGGCCGCCGACCGCGCGCACGTCTTCCACTCGTGGTCCGCCCAGGCGCTGATCGACCCCCTCGCGGTGGCCGGCGCCGAGGGCTCGTACTTCTGGGACTACGACGGGAACCGCTACCTCGACTTCTCGTCCCAGCTGGTCAACACCAACATCGGCCACCAGCACCCGAAGGTGGTCGCGGCCATCCAGGAGCAGGCGGCGAAGCTCTGCACCATCGCCCCCGGCTTCGCCGTCGAGTCGCGCAGCGAGGCCGCCCGGCTGATCGCCGAGCGCACCCCCGGCGACCTCGACAAGATCTTCTTCACCAACGGCGGCGCCGAGGCCGTCGAGAACGCCGTCCGGCTCGCCCGGTTGCACACCGGCCGGCAGAAGGTGATGTCCGCCTACCGCTCGTACCACGGCGCCACCGCCAACGCGATCGCCCTCACCGGCGACCCGCGCCGCTGGGCCAACGAGACCGGCGTCTCCGGCACGGTGCACTTCTGGGGCCCGTACGCCTACCGCTCCAACTTCCACGCCGAGAACGAGGCGCAGGAGTGCGAGCGCGCGCTGCAGCACCTCGAGCAGGTGGTCGCGTTCGAGGGGCCCGGCACCGTCGCGGCGATCATCCTGGAGACCGTGGTCGGCACCGCCGGCATCCTGATCCCGCCGGCCGGCTACCTGGCCGGGGTGCGGGAGATCTGCGACCGCCACGGCATCGTGTTCATCCTCGACGAGGTGATGGCCGGCTTCGGCCGCACCGGCGAGTGGTTCGCCGCCGACCACTGGGGAGTCGTGCCCGACCTGCTGACCTTCGCCAAGGGCGTCAACTCCGGCTACGTCCCGCTCGGCGGCGTGGCGATCAACGCCGAGATCGCCGCCACCTTCGCCGAGCGGCCGTTCCCCGGCGGACTCACCTACTCCGGCCACCCGCTGGCCTGCGCCTCCGCCGTCGCCACCATCAACGCCATGGCGGAGGAGGGCATCGTCGAGAACGCCAAGCACATCGGCGAGACCGTGCTCGGCCCCGGCCTGCGCGAGCTGGCCGAGCGGCACCCCTCGATCGGCGAGGTCCGCGGCCTCGGCGTGTTCTGGGCGCTCGACCTGGTGCGGAACCGCGAGACCCGCGAGCCGCTGGTCCCGTACAACGCCGCCGGCGCCGCCAACGCGCCGATGGCCGAGCTGGCCGCCGCCTGCAAGCAGCGCGGGCTCTGGCCGTTCGTCAACATGAACCGCTTCCACGTCGTCCCGCCGTGCACCGTCACCGAGGAGGAGGCCAAGACCGGCCTCGCGGTGCTCGACGAGGTGCTGTCGCTCACCGACGCGCACACTGTCTGACGTACCGTTCGGACGGCCCCGGGTGTGTTGCCTGCGCCCGGGGCCGTCCCATGCTCCGGAGGCCTCCACCCATGCCCAGCACCACCACCCCGATCCGCCCCCGTGCCCCCCGCCCGTTGCGCCGCCGTTCGGTGCTCGGCGGGGCCGCGCTGCTCGGCGCGGGCACGCTCACCGGCTGCGGCATCCCGTCCGCGTACGTCGCCGAGGACCGCCGCTCGGCCCCGGACCGCTCGGACCGCGAGAAGCGGCTCACCTTCTCCAACTGGACGCAGTACATCGACACCGACGAGCAGGGCGGTCGCCCGACGCTGGACGGCTTCGCCGAGAAGACCGGCATCGAGGTCACCTACACCGAGGACATCAACGACAACGACGAGTTCTTCGGCAAGATCAGCCCGGTGCTCACCCAGGGCGCCGACCCCGGCCGGGACCTGATGGTGATCAGCGACTGGATGGCCGGGCGGTACGTCTCGCTGGGCTGGGTGCAGGCCATGGACCGGGACAACCTGCCGAACGTCACCGCCAACCTGGACCCGCAGCTCGCGAACCCGGCCTTCGACCCCGGGCGCCGGCGCAGCGTGCCGTGGCAGTCCGGGATCACCGGCATCGCCTACAACCGCAAGGCGCTCGGCCGGGAGATCAGGTCCACCGCCGACCTGTGGGCGCCCGACCTCAAGGGCCGGGTCACGCTGTTCGCCGGGCTCGACGAGGCGCTCGGACTGCTGATGCTCGCCCAGGGCGCCGACATCGCCGCGTTCACCGACGACGACGCGAACAAGGCGATGGACCTGGTGCAGAAGATGGTCGACACCGGCCACGTCCGCCGCTTCACCGGCAACGACTACACCAGCGACCTCGCCTCCGGCGCGGCGCTCGCCTGCCAGGCCTACTCCGGCGACGCCGTCCAGCTCACCGCAGAGAACCCGGACATCGAGTTCGTGGTCCCGGAGGAGGGCGGCGAGCTGTGGGCGGAGAGCCTGATGATCCCCAACCGGGCCACCCACAAGCGCAACGCAGAGGCGCTGATCGACTACTACTACCAGCCGGAGGTGGCCGCCGAGCTCGCCGCGTTCGTCCAGTACATCTGCCCGGTGCCGGCCGCCCGCGAGGTGCTGGCGGCCAGCGGCGACAAGGAGAAGGCCGAGATCGCCGAGAACCCGCTGGTCTTCCCGACCGACGAGATGCGCGCCCGGCTGCGCACCATGCGCGACGTCGGCTCGGCCGAGCGGCCCGGGCTGCACAAGGTCTGGGGGCGCATCACCGGGGTGTGAGCCCCGGGGCTCAGCGGCGGACGGCGTCCAGGGCGAGCAGCGCCACGTGCAGGGAGAGGCAGGACTCCACCTGGTCGAGGTCGACGCCGAGGATCCGTTCGACCTTGTGCAGGCGGTCGTAGAAGGACGGCCGGGACAGGTGCGCGGCGTCGGCCGCCGCGGACTTGTTCCGGCCCTGCTCCAGGTAGATCCGCAGCATCTGCACCAACTGGCCGTTGTGCTCGGCGTCGTGGGCCAGCAGCGGGCCCAGCTCGCGCTCCACGTAGGTCTGCAGCCGGGCGTCGTCGCGCAGCAGGTGGAGCAGGCCGCGCAGCCGCACGTCCGGCAGCCGGTAGTAGGAGGCGGTCCGGCCGCCGGGCGCGTCGTGCAGGGCCGCCTCGGAGACCTGGGTGGCCTCCAGCAGGGTGCGACGGGCGTCCCGGACGGAGCCGACCGAGGAGCCCACCGCGACCACCGGGTCCGGAGCGGCGGCGCCCTCCCGCCCGGCCTCCGCCGACATCCGGCGCAGCGTCGCCGAGAAGGCGTCCAGCGCGGCGTGCTCGTCCTGCTGGGTGCCGAGCGCGATCAGCACGCCGACGCCCTCGTCGTCCAGCGCCCCCACCAGTGCCGGGAGCCGGCAGGCCCGCACCGCGCCGGCGGCCAGCTCGGTGAAGTCGCGCAGCCGGGCCTGCGCCTCCAGCGCGGCCGGGATCGGCCCGCGCCGCTGGCGCAGCACCACCCCCACCAGCCGCCGGCCCTCCAACGGGACGCCGAGGGCCTGGGCGCGCAGGGCGACCTCGGAGACGGTCAGCGAGTGGGTGAGGATGCCGGACAGCAGGGTGCGGTGGGTCTGCCGCTCCAGGCTCTCCCGGTCGCGCACCACCAGGCGGTTGAGCGCCAGCGCGGAGGCCCCGCGCTCCAGCAGCATGCTGTGCGGGTGCGCCGCGCCCTCCGGAAGCGCGCCCGGCTCCTGCACCAGCACCAGCCGCCCCCAGTCCTGGCCGCGGGCGCCGACGGTGGTCACCAGCCAGCCGCTGCGCGGGTCGTGGCCGGTGCGGCCGGGCGGGCGGACCCCGCGGGAGCGGCGCTCCCAGTCCTCCAGCAGCTCGTTCTCCGGGCGGCCGGCGCTCTCGTGGGCGAGCACCTGGTGCGCCAGGTTCTCCAGCACGACGGGCGCGCCCGCCATCCGGGCCACCTGGCGGATCACCTCGGGCGGCTCGGCGCCCTCCACTACCAGCTCGTTGAACACCTGGTGGACGGCCTCGGAGGCGCGCAGCTGGTCCAGCTGGGCGTTGACCACCAGTGCGTGCACGGCCTCGGTCACGGCGACGAAGCGCAGCTCGCGGCGGAGCGTGACCAGCGGCAGACCGCGCTGCTCGGCGGCGTGCACCAGGGCGCGGGGGAGCGAGTCGAAGTAGCGCCGGCCGAACTCGACGACCAGGCCGGCCACCCCCACCTCGTCCAGCTCGCGGACGTAGCGGGCCAGCCCCTCGCGGTCCTCGGGCAGGGCGATCCCGGTGGTGAGCACCAGCTCGCCGCCGCGGAGCATCCCGGCGACGTCGGGCAGCTCGCTCACGTGCACCCAGCGGACCGGCCGCTCCAGGTGGTCGGCGCCGGCCACGACCTGGGGGAGGCCGCGCCGCATCACCTCCAGGTCGAGCACGCGGGCGACGGTGGGGAGCATCGCGGGCCTCCAGGGCCGTGGGGGACCAGAGTGTCAGGTAAATCATCCATCGCGGCGACGACCTGTCGCCCTCTGTGCACCCTTGCACCCTGTAAGGCCCTTCGGGTCGAGGTTGTCGCAGTGACCCTTGTCACGCCGGTGCGGCAACGGGCATGGTCAGCGGACGGCCGTGGCGAGAAACAGTCACCACGCCGGAATCCGTCGCGTTAACCGGACAGCAACAGTGGAATCCCTTGTCGGGTCGACAGGGCTGCCAGGATCGCGCAACCCGGTGGTCGACGAGCGGATCCCCCCACCGCGGAGGCGCGATTCCGCCGCCCGCCGTCGAACCACCGGCACTTGGAGGAACCAGATGGACCTGACGGACTTCGGCCCGGGCGCGCAGTACGTCGCGGGCCGCCTGATCCAGGGGGGTGGCGAGCCCTTCCAGGTCGTCAACCCCGCGGACGGCAGCGTGGTCGAGCAGGTCGCGCTGGCCGACACCGCGGACGTCGACGCGGCCGTCGCCGCCGCGCGGGCGGCGCTGCCCGGCTGGTCCTCCGCCACCCCCGGCGCCCGGTCCGAGGCGCTGACCCGGCTCGCCGCCGTCCTGACCGACGCCTGCGCGGACCTCGCCCGGGTGGAGACCGCGCAGACCGGCAAGCCGGTCAAGCTGGCCACCGAGTTCGACGTCCCCGGCACCATCGACAACACCGCGTTCTTCGCCGGGGCCGCCCGCAACCTGGAGGGCAAGGCGGCCGGCGAGTACTCCGGCGACCACACCTCCTACGTGCGGCGCGAGGCGATCGGCGTGGTCGGCTCGATCTCGCCGTGGAACTACCCGCTGCAGATGGCCGCCTGGAAGATCCTGCCGGCGATCGCCGCGGGCAACACCATCGTGCTCAAGCCGGCCGAGCTGACCCCGCTGACCTCGCTGATGTTCGCCGGGGCCTGCACCGCGGCGGGCATCCCGGACGGCGTGGTCAACGTCGTCACCGGCGCCGGCCGCACGGCGGGCGAGCACCTGGTCGCTCACCCGGACGTCGCGATGGTCTCCTTCACCGGCTCCACCCCGGTCGGCAAGCGGGTCGCCGAGCTCGCCACCGCGGGCGTCAAGCGCACCCACCTGGAGCTCGGCGGCAAGGCCCCCTTCGTGGTCTTCGACGACGCCGACCTCGACGCCGCCGTGCACGGCGCCGTCGCCGCCTCGCTGATCAACGGCGGCCAGGACTGCACCGCCGCCACCCGGGCGTACGTCCAGCGGCCGCTGTACGACGCCTTCGTGGCCGGGGTGGCCGAGCTGTACGCCGCGATCCGGGTCGGCGACCCGCTCGACCCGCGCACCGACCTCGGCCCGCTGGTCTCGTACACCCACCGGGACCGGGTGGCCGGCTTCGTCGAGCGGGCCCGCTCCTACGCCACCGTCGTCACCGGCGGGCGCGCGCCGGAGAAGGGCCACGACGGCAGCGACCTCACCCGCGGCGCCTACTACCTGCCGACCCTGGTCACCGGGGCCGCCCAGGACAGCGAGGTGGTGCAGGGCGAGGTCTTCGGCCCGGTGCTGGTGGTCCTGCCGTTCGACTCCGACGACGAGGGCCTGCGGCTGGCCAACGACACCCCGTACGGCCTGGCCGCCTCCGCCTGGACGAGCAACGTGCACCGCTCGTTGCGCGCCACCCGGGAGATCGCGGCCGGGTGCGTCTGGGTCAACGACCACATCCCGATCATCAGCGAGATGCCGCACGGCGGCTACAAGGCCTCCGGCTACGGCAAGGACATGTCCCAGTACTCGCTGGACGAGTACACCCAGGTCAAGCACGTCATGTTCGACACCACCGCGGTCGCCCGCAAGGACTGGCACCGCACCGTCTTCGGAGACAGATAACCCCTGCCAGGGGCGCCTCCCCCCGGGCGCCCCGATCCGACCTCTTACCCCCAGGAGGCCCGTTCCATGGCGTTCAACGAGCTCACCGACGGTCTGCCCGAACCGGTCCGCAGGGCCTGGGAGCGCAGTCTCACCAGCGGCCGGGCGGCGATCGGCCGCCGAGCCCTGCTGCGGGCCGCCGCGCTGACCGCGGGCGCGGGCACGCTGGCCGCCTGCGGCATCCCGGCGGCCAAGACCTCCGGCGGCGACTCGGCGGCGGGCGCCGCGAAGGACCTCTCGGAGACCGAGAAGGAGGTGAACTTCTCCAACTGGCCGCTCTACGTCGACACCGACGAGAAGGACAAGGAGAAGCACGGCACCCTGGACGCCTTCACCGCGGCCACCGGCATCAAGGTGAAGTACAACGAGGACGTCAACGACAACGTCGAGTTCTTCGGCAAGATCAAGCCGCAGCTCGCGGCCGGCCAGGACACCGGCCGCGACCTGATGGTGCTGACCGACTGGATGGCGGCCCGGCTGATCCGGCTCGGCTGGGTGCAGAAGCTCGACCAGGCGAACGTCACCACGGCGATCACCACCATCGACTCCCGCTTCCGCGCACCGGACTGGGACCCGGGCCGGCTCTACTCCTACCCGTGGGCCGGGATCCAGGTCGTGGTGGCCTACAACCGGAAGGCCACCAAGGGCAAGGAGGTCGCCAGCGTCTCCCAGCTGCTGGACGACCCGGACCTCAAGGGCCGGGTGACCTTCCTCTCCGAGATGCGCGACAGCATCGGGATGGTCCTGCTGGACATGGGCAAGGACCCGGCGAAGTTCACCGCCGACGACTACGACGCCGCGATCGCACGGCTGCAGAAGGCCGTGGACAGCAAGCAGATCCGCCGCTTCACCGGCAACGACTACGGCCAGGAGCTCTCCTCCGGGGACATCGCGGCCTGCGTCGCCTGGGGCGGTGACCTGATCCAGCTGCGCGCGGACAACCCGGACATCGAGTTCGTGATCCCGGAGAAGGGCTACGTCTCCTCGACGGACAACATGCTGGTCCCGGCCAGGGCGCAGCACAAGGCGAACGCGGAGAAGCTGATCGACTTCTACTATCAGCCGAAGATCGCGGCGCAGCTGGTCGCGGGCATCGGCTTCGTCTCCGCCGTCACCGGGATGAAGGACGAGCTCGCCACGCTCGCCCCGGACATCGCGGCCAACCCGCTGGTCGTACCCACCCCCGAGATGGCGGCCAAGGCGCACGTGTTCCGCACCCTCACCGAGACCGAGGAGAGCGACTTCGAGGAGAAGTTCTCCAAGCTCATCGGCGCCTGACCCCCGCTCACGGCAGAGACAAACCAGGAAGACACCCCCATGACAGACCAGCAGCGCGCCGCGGCCGCCGGCGGCGACGTCCGGCTCACCGGCATAGGCAAGACCTACGGCTCCTTCACCGCCGTCCACCCGCTCGACCTCACCGTCCCCCAGGGCTCCTTCTTCGCCCTCCTCGGCGCCTCCGGCTGCGGCAAGACCACCACCCTGCGCATGATCGCCGGGCTGGAGGAGCCCACCAGCGGCACCGTCCTGATCGGCGGCCAGGACGTCACCGCCCTGCCCCCGTACAAGCGGCCGGTGAACACCGTCTTCCAGAGCTACGCGCTCTTCCCGCACCTGGACATCTTCGAGAACGTCGCCTTCGGCCTGCGCCGGCGCGGGAAGAAGGAGGTCAGGAAGCAGGTCGACGACATGCTGGAGCTGGTCGAACTCGGCCAGTACGCCCGGCGCAAGCCGCACCAGCTCTCCGGCGGCCAGCAGCAGCGCGTCGCCGTCGCCCGCGCCCTGATCAACCACCCCCAGGTGCTGCTCCTCGACGAGCCGCTCGGCGCGCTCGACCTCAAGCTCCGCCGCCAGATGCAGCTGGAGCTCAAGCGGATCCAGACCGAGGTCGGCATCACCTTCGTGCACGTCACCCACGACCAGGAGGAGGCCATGACCATGGCCGACACCATCGCGGTGATGAACGGCGGCCGGGTCGAGCAGCTGGGCGCCCCCGCCGAGCTGTACGAGAACCCCGCCACCACCTTCGTGGCCAACTTCCTCGGCCAGTCGAACCTGCTGCCCGCCGAGGTCACCGGCACCGACGGCGGCGACCTGCTGCTCACCGCGGCCGGCGCCCGCCTCGCCGTCCCGAAGGCGCGCTGCGCCACCGACGCCCGGAAGGTCCACCTGGGCGTCCGCCCGGAGAAGATCACCATCGTGCACGCCTCCGCCGAGGTCGCCGACGGGCGCAACCGGCTCGCCGGCACCGTCCTCGACTCCAGCTTCATCGGCGTCTCCACCCAGTACGTGGTGCGCACAGACGGCGGCCAGGAGGTCACCGTCTTCGAGCAGAACATGGAGCGCGACGCCCGGATCGTCCCCGGCGCCGACGTCCTGCTGCACTGGAACCCGGCGCACTCCTTCGCCCTGGACGCCTCCCAGGCGATCGACGCGGGCACCGCGGAGGAGGCCGCATGACCACCACCACCGCGGCCGCACCGCCGCAGGCCGTGCCCCCGGACGGCGGCGCGCCCGCCCCGGCGGCCCCCGGGGCCAGGCGCCGGCTCACCCCCTACTGGCTGCTGCTGCCCGGCATCGCCTGGCTGGTCGTCTTCTTCGCCGTCCCGATGGTCTACCAGGCGTCCACCTCGCTGCAGACCGGCTCGCTCGAGCAGGGCTTCAAGGTCACCTGGCACCTCGCCACCTACTGGGACGCCCTGGTCGAGTACAAGTGGCACTTCGTCCGCTCGTTCTCCTACGCGGCCATCGCCACCGTGCTCTGCCTGGCCGTCGGCTACCCGCTCGCCTACACGATCGCCTTCAAGGCGAGCAAGCGCTGGCGCAACGTCATCCTGATCCTGGTGATCGCGCCCTTCTTCACCAGCTTCCTGATCCGCACGCTGGCCTGGAAGACCATCCTGTCCGACGGCGGTCCGGTGGTCGGCGCGCTCAACACCCTGCACGTCCTGGACGTGACCAACGCGATCGGCCTCACCTCCGGCGACCGGGTGCTCGCCACGCCGCTCGCCGTGGTCTGCGGTCTGACCTACAACTTCCTGCCGTTCATGATCCTGCCGCTGTACACCTCGCTGGAGCGGATCGACCCCCGCCTGCACGAGGCGGCCGGCGACCTCTATGCCCGGCCGTTCACCACCTTCCGCAAGGTCACCTTCCCGATCTCGCTCCCGGGCGTCGTCGCCGGCACCCTGCTCACCTTCATCCCGGCCTCCGGCGACTACATCAACGCCCAGCTGCTGGGCTCGCCGAGCGAGCAGATGGTCGGCAACGGCATCCAGAAGCAGTTCCTGAACGTACTCGACTACCCCACGGCCGCCGCGCTGAGCTTCATCCTGATGGCCCTGATCCTGGGCATGGTGACGGTCTACATGCGCAAGGCCGGGACGGAGGAACTGGTCTGATGTCCCGGATCGTCAAGTGGGTCCGTGCCCACCTGGTGGTGCTGGCGGGCCTGCTGGCCCTCGCCTACCTCGTGCTGCCCAACCTGGTCGTGCTGGCCTTCTCGTTCAACAAGCCGGTCGGCAAGTTCAACTACGAGTGGAACGAGTTCTCCACCGACGCGTGGACCAACCCCTGCGGCGTGGCCGACATGTGCCAGTCGCTCTCGCTCAGCCTGCAGATCGCGGTGCTCGCCACCATCGGCGCCACCGTCCTCGGCACCATGGTCGCCTTCGCACTGGCCCGCCACCGCTTCCGCGGCCGCTCCGCCACCACCGCGATGATCTTCCTGCCGATGGCCATGCCCGAGGTGGTCATGGCCGCCTCGCTGGGCACGCTCTTCCTCAACATGCGCATCCCGTTCGGCTTCACCACCATCCTCATCGCGCACATCATGTTCTGCCTCAGCTTCGTGGTGACGGCCGTCAAGGCGCGCGTGATGAGCATGGACCCGAGGCTCGAACAGGCCGCCCAGGACCTCTACGCCACCCCCGTCCAGACCTTCCTGCGGGTCACCCTGCCGCTCGCCGCCCCCGGCATCGCCGCCGGAGCGCTGCTCAGCTTCGCGCTCTCCTTCGACGACTTCATCATCACCCAGTTCAACTCGGGCCCGACCACGGTCACCTTCCCGATGTTCGTCTGGGGCGCGTCGCAACGCGGCATCCCGGTGCAGGTCAACGTCATCGGCACCGCGATGTTCGCCGCCGCCGTGGCGCTGACCGTCGCCGGCCAGTGGCTCGGCAACCGCCGGAAGGCCACCGCCTGACGTACCGTCGGCCGTGGCCGAACACATCGTCGCCCAAGTACAGAAAGTGGCTGATAATGCATGGACTCCGCCCGCGCGCTCAGTGACGCCAGGCCCACCCCCTTCTGGCTGGAGGACCCGGGCCGGCCGGCGGCACTGCCCGCCCTGGTCGGCGACACCACCTGCGACCTGCTGGTCGTCGGCGGCGGCTACTCCGGCCTCTGGACCGCCCTCATCGCCAAGGAACGCGACCCCTCGCTGGACGTCGTGCTGGTCGAGGGCAACGAGGTCGGGTGGGCCGCGTCCGGGCGCAACGGCGGGTTCTGCGCCGCCAGCCTCACCCACGGCTTCGGCAACGGCCTGCAGCGCTGGCCCGCCGAACTCGCCCAGCTGGAACGCCTCGGTGCCGCCAACCTGGACGGCATCGAGGCCACCCTCAAGCGCTACGGCATCGACGCCGAATGGGAGCGCACCGGCGAGATCGACGTCGCCACCCAGCCCCACCAGCTGGAGGAGCTCCACGAGATCGCCGAGGCCGTGACCCGCTACGGCTTCGAGCTCACCGTCCTGGACGCCGACGCGCTGCGCGCCGAGGTGAACTCGCCGACCTTCCTCGGCGGCCTCTGGGACAAGGAGGGCGTGGCCATGGTCCACCCCGCCAAGCTCGCCTGGGGCCTCAAGGAGGCCTGCCTCGGCCAGGGCGTGCGGATCTTCGAGCACACCCGGGCCACCGACCTGCGGGAGTACGGCAGCGGCACCGCCGTCCGCACCCCGTACGGGCGGGTCTTCGCCCGCCGCGTGGCGCTCGGCACCAACGTCTTCCCGTCCCTGGTCAAGCGCGTCCGCCCGTACGTCGTCCCGGTGTACGACTACGCGCTGATGACCGAGCCGCTGAACGACGAGCAGCTCGCCGCGATCGGCTGGCGCGGCCGGCAGGGGCTCGGCGACAGCGCCAACAAGTTCCACTACTTCCGGCTCTCCGCCGACAACCGGATCCTCTGGGGAGGCTACGACGCGGTCTACCACTACGGCGGCCACGTCCGGCACGAGTACGACCAGCGGCCGGAGACCTTCCGGACCCTCGCCACCCACTTCTTCCGCTGCTTCCCGCAGCTGGAGGGGCTGCGCTTCACCAACGCCTGGGGCGGGGCCATCGACACCTGCAGCCGCTTCTCCGCCTTCTTCGACACCGCCTACCGGGGCAAGGTCGCCTACGCGGCCGGCTACACCGGGCTCGGCGTCGGCGCGACCCGCTTCGGCGCCGAGGTGATGCTCGACCTGCTCTCCGGGGAGCGCACCGAGCGCACCTCGCTGGACATGGTCCGCAGCAAGCCGATGCCCTTCCCGCCCGAGCCGGTCCGCTGGGCCGGGATCGAGATCACCACCCGGTCGCTGGAGCGCGCCGACCGCAACGGCGGCCACCGCAACCTCTGGCTGCGCACGCTCGACCGGCTGGGGCTCGGCTTCGACAGCTGAGCCGGCGGTCGCGACCGCTGAGCCGCGATCGCTGAGCCGGCCGCCGACCGCCGGCCCGGGCCGGTAGATCCGGGGTGCCGGATACGTGTAAGAGAGACCCGCCGTCCGCCTCTCCCTGGTGGACGGCGGGTCTCGTTCCCCCGCCGCGCCCTGACCACCGACGAGCGGCAAGAAGCGGGGACAGACATGGAGAGCACCGGACTGCACTGGCTCGCCCAGGCCACACCGGACCCGGCGGCGTTCCGGGCGCAGTGGGAACGCACCGGACTGGGACTGATGCTGTTGCCGGCCGGCCGCCGCTGGGACGTCCTCGCCGTCCCCGGACGACTCGGGCACCCCGCCCTGGACATCCTGAACACCGGCTCCTGCGGCCCGGTCCTCGCCGACTTCGCGGACGAGCACGTCAGCTTCCTGGTGCCGGTCGGCACCGCCGCCCGCTGGGTCGGTACCGGAGTGCGGGGTGCGGGGGAGGGCACCTGGGTCGTCGTCCCGCACCCCGGGCGCAGCGGCGGCGGCGTCCGCTGGCTGGTCCCGCCGGACGGGTCCGGTCGGCTCAACGACCCGGTGCTGCTGGAGCTGGCGCTGCACGAGGCCGCGGCCGGGCTCAGCGACCGGTGACCCCGCCGCCCCGGCACCGGGGCCCGGGACGGCGGGGCGGTGGATGGCAGGTGGCTCCGGCGGTGGGTGCTCCCACGGTGGGGCGCTCCCGCGGCCGACGGTGGCGCGCGACCCGGGCGATCGCGGCAGACTGGAGGCGTGACCACCGCGCCGGACACCGTCGACGCGCCCCTGCGACCGGGCGCGGCCCAGCTGCGCCTCGCCGCGCCCGCCGCCCCCGTCTGTGACCGGTACGGGCTGGCCCTGGCCGGCGGGCACGCGCTGCGCGCCCACGGCGTCGCGGCCTGCCCGCAGGACGGGCTCACCCTGGTCACCGGCGACGCCGACCTCCCGGAGGTTGCGGCCGCGCTGGCCGAGGCGTACCGCGCGGCCGGTGGCGGGGTCGTCGAACGGCCCGGCACGCCGCGCCTGGAGCAGCTGACCGTGCGGCTCGCGCTCGGCGGGCGGTCGCACTCGGTGGAGCTGCGCAAGGAGCCGCTCGGCCACCGGTCGGTCCGGCTCGAGCTCTCCGCGCCGCCGACCGGCGAGCCGTCCGTGCTGCTGCCCGTCGTCGCCCTGGAGGACGCCGCCGCGCTGGCCACGGCCCTGCTGGTCGACCGGGGCATGCCGCGCGACCTGGTCGACGTGCACGCCCTCACCGCCTGCTACCGGGAGGGCGAGCTCCTCGCCCTCGCCGGGGAACTCGACGCGGACCTGCAGCCCGCCGTGCTCGCCGACCGGCTGGAGACGCTGGCCGAGGCGGCGGACGGCCGGTTCCGGGCCCGGGGCGTCGCACCGGGGGCGGTGGACGGGCTGAAGCGGTGGGCGCTGGCCTGGGCGCAGGACCTGCGGCTCGACCTGCTGGAGACCCAGGAGGCCGCCGACGGCCTGCACGACCCGTACCTGGAGGACGGCGAAGCCTGAGCCGTCCGGGGGTGGACCCGCACGCACTCACCCGTCCGGCCGAGCGACCGGACGACCTGTAAGGCTGAATCCGCGATCCCCGTCAGCCTGTTCGTTGAGGCCTGGCACGACGGCGACCAGACTGGGGAGAAGAGCGCGGTAGCCCCGTGAACCCGTCGCCCGGCCCACTCGCGGGCGGCGCCAGACAGGACCGGCGGCAGGACGCCGCCCGGGACTTCGGAGGCAGACGGACTTGAGCAAGCACATCATTCACTGGATCGACGGCGAGCCGGTCGCCACCGCCGGCGCGGCGCCCCGCCGCGGCGACCTCTTCGACCCGGCCACCGGCCAGGTCTCCGGCCAGGTCGACTTCGCCGGCATCGCCGAGGTCGACCAGGCGGTGGCCGCCGCGGCCGCGGCCTTCGCCGACTGGCGCACCGCCTCGGTCGCCAGGCGCAGCACGGTGCTCTTCGCCTTCCGCGAGCTGCTGAACGCCCGCCGCGACGAGCTGGCCGCGATCATCGTGTCCGAGCACGGCAAGGTGCACTCCGACGCGCTGGGCGAGATCGCCCGCGGCCTGGAGGTCGTCGAGTACGCCTGCGGCATCCCGCAGCTCCTCAAGGGCGGCTTCACCGAGCAGGCGTCCACCGGCATCGACGTCTACTCGATCCGCCAGCCGCTCGGCCCGGTCGCGGTCATCTCGCCGTTCAACTTCCCGGCCATGGTGCCGATGTGGTTCTTCCCGATCGCCATCGCGGCCGGCAACACCGTCGTGCTCAAGCCCTCGGAGAAGGACCCGTCCGCCGCGAACTTCCTCGCCGGGCTGTGGAAGGAGGCCGGTCTGCCGGACGGCGTCTTCAACGTCGTGCACGGCGACAAGACCGCCGTGGACCGCCTGCTGGAGCACCCGGACATCAAGTCCGTCAGCTTCGTCGGCTCCACCCCGATCGCGCGCTACGTCTACGAGACCGGCACCCGCTACGGCAAGCGCGTGCAGGCCCTGGGCGGCGCCAAGAACCACATGCTGGTCCTGCCGGACGCCGACCTGGACCTCGCGGCCGACGCCGCCGTCAACGCCGGCTTCGGCGCGGCGGGCGAGCGTTGCATGGCCGTGTCCGTCCTGGTCGCGGTCGACCCGATCGGCGACGAGCTGGTCGACAAGATCAAGCAGCGCGTCGCCACCCTGAAGGTCGGCCCGGGCTGCAACGGCGACTCCGAGATGGGGCCGCTGGTCACCGGCCAGCACCGCGACAAGGTCACCTCCTACGTCGAGTCCGGCCTCGCCGACGGCGCCGAGCTCGCCGTCGACGGCCGCAAGCACCCGATCACCGCCGAGGACGCAAACGGCGCCCCGACCTCGGACGGCTTCTGGCTCGGCCCCACCCTGTTCGACCACGTGAAGCCGGGCATGTCCGTCTACAACGACGAGATCTTCGGCCCGATCCTCTCGGTCGTGCGGGTCTCCTCCTACGAGGAGGGCCTGGCGCTGATCAACAGCAACCCCTACGGCAACGGCACCGCCCTCTTCACCAACGACGGCGGCGCCGCGCGGCGCTTCCAGTTCGAGGTGGAGGTCGGGATGGTCGGCATCAACGTGCCGATCCCCGTCCCCGTCGCCTACTACTCCTTCGGCGGCTGGAAGGCCTCGCTGTTCGGCGACGCCCACGCGTACGGCCCGGACGGCGTCCAGTTCTTCACCCGCGGCAAGGCCGTCACCCAGCGCTGGCTGGACCCCTCGCACGGCGGCATCAACCTCGGTTTCCCCACCAACAGCTGAGCCCCCGCCCCGCGATCGAGCCGGCCGGACCCCTCTCCCCGGGGCCCGGCCGGCTCTTTGCGCGACGTTTGCATCCGGCCCCGAAGACGCGTAGAGTTCTTCGAGTTGCCTGGCAGGGAGCACCGGACACGCATCGGCGCGGACGGTCCCGGGGCAGCCAATCCCCTGAAACACCACTTCACGGCTCGGGCTGGGTCGCGCTTTGTCGCGGCTCGGTGCGTATTCGGCGTGCTCGTTTTATTGGATTGCGGTCGGATTCGCTTTTCGGAGCGGGGATCGGCTAGAGTTTGAAACGTCGGATGGGGCGTCAAACCCCGGAAGACATCGGCGAGTTGGATGACGAAGCCCCGGAAAACGGAGCGGAAAACATCTGATAAGCTGGAAACACGAAAGAACGAAGCGCCCGGAGGGCCTGCTGGAAGGCAGACCGAAGGAAGTGTCCGT
>NZ_JBFAZB010000047.1:0-66120 GCF_040681575.1 Kitasatospora sp. NPDC051702
CTCGAGGATCAGGTGGGCGTTGGTGCCGCTGATGCCGAAGGAGGAGACCGCTCCCCGGCGGGGCCGTCCGGTCGCCGGCCAGGCCCGGTGCTCGGTGAGGAGTTCGACCCGTCCGGCCGTCCAGTCCACGTGCGGGGACGGCGCGTCCACGTGCAGCGTCCTGGGCAGGACTCCGTGCCGGAAGGCCTCGATCAGCTTGATGATGCCGGCGACGCCGGCCGCGGCCTGGGTGTGTCCGATGTTCGACTTGACGGCGCCCAGGTAGAGCGGCGCCTCGCGGTCCTGCCCGTAGGTGGCGAGGATGGCCTGGGCCTCGATCGGGTCCCCGAGGGTGGTGCCCGTGCCGTGCGCCTCCACCACGTCGACGTCCGAGGTGGTCAGCCCGGCGCTGGCGAGCGCGGCCCGGATCACCCGCTGCTGCGAGGGCCCGTTGGGCGCGGTGAGCTGGCTGCTGGTGCCGTCCTGGTTGACGGCCGAGCCGCGCAGCACGGCGAGCACCGGGTGCCCGTTGCGCCGCGCGTCCGACAGGCGTTCCAGCACGACCAGCCCCGCGCCCTCCGCCCAGCCGGTGCCGTCGGCGGCGGCCGCGAAGGGCTTGCACCGCCCGTCCGCGGCCAGTCCGTGCTGACGGCTGAACTCGACGAAGGTGCCGGGGGTGGCCATCACGGTGACGCCGCCCGCCAGCGCCAGCGTGGACTCCCCCGAGCGCAGTGACTGGGCGGCGTAGTGGATCGCGACGAGCGAGGAGGAGCAGGCGGTGTCCACGGTGACGGCCGGGCCCTCCAGCCCGAGCGTGTAGGAGACCCGGCCGGTGGCGATGCTGCCCGCACTGCCGTTGCCGATCCAACCTTCGAAGCCCTCGGGGGCCGGGTTGAGCCGGGCGCCGTAGTCCGAGTACATGACGCCCGCGAAGACGGCGGTCCGGCTGCCGCGCAGCGTGGTCGGGTCGATGCCGGCGCGCTCCAGCGCCTCCCAGGCGGTCTCCAGCAGCAGTCGCTGCTGCGGGTCGGTGGCCAGTGCCTCGCGCGGGCCGATGCCGAAGAACTCCGGGTCGAAGTCGCCCGCGCCGTACAGGAATCCGCCCTCGCGCGCGTACGCGGTGCCGGGGTGGTCCGGGTCGGGGTGGTAGAGGTTCTCCAGGTCCCAGCCGCGGTCCGCCGGGAAGGGGCCGATCGCGTCCACGCCGTCGGCGACGAGGCGCCACAGCTCCTCCGGCGAGGTGACGCCGCCGGGGTAGCGGCAGCCGATGCCGACGACGGCGATCGGGTCGCGGCGGTCGGCCTCCAGGCTGGCCACCCGCTGGTTCGCCCGCTGCAGGTCGGCGGTGACCCGCTTGAGGTAGTCGCGGAGCTTCTCCTCGTTGGCCATGGGGTGGTTCCATCCTTCGGTCGGGGCGGTGGTCCGTCCGGTGGCGGTCCACCGGGCAGCGGAGGTGCGGTCGGGGCGGAACGGCGGGAACAGCGGAGGGCAGGAGGAGCCCGGGCGGACCGGCAGGGGGCCGGGCGGTCAGTCCGACCGGCGGGCGCGCAGCCGGGCCAGGCGCCAGAGCGCGCCGAACAGCACCCGCCGCGGGTCGCGGACGCCGCGCATCCGCAGGATCGAGAGCACCGCCCAGAGCGGGGTCTCGGCGGCGTGCCGGGGGGAGCCGTGGACGTCGTCGTTGGTGAGCAGCGAGAGCCTCCGCACGCTCCGGCGCAGCAGGGCCACCTCCTCCGGCGGGATCACCTCGTCGCGGCCGCTGACCAGGTAGGCGAGCGGGATGTCGAGGGCGGCGAGGTCGTCGGCGCCGAGGGCCCAGTCGCGGATGTGCGGGCCGAGCCCGGCGGGTTCGACGCCGGACAGGTGGGCGAGGGTGTCGACGGTGATCCGGGGGAGGCGCAGCTGCCACGCGGTGTCGGTGAAGAAGTGCCGCAGCGGAGCGCCGGCGGTGACGACGCCGCGCAGCCGGCGGTCGTCCAGGGCGGCGCGCAGGGCGAGGTGGCCGCTGAAGCTGAACGCGATGGCGTGGGTGTCGGCGGTGCGGGCGCGCTCGCCGACGGCGTCCAGCAGGGCGGGGTAGATCCGGTGGCTGTCGGGGCCGTAGCGCAGGGTGTTGTCGCCGACGCCCGGGAGTTCGAGCACCAGGCCGGCCATGCCGAGGCGGGCGACCTGGAGCAGGACCGGCGCCCACTGCTCCTTGGTGCTGACGATGCCGCCGGAGAACAGCAGCAGCGGCTTGGGGTCGCGGGCGGAGAGTCCGGACGTCCAGGCGCGGACGGTGCCGGCGTCGGTCTCGACGGTCAGCGGCTCGATGACGGGGGCCTCGGCGGTGCGCCAGCGCTCGAACGCGGTGGCGGCGCGCTCGGCGGCCTCCCGGCGGGCGGGGCCGTCCACGTACGGGAAGCGGGCGGTGGTGAAGTGGCGTACGGCGTCCTGGTACCGGCCGGCCCGCTCCGCCTCCTCGCCGACCCGGGACCACTCGGCGGTCCACGAGCCGCCGCCGTCGCCGTCGTGGTGGATCCGGTCGAGGACGAGCCGGCGCTGGTCGTCCGGGATGCGCTGGGCCCGGGCGTGCACCTCGATGTACTGCTTGAGCTCGGTGACGTCGTTCATCGTGCGGTCACCGCCGGGCCGGTGGCGTCGGCTGCATCGCTGTCATCGGTCGCGGCGGGCCCGGCGGTCGCGGCAGTCACACCGCCGCCCTCGGTGCCGCCGGTGCCGTCGGTGCCGCCGTCCGCGGTGAGGCCCGCGGACGATGTGGCGCCCGGCGGCAGGTACACCGGGAACTCCTCCAGCGCCTGCTTGATGCCGCCGAGCACCTCGGCCGCCTCGGCGCCGTCGACGACCCGGTGGTCGAAGGTGAGGTTGAGCCGCAGGACGGGCGCCACCGCCGGGCGGCCGTCGCGGGCGACCACCCGGTCCACGACCCGCCCGACGCCGAGGGTGATCGTGGTGCCGCCGACGGAGTGGAAGCCGTCGACCGGCGCGTGCCCGAGCGAGCTCACGGCGAAGGTGCCGATCCGCCCGGCCCGGGCCCGCAGCGGGCGTACGGTGGCGCGGTAGGCGAGCAGGCCGAGTGCGGGGTGCAGCCGGTGGAGCCTGCGCAACGGGGCCACCTCGGGCCGCGCGGAGGCGTCCTCGCCGCGGTGGTGGTCGATCTGCTGCTGCACGGTGTCGAGGTCGGCGCGATCGAGGTCGGGCACGACGGTGGCGAGGACGACGCGCCGGCCGTCCAGCCGGCGGTCCAGCACGAGCTTGCCGGCCACCGAGGGGTAACGCGCCACGCGCGGCCGCAGCCGGCCGCGGATCGCCGCGTTGGCCTCGGGGTGGCGGGCGAGCACCCGGCCGGCGGTGAGCAGCACGTACGAGACGAGCGAGTACCGGGTGCCGTCGGAGCGGGCGGCGGCCCGGTGGGCCAGGACGGCGGTCATGTCGACCTCGGTGTCGAGGTGGACGGGCGCGAAGGAGCGGATCTCGTCGAGGAAGTACAGGGTGTGCCGGCGCTGGCGGGCCGGCGGCACGACCTCGGCCGTTCCGGTCGCGGTGGCGGAGCCACCGGTGGCCGTACCGGCGGCGGTGGTGGTGGCTGTATCGGCGGCGGCGGTGGTGGTGGGTCGGGTGGGCCCGGCGGGCTGGGTGGAGGACATCGGGTCACGCTCCTTCGAGGGCGAAGCCGGCCTTGATCCACTTGCTGGACTCGACCGCGATGGCCAAGGCCCGCTCGCCGTGGGCGAGTCGGGGCAGCAACTGCTCCAACTGCAGGAAGGGAAGGCCGTTTCCGTTGTTGCCGGTGGTGGTCACGACGCTGATCTCGGCGGCGGACGGGTTGTCGAGCACCTCGCTGATCCGGGTGGTCATCCGGCCGGAGAGCTGGGGCGGGAGCAGGTAGCCGAGCTCGTCCGGCTTCCAGTCCAGACGGTGCAGCAGTTCGTGGTAGATCTCGGCGGACAGCGCGGGCACCCGGGCCTCGATCGCCTTGTAGTCCTCGCTGACGGCCGGGGTGCCGTCGGGCCGGTCGTTGGGGCCGAACCAGGCGAGGGTCTGTCCGGGGGCCTGCCCGAGGCCGACCAGCCGGGTGAACACCTCCCGGACCAGCGGGGCGCCGGGCACCGGGTCGACGGAGAGCACCACGGCGCCCGCGCCGTCGCCGAACAGCATCGCGTTGACCAGCTGCTCGGGCGGCAGCGCGGAGACGTCGGCGGAGAGGTCGAAGGCGCGCGAGCAGACGTCCCCGCCGATCACCAGGACGGTGCGGTGCTCCCCGGCCCGCAGCAACTGCCGGCCCAGGGCGATGGCCTGGAAGGCGCCGGTGCAGCCGGACTGCAGCTGGAAGGTGGGCACCTGGTCGAGGCCGAGCCGGTCGGCGACGATGTTGACGGTGCCGGGCATCAGCAGGTCGGGGGTGGCCGTGCCGAGCACCAGCGCGTCGAGGTCGCCGGCGGCGAGCCCGGCAGCGGCGAGGGCGCGCAGGCCGGCGCTGGTGGCCAGGTCGGCCAGGGAGTGGGTGTGGGTGCCCTGGTCGAGGTCCAGCGCGAGGTGGCGGGTCCGGGTACCGACGAAGAGGTCCACCCACTCGGCCCACTGCGGGCTCTGCCCGAACCTGCGGGCCAGCGCGAGGTTGTCCACGGGGGCGCCGGGCAGGGCGGTGCCGACGGAGAGCAGGCGGACGTCGCGGGTGTCGGCGGGTGCGGGGCGGTCGGGGTGTGCCACAACCGGGCCTCTCTGCTGCGGGGACGGGACGCGGCGTCCGGTCGGCGCTGCCGGCCCGCGGGCGGCGGTGGCCCGGGTGAACGGGGACGGAGCCGGGAGGCGGTGGCGCTGGCGACGGCCGGTCGGCCGGAGTGCCGGACACCCGTCCGGGGGCATGGTCGGGTGGTCCGGCGCTCCCAGCCTCGGGCGGCGGGCTAAACCTGCCCTAAGCCGCTGCGTAAGCCGCAATCAGCCGGAAACGAAGCGGGAAACGAAGCGGGAAACGAAGTCGGAAACGAAGCGGGAAGCGATGGCCGGGCAGCACGACGGCGCCCGCCCACGGGGTGTGGGCGGGCGCTGCGGGAGGTGCGTGGACGGGCGGGCCGCGGACGGGCCCCGGCCTACCCCGGCAGGGCGGCCAGCAGCTGACGGGTGTACGGGTGCGCGGGCCGGGCGAACACCTCCTCGACCTCGCCCTCCTCCACCACCTCGCCGTCCTTCATCACCAGCACCCGGTCGCTGCTGTGCCGGATCACCCCGAGGTCGTGCGAGATGAACAACACCGAGACGCCGGTCCGCTCGCGCACCTCGGCGAGCAGGTCGAGCACCTGCGCCTGGACGGAGACGTCCAGGGCGGACACCGGTTCGTCGCAGACCAGCACCTCCGGTTCCGCCGCCAGCGCCCGGGCGATGGCGACCCGCTGGCGCTGGCCGCCGGACAGCTCGCGCGGGCGCCGTCCGAGCAGTTCCGGGCCGAGACCGACCAGCCGCAGCCGCCCGGCGATCTCCTCGCGCCGCCGCCGTGCGGCCCGTCGCCCGGCGGCGCCGAGCGCCTCGCCGACCAGCCGCTCGACGGTCCACCGCGGGTCGAAGGCGCTCAGCGTGTCCTGCTGGACGAGCTGCACCCGCCGCAGGTCCGCGCCCCTGGCCGGGCCCGGCCAGGGCTCTCCGAGCAGGGTGACGGTGCCCGCGTCGGGGCGCAGCCGCCCGATGGCCATCAGCGCGACGGTGCTCTTGCCCGAGCCCGACTCGCCGAGCACGCCGAGCACCTCGCCCGCCCGCAGCCGGAGCGAGACGCCGCGCACCGCCCGGTGCGTCGAACCGTCCGGCCGCCGGTAGGACTTGACCAGGCCCTCGGCGGTCAGCACCACGGTGCCCGAATCCGTCGCGGACGGCCCCGTCGCGGGCGGCCCGGCGGCGGGCCGCGGTGCGGGCCAGGGCCGGTCGAGCCGGCGGCAGCGCGCCACCCGGTCCCCGGCGAGGCGGACGGGCTCCGGCGGCCGCGTCCGGCAGGCGTCCTCGGCGAGCGGGCAGTGCGGGGCGTAGCGGCAGCCCGCGTCGGCCGGTGCGGGGGTGCCGGGTGGCGGCAGCTCCGGGGAGCGGACGGACAGCCGGGTGCCCCGCGGGTGCCGCCCCGGGACGGCGGCCAGCAGCTCCCGGGTGTACGGGTGGGCCGGTGCGGCCAGCACCTGCGCGGCGGGGCCCTCCTCGACGAAGGCGCCGCCGAACATCACCGCGATCCGGTCGGCCAGCCGGGCCACCACCGACAGGTCGTGACTGATCAGCAGGAGCGCCGCGCCGGCCGCCTTCCGCTCGGCGAGCAGGTCCAGGATCCGGGCCTGCACGGTGACGTCCAGCGCGGTGGTGGGCTCGTCGGCGACCAGGACGGCCGGATCGGCGGCCACCGCGGAGGCGATCAGCGCCCGCTGGCGCTGCCCGCCGGACAGCTCGTGCGGGTACTGCCGGGCCCGCACCTCCGGTTCGGGCACGCCCGCCTCGGCCAGCAGCTCGACGGCCCGGGCCGGGCGCCGGGCGGCGGGCACCAGGCGGTGGTTGGCGAGCACCTCGGTGACCTCGGTGCCGATCCGGCGCAGCGGGTCGAGGGAGACCAGCGCGTCCTGCAGCACCAGACCGACCCGGCGGCCGCGCAGGCCGCGCCAACCGCGTTCGTCGAGCCCGGTGAGATCGACGCCGTCCAGTTCCAGTCGGTCGGCGCGGACGGCCGCGCCGGGGCCGGTGAGGCCGAGCAGCGTCCGGGCGGTGACGGACTTGCCGCTGCCGGACTCGCCGACCACGGCCAGGCACTCGCCGGGGCGCAGCGTGAAGCCGACGCCGCGCACCACGTCCCCGCCGCGGGCGAAGCCGACCCGCAGGTTCTCGACGACCAGCACCGGCGGCTCCCCGGCCGGCCCGGGCTCGGGCTCCGCCTCGGGCTTCGCGTCCGTGAACGATTCCGCGGGTGCACCCGCGAGCGGACCCCCGGTCGGACCGCCGGACGGATCCGCGGGCGACCCACCGGATGGATCCGCGGGCGACCCGGCGGCCGGCCGGGCGGCCTCCTCAGCGACGGCCATGTCCGTGCCTCCCCTCCAGACGGCGTTGCAGGTCCCGCCCCACCACGGTCAGTGCGGCGGCGGTGAGCAGCACGGCGACGCCGGGGCCCAGGGCGAGCGCCCAGGCGTCCTCGAACTGTCCGCGGCCCTCGGCGAGCATCGCGCCCCACTCCGGGTCCGGCGGCTGCGGCCCGAGCCCGAGGAAGCTCAGCGAGGCACCGGCGATGACCGCCCCGGCGATGCTCAGCGTGGCGAAGACGACCAGCGGCGGCAGCGCGTTGGGCACCACGTGCCGCAGTCGCGCGGTCCACCGCGGCTGGCCGAAGCCGACGGCGTGGTGCACGTAGTCGGCCCGGCCGACCAGGAGGGCCTGGGCCCGGGCGAGCCGGACGAAGCCGGGCAGCATGGACAGCCCGATGGCGAGGGTGGCGTGGCCGGTGCCGGGCCCGAGCAGGGCGATCACCAGCAGGGCGAGCAGCAGCCCGGGGAAGGCCAGCAGGATGTCGGTCAGCCGCATCAGGACTTCGTCGACGACGGCCCGCGCGGTCGCCGCCAGTACCCCGAGCAGGGCGCCGGCACCGAGGGCGAGGCCGGTGGCGCCGAGGCCGACGACCAGCGAATCGCGCGTGCCGTGCACCAGCCGGCTGTACACGTCCCGCCCCAACTGGTCGGTGCCCAGGAGGTGTTCGGATCCCGGCGGGGCGAGCGCGTTGACCGGGTCGACGGCGTTGGGCGGCTGCGGGGCGAGCAGGCCGGGCGTCAGCGCGGCGACGGCGAGCAGCACCAGCACGGCCCAGGCCAGCAGCGGCCCGAGCGGGATCCGCCGCAGGGTCGCGAGGGCCGCGACGGCCGGACGGGCTGTGCGGGGCGTGCGGGAGGGGACGAGGGCGGGGACGCTCACCGCAGGGACTCCTTCAACCGGGGATCGGCGATCGCGTACCCCACGTCGACCAGCAGGTTGACCACGGTGAACACCACCGCCGAGACCACCACCACGCCGGTCACCACCGGCAGGTCGCGGGCCGAGATCGCCGAGGCGGTGATCCGACCGATGCCCTGGCGGCTGAACACCGTCTCCACCACCACCGCGCCGCTCAGCAGCGAGCCGACGGTCCACCCGGACAGCGTGAGCAGCGGCACCAGGGTGTGCCGCAGCGAGTGCCGCAGTCGCAGGGCCGTCTCGCCGGAGCCGCGCGCCCGGGCGCTGAGCGCGTACGGCTCCTCCAGCGAGCGCTCCATCGACTCCCGCAGGACCTGGGCGAACACGCCGAGCATCGGCAGCGCCAGGGTGACGGCGGGCAGCACCAGGCCGTCCAGCCCGCCGCCGTCCACCGCGGGGAACAGCTGCCACCGGAAGGAGAAGAGGGTCAGCAGCACGATCCCGGCCCAGAACGCCGGGGTCGAGCCGAGGACCAGTTCCACCGCGGAGGAGGCCCGCCGCAGCCACGGCCGGCGCCCGGCGGTGGCCACCGCCAGCAGCACCGCGCCCAGCAGCGCCAGCAGGAAGCCGGCGAGGGCGAGTTCGACGGTCGCCGCGGCCTGGTCGCCGAGCACGTCCGCGACCGGGCGGGACGCCTGGTAGGAGTGCCCGAGGTCGCCACTCAGCAGCCGCCCGAGGAAGCGCCCGTACTGGACGACCAGCGGCTCGTCCAGCCCGAGGTCGTCGCGGACCCGGGCCGCCACCTCCGGGGTGACCTCGTGGCTGCCGACGATCAGCTGCACCGGGTCGCCGGGGGCCAGCCACAGGCCCGCGAAGGCGGCGCTGGCGGCGCCCAGGACGACCACGACCGCCAGCGCCAGGCGGCGCACCACCCAGTGCCGCAGCAGCGCGAGCCCGCCCGCCGGGGGTGGGAGCCCCTTCATCGCGCGGCCAGCCAGGCGTCGTAGAACTGCGGGAAGGCCGCCGCGTCGAAGCCGACCCCGTGCACCCTGGAGCTCGCGCCGAGCGCGGTGACCGGGACGTACAGCGGGATCTCCAGGACGTGGTCCACGACGTACTTCTGCGCCTGCGCGTACGCCCGGCCGCGGACCGCCGGGTCGCTGCTGGAGGCGCCCTGGTCGAGCCAGCCGTCCAGCTGCGGGTCGGAGATCCGGAACAGATTGGAGCCGCCCTTGTCCGCCGTGGAGGCGGAGCCGAAGTAGTGCCGCAGGATGTCGGCCTCGGGGCGGACGAAGCTGAAGCCGAGGACGTCCGCGGTGCCGCCGACGGCGGTCTTGGCGAAGGTGCCCGGGTCCTGGTTGAGGTACTGCAGCTCGATGCCGGCCTTCTTGGCGTCGGCCTGGACGCCCTGGGCGAGCAGGTCGCGGTTGTCCCGGGCGAGGTAGGCGGAGGTCGGCCAGACGACGGTCAGCCGCTTGCCGTCCTTGGTGCGGTAGCCGTCCGCGTCCCGGCCGGTCCAGCCGGCCTCGTCGAGCAGCTTGCCGGCGCCGGCCGGGTCGTACCCGAGGACGCCCTCGACGGACTTGTCGTAGAAGACGGTGCCCGGGCCGAGCGGGCCCTGCGCGCGGTGCCGCGTGTCGTGGTAGACCGACTTGACGAGCGCGTCGAGCTGGAGCGAGCGGGCGAGCGCGGTGCGCACCCGCTCGTCGGCCAGCACCCCGGCGACGGGGTTGAGGAACAGCCCGTACACCTGACCGGGCGCCTCCTGCTGGAGCACCTGGAAGCCCTTGGTGCCCTTGAGGTCGGCGATCCTCGCCGGGGCGGCGTTCCCGGCGATCTCGATCTGCCCGCTGCGCAGCTGCCCTTGGCGGACCGACTCCTCGGGGACGATCTGGAACACCAGCTTCTCCAGGTGCGCCGCGCCGGTGTGCGCGGCGCCCTCCGGCGCCCAGGCGTAGCCCGGGTTGCGCTTGAGCGTGACGCTGGTGCTCTTCTCCCAGGAGACGAAGGAGAACGGGCCCGAGCCGACCGGCTTGCGGCACAGGTCGGCGGCGTTGTCGGCGAGCGACTTGGGGGACTGGATGCCCAGGTACGGGGTGCTGAGCGCCTGGAGCAGTGCGGCGCGCGGCTTGGTCAGCCGGATCACGGCGGTGGCCGGGTCGGGCGCGTCGGCCCCGGCGAAGCCCTCCAGCAGGCCGCCGGCGTAGAGGGACTTGGTGGCCGGGTCGACGGCGTGCTCCAGGGTGGCCTTCACCGCGGCCGCGTCGAGCTTCGTGCCGTCGTGGAACAGCACGTCGGTGCGCAGGTGGAAGGTGTAGGTCAGGCCGTCCGGCGAGACCTCCCAGGACGTGGCCAGCCAGGGGTGGAACGTCCCGGCGGAGTCGAGCCGCACCAGGGAGTCGAAGACGTTGCGGTCCACCACGCCGGTGACGTCGGCCGGGCTCACCGCCGGGTCCAGGCAGTCCGGTTCGACCTCGGCCGCGAAGCGCAGGGTGCCGCCGTCCACCGGTGCGCCGCCCCCCGCCGCGCCCGCGCCGTCGGCGGAGCCGGACCCGGACGAGCCGCACGCCGCGGTGGCGACCAGGACGGCGGTGGCCAGCGCCAGCGTGCCCAGGGCGCGCAGCCCGGGCCGGGTGCCGGTGCGGCGGGCTCTGGGCGGGCGGATGTCGTCGGAAGCCGGCTGCGGCGCGGTGATGGGCACGGGGAACTCCAGCGCGAGAGGAACGTGGTGGTGGCGACCGGCCCGCGGTGGCGGTGGGGAGCGCGCGGCCCCGGCGTCGGACGGTGGGGACGGCGGAGGGCCGGCAGGCCGGCGGGTCGAGGTCAACGGGAGTCTGGCCAGGCCGCCCAAACCGGCGCTAAATCGCGCACGTCCGGGGCGGTACGTAGTCCGGGTAGGTAATTCCCCGGATGTGGGGCGCCGGCCCGCCCTGGCACCATGACGCCGCGGACCGTACGGATCTGACGGACCGTCATTCACCAGTTGCGAGGGAGACCGACCCATGCCACCCGAGACCGCCGCCGGCGCCGCCCCGACCACGGCCGCCCCGACCACCGACGCCGCACCGATCGTCGAGGCCGCGACCGTCGCCGCCGCACCGATCGCCGAGGACGTCACCGCGATCCGCCGGCTGCTCTCCCGCCAGGCCCATCTGCGGGACACCGACCAGCTCGACGAGTGGATCCAGGGCTACGTGGAGGACGCCGTCTTCACCGCGCACGGCACGGTGGCGCGCGGCCGGGCCGAGATCCGGGCGATCGCCGACGCCCAGCGCGAGGCCTTCTGGTCCGACTGGCGCGGCTCCCACTTCCTCAGTGAACCGGGGATCGACGTCGACCCGGTCGCCGGCACCGCCACCGGCACCACCCACTACACCTTCCTCGGCCTCGGCCCGGACGGCGGTTACCAGGTCTACGTCGTGGGCCGCTACCACGACAGCTTCGTGCGGACCGCGGACGGCCGCTGGCTGCTCACCGCCCGTGAGGTGCGGACCGTCGGCGAGGAGGCCGAACTGCTCCCGGCCGCGGGCCCGGCGTCCGCCGCGACCCCCGGAACGACCGGGACGGCGGAGGCCGGTGCGTCCGCCGCGCCCGACGCGGCCTCCGACGTGTCCGACTCCGGCGCCTGACGGGGCGGACTCCGGCGCGGTGCGCCCCGCGGCTCACGTCAGCAGCGGCCGCCGCCGAGCATGATCCGGGCCACCAGCTCCTGCCGGCTGCCCACCCCGGTCTTGGTGAACACGGACTTCAGGTGGTCCTGCACCGTGTACGGGGTCATCACGAGCAGCCGGGCCACGTCGCGGGTGTCGCTGCCGCGGACCAGCAGCAGCGCCACCTCCTGCTCGCGCGCGGTCAGCCCGTACGCGGCCAGGTGGAGCGGCATCACCTCGGCGGGGGAGGCCGGCGTCAGCACCACCGTCACCTCCTCCGCGGCGCCGCCGCGCAGCGCCGACCCGTGCAGCAGGTACCAGCGGTCGTCCCGGGTGCGCACCCGTACCGGCACCTGCCGGACGGGCAGTCCGTGGGCGGCCCGGCGGGCCTGCTCGGCGGCCATCGCCACCGAGGTCGGGACGGCCAGCGCGGTGGGCGTCGGGTCGGCGAGCCGGGCCAGCAGCTCCTCGGCCGGTCCGGAGACCGCGCGCAGCCGGTTGGCGCGGTCGAGCACCAGCACGGCCGGCCCCGGGTCCGCGGCGTCCGGTGCCGCCGCCGGGAGGTGGCAGGCCCGCAGGGCGTTGCCCAGGTGCCGGGCGGCGGCGTCGGCGAGTCGGCGCTGCCGCCCCAGGTAGGGTCCGCGGTCGGGCGCGCGCATGAACGCGGCGCACCCCCACATCCCGCCGGCCGAGTCGAACACCGCCCGCAGCTCGTCCCCGAACCCGGCCGGCGCGATCTGTTCCCGGTACCGCACGCTCTCCTGCGGGCGCCCCCCGGTCACCCGGCTGAGCGTCTCGGCCTGGACCCCGCTGTGCCGGATCTTCGGGAAGGTCGCCAGGTCGTCCTCCCAGACCTCCAGCCGCACCGCGTGGTCGTAGGCGGCCAGACTCAGGTCCTCGCTCTGCACGGAGTTCACGAGACCGGTCGCCGGGTCCGCCGTGTGCCAGCAGACGGCGTCGAACTCCAGCACGGGGCGGAGCAGTTCGTCGGCGCGCCGGAACACCTGCGCCGCCGTCAGCCCCTCTCCGGCGAGCTCCCGCACCCCCTCGATCGCCGATCGCGCCGCCGCCCCACGAGCTCCAGGTGATCCCATGGCGGGGACGCTAGCACCGCGGTTCGTACCCCGACCACGGGCCGATCGGCGGGTTCGCCCTCCTCCTCGTGGCGCTCTTCCGCGGCCGCCACGCCGTGTGCTGATGCCTCGTCACGCCTCTCGCCGCCGGTCCGTCGCGTGACCGCGTGGCGCGTGACCGCGTGCCGCGTGACCCTCGCCGTCGCGGTCTCCCGCCCCGGCCGTGTGGCCGGAGACCGGCGCACCGTTCGTCAGTGCCGGTCCCCCGCCCGTAGCTCGGAGGTGATCCGGCGCCGCCCGGAGACCAGTGCCTCGGCGAGCACACCGGCGGTGACCAGGGCCGTCAGCCCGAGCACCTGGAGCAGGACCGGCACCAGAGCGGGCCGCAGCCCCGGCGGGACGTCGGTGCCGACCAGGGCGGAGAGGCCGAACGCCGGCCCGAGCAGGGCGGTCGCGGCCAGTGCCGCCGCTCCTCCGCCGACGGCCGCGACGAGGGTCTGCGGCAGGGTCTCGACGAGGATCAGGGCCAGGCCCTGGCGCGGGCGCAGGCCCATGGTGCGCAGCCGGGCGAGCAGCGCGGCGCGTTCGGGGGCGGTCCGGACCAGCGTCAGCAGGACGGCGAGCAGCGCGAATCCGGCGGCGCCGACCACCGCCGCCCAGAACAGCCGGGTGGCCGAGCGCTGCAGCGGGTCGCCGGCGAGCTCGTCGGCCAGGGCGGTGGCGGTGTGCACCCGGTAGCCGTTCGGCAGGCTGACGGCCCCGGCAGCCCCGGCAGCCCCGGCAGCCCCGGCAGCCCCGGCGCTCCCGGACGGCCCGGAGACGCCGTCGGCCGCGGCCCCGGTGCCCGCGCCCGCCCCCGGCGCGACGGCGGACGATGCAACGGCGGAGGGCGCGGCGGCGGACGGCGACACGGCCCCGCTCGCCTCGGCGGAGAGGGCCTCACCGGGGTGCTCGCCGAGGGTGAGCCGCCAGGCCACCGGCGGCGCCGTCTCGCGCACCAGCCGGGTCAGCTCCTTCTCGTCGACGTCGCCCACGGCGAACCACAGGTTGGGCTGCCCGGGCTGGGGGAGCCGGGCGCTCGCGGGGCCGGCCGGCAGCACGACGAACCTGCGGTCGTCCCCGACCAGCGCGGGGGTGGTGGCGATCCGGCCGGCGTCGGCGGTGCCGAGCTCCCAGCCGTCGGGCCACCGCAACCGGTAGCCGCCACCGCTGAACCGGTCCCCCAGGGCGGTGCTGAAGAGGGCGGGTACCGGCGCGTCGGCTCCGCCGGCGCCGGTGAGGGCGGCCGGGTCGAACGCGCCGCGGCCGACGCTGCGGGAGAGTTCGGCGTAGGCCTGGGGGTCGACGACCAGGGCGCTGACCCTGGTCGGCCCGACGTCGGTGCCGAGCAGGTACACCTCGCTCTCCCACCAGACACCGGTGGCGAGCCGGACTCCGGGCAGTGCGGCGGCCGCCTCGGTGAACCGGGAGGGCAGTGAGGCGCCGGTCGGCGCACCGACGGCCGCGTCCCCGCCGACGACGGTCCGGGAGGCGCGCACCCGGGCACCTTCGACGGCGTCCAGCACGGTGGCCCCGAACCCGGCCGTGGTGACGGCGAGGGTCAGCGCGAGCATCGGCAGCAGGGAGGGGCGGCCCCGACCGCCGGGGCCGCGGGCCGCGCGGGCCAGGCCGAGGAAGCCGACCAGGCCGGGGAGCCGTCCGGCGCTGCGGGCGAGTGCCCCGACCGCGACGGGCTGGAGCCTGGCGAGCACGAGGCCACCGGTGACGGCGAGCAGCAGCGGTGCCGCGACCAGCAGCGGGTCAAGGCCCGCGCCGGTGGGCGCGAGGCCGCGGCGGCGGACCTCCAGGACGGCCGCGGCGGTGACGGCCAGCACCAGGAGTTCGGCGACGAGGCGGCGGCCCCCGTTCCCCGGGCGCGGCGCGGACCGGAACAGGGCCGCGCGGGCGGGGAACGCCAGCAGGGCGATCAGGGTGGTGGCGGCGGCCGCCAGGGCGGCGTCCGTCCAGCGTGGGGTGGGCACCAGCAGGAGGGCCAGGGCGGTCGCGGCCGCGGCGGCGGGCAGTACGGTCACCGCGCCCTCGCCGAGCAGGCGCAGCAGGATTCCGCCGCGCGAGCCGCCGCGGGCCCGGAGCAGCCGCAGTTCGGCCGCGCGCCGTTCGGTGGTCAGGCCGGCGGTGAGGAGGAGCACCACGGCGGCGACCCCGGCCAGTCCGGCCGGGCCGATCGCGGCGAGCGGTGCCACGGCGCCCTGCCGGGCGATGGCCCGGTCGAAGGCGGCGGGCAGCTGTGAGGAGATCGTCAGGTCGTTGCGGCCGGTGGCGGTGGCCAGCCCGACGACGGTGGAGCCACCGGTGTACCCGGCGATCTCCCGCCTGGTATCGGGCAGCCGGCGCGCGTGCAGGGCGCCGGTGTCGACCGGCAGGCGCCAGAAGTCGGTCGTGTGGACGCCCCAGTCGGCGAGCCTGTCCAGGCCGTCCGAGGCGACGATCCCGTCGGCTGCGAGGAGGAGGTGGGGGTTCCCCCGCACGCAGGCGCGGTCGACGCAGCCGAGGTCGGCCCAGTACGGGTCGTGCGGGTCGTCGACGGTGTAGAGGCCGACCACCCGGGCCAGTTCCCGGTCCGGTCCCTCGCCGCCCTGGAGGACGTCGCCGAGGCCGATGCCGATGGTGGTGGCCGCGGCCTTGCTGAGCGCGATCGGCACCGGCCCGCGGCCGCCGTCGCCCGCCGGCCAGGTGCCCGCCACCACGGTGACCCGGGTGGTGATGCCCTGGAGGTAGACCAGGCCGACCTTGGGCCGGAGGCCGTCGGGGCGGGCGTAGCCGGGGTTGTCCAGCTCGCGGGGTTCGTCGCCGCGTGCCCCGTAGACCGGGCCGGACGCCGCGTAGCGGAAGGTCGCCCCGGGGCGGGAGCCGAGCGTCCGCGCGACCTCGTCGAGGTCGGCGGCGTCGGCCCGGTGGTCGGCGGTGGCGAGCAGGATGTTCCAGGAGGGGCCGCGGTCCTTCAGGAAACCGTGCAACGCCTCGTCCGCGCCCCGGTCCAGGACGCGCGGGAGCGCGGCGGCGAGCAGCACGGTGCCGAACGCGAGCGCCGCCATGAGCAGGGCGGCCGTCCGGCCCGAGCGCAGCCGGGTGCGGACCCAGGGCGCGGGCCGGTGTCCGCCGGCCGGCCGGGCGGTGTCGGCGTCCGGGGCGCGGGTGTCGGCCGGAGCGGTCACCTCTCCTCCAGGTGCCGCAGCCCGGCGGCCGCCTGTCGCCGGCCGCGTGCGACGGACCCGTCCATTCCGTTCCTCCCCCTGGCGGTTCGCGCCGGTGCCCGTGGGGCCGTCGAACCGGACCCGCGGCGAGGGTCCGCCCGGCCGAGTGCCCCTCGGGAGCCCCGGGCCGGTGCCCGCCCGCCCATGATCACCGGATAGCGGACGATGGTGTCAGATCCGTACTCGGAACGGAAGGGACGTGCGCGAGTCATGTGACCGGTGCGCACGTTCCGGCCGCCGGCCGGGCGTCGACGTCGGAGTCGTGCCTGCGGGGGCGCGCGGAGTGCCTGCCCGGAGCGCGGGTTTACCAATGCATGACGAAGAGGCGTTTCAAACGCCGTACGCCCATACGTTCACCTAATCGGGTGTAGAAGATCGTCCGTTGCGATTCCGGACGGCCCTGCACGCCTACGGTTGGGAAGCGAGCGAGACGGGGCCAGGTGCGAAGAACCCCTGCTCCGCAGGCGAGGTGACAACCCGTCATATCTTGCGATCCTTCACCAGAGGAGGCTCCATGCCCCTGTGCACCAGATCGGACACACCACCCGGGCGACGGCCCGAGCGCGCCGCCCCGGCGGTGGGGTCATGAGCTCACCGGCGATCGAGCGGATCCTGCGCGGACCCAGCGGACTGGGCACCGCCGGGCTGCAGTTGACGCCGTCCGCCCCGTCCGCGGCCGAGCCCGTGCCGGCCGGGCCGGCGCCGACCGCCGCGATCCCGACCGCGCCCGTACCGGCTCCGTTCGGGGCGGCGACACCCATCGCGAGCGCCCCGGGTGCAGCCGACCCGAGCGCGCCCGCGCCGGCCGCACCGACGGGCGCCGGCAAGCCACAGCCGGGGGACCCGATCCCGGGCCTCTACCACCACCCGATCGCCGAGCCCGACCCGGCGCGCGTGGAGGAGCTCAGCCTCAGGATCAAGGCCTGGGCGATCGACGAGATCCAGCTCTACCCGGTGGAGTGGGAGAAGGACTTCGACGGGTTCTCCACCGGGCGCTACATGGTGGCCTGCCACCCCGACGCGCCCAGCACCGACCACCTGATGCTCGCGGCCCGTCTGATGGTCGCCGAGAACGCGGTGGACGACTGCTACTGCGAGGACCTCGGCGGCTCGCCGGTCGGCCTGGGCGGCCGCCTGCTGCTCGCGCACACCGCGCTCGACCCGCTGCACACCACGGCGGAGTACCACCCCGCGTGGGAGGCCTCGCTCGCCGAGGACCCGCCCCGGCGGGCGTACCACTCGGCGATGCAGTACTTCACCCGCGCCTCCACGCCCTCGCAGGCGGACCGCTTCCGGCACGACATGGCGCGGCTGCACATGGGGTACCTGGCCGAGGCGGCCTGGGACGAGACGGACCACGTCCCGGAGGTGTGGGAGTACCTGGCCATGCGCCAGTTCAACAACTTCCGGCCCTGCCCGACGATCACCGACACCGTCGGCGGCTACGAGCTGCCCGCCGAACTCCACGCGCTGCCGGCCATGCAGCGGGTGATCGCGCTGGCCGGGAACGCCACCACGATCGTCAACGACCTGTACTCCTACACCAAGGAGCTGTCCAGCCCCGGACTGCACCTGAACCTGCCGGTGGTGATCTCCCGGCGCGAGGGCGTCCCGCACAAGGAGGCCTACCTCAAGGCGGTCGAGGTCCACAACGAGCTGATGCACGCCTTCGAGGCCGAGGCGGCCGCCCTGGCCGCGGCCTGCCCGGTGCCGACCCTGGTGCGCTTCCTGCGCGGCGTGGCCGCCTGGCTGGACGGCAACCACCACTGGCACCAGACCAACTCCTACCGCTACACCCTGCCCGACTTCTGGTGACCGCCCCGGCGGCCCCGGCACGTCCGGCCACCAGCACCTCCCCGGCACGCCCGCGTGCCACCACCGATAACCACCCGCTAGGAGCTGACGCATGTCCCTGACCGATGACCTCACCACCCAGAACGCCGCGATCCCCGGCCCGGCGACTCCCTACCAGGGCGACATCGCGCGGTACTGGGACCACGAGGCCCGGCCGGTCAACCTCCGCCTCGGTGACGTGGACGGCCTGTACCACCACCACTACGGCATCGGCGACGTCGACCAGGCCGCCATCGGCGACCCGGCCGACAGCGAGCGGGAGAAGAAGGTGATCACCGAGCTGCACCGCCTGGAGTCCGCCCAGGCCGAGCTGCTCCTCGACCACCTGGGCCCGATCCGGCCCGGCGACACCCTGGTCGACGCCGGCTGCGGCCGCGGCGGCTCCATGGTGATGGCCCACCAGCGCTTCGGCTGCCGGGTCCGGGGCGTCACCCTCTCCGCGAAGCAAGCCGAGTTCGGCAACAACCGCGCCGACGAGCTGGGCATCGGGGACTTCGTCCGCTCCCAGGTCTGCAACATGCTCGACATGCCCTTCGAGACCGGCCAGATCGCGGGCTCCTGGAACAACGAGTCCAGCATGTACGTGGACCTGCACGACCTGTTCGCCGAGCACTCCCGGGTCCTCTCGGTGGGCGGCCGCTACGTGACCATCACCGGCTGCTGGAACCCGGCGTACGGGCAGCCCTCCAAGTGGGTGTCGCAGATCAACGCCCACTTCGAGTGCAACATCCACTCCCGCCGGGAGTACCTGCGGGCGATGGCCGACAACCGGCTCGTCCCGCAGGCCGTCATCGACCTCACCCCGGCGACCCTGCCCTACTGGGAGCTGCGCGCGACCTCCTCGCTGGTCACCGGCATCGAGGAGGCGTTCATCAACTCCTACAAGGACGGCTCGTTCCAGTACGTCCTGATCGCGGCCGACCGGGTCTGACCCGGACGGCACGGCCGACGGCCGGTGGCCTTCCCGCACCCGCGGGGAGGCCACCGGCCGTTCTCGCCCGTACGCCGGGCCCGCCCGCACGCCCGGGCGGGCCGGCCCACCGGCCTACCTGCGGGTGAAGGTGACGTGGGTCACGCCGCTGGGGCTGCTCACCGCCTCGGTGCGGAAGCGCTCCTCGACGCCCTCCAGCCCGGCCCAGAGCGACTCCCCGCGGCCCAGCACGATCGGCACCACGACGACGTGCAGGTGGTCGATCAGGCCGGCCTCCAGGAAGGCGCGCACCGTACCGGGTCCGCCGCCGATCCGGACGTCCTGGCCGCCCGCCGCCTCCCGGGCGCGGCGCAGCGCCTCCTCCGGGGTGGCGTCGAGGAAGTGGAAGGTCGTCCCGCCCTCCATCTCCACGGTCGGGCGGGGGTGGTGGGTCAGCACGAACACCGGGGTGTGGAACGGGGGGTTGGCGCCCCACCAGCCCTTCCAGTCCTCGTCCTGCCACGGGCCGCGCTGCGGGCCGAACTTGTTGCGCCCCATGATCTCCGCGCCGATGCCGTCGGCCCAGGTGCGGGCCATCGCGTCGTCGACGCCGGTCTCGCCGCCCTCCAGGCCCTGCATCCGGCGGAACGTCCGGGTCCCGAAGAACCACTGGTGCAGCCGGGTGCCGGCGTGGCCGAACGGGGAGTCGAGGGTCTGCCCCTCGCCCGTCCCGTAGCCGTCGAGGGAGATCGAGAAGTTGTGGACACGGACCAGGGACACGGGAGTTCCTCCAGTGCTCGACGCTCCGGTGCGGAGGGGGCCGCACCGCGTGCGGGCACCCTAACCCGGGCCCCTGACAGCGCCGTGGTTCCCCGCCGCAGGGCGTGGCGCGGGGCGGGCCCCGACCGCCCGGGCCGGTGACCGGAGGCCGCTCGCAGCCGGTCGGGACCCGCCCGCTATTCTCGTCACGACATTGTCGTGTCTTCTTCACCCTGCGCACGCCCGGGTGGGCGATGCTTCGCGGGGCGGTCCGGGAGGGGCCGCCGGAAGGCACATCTCGACCCGGGGGGACAACACCCATGACCGCACGCCGTACCACGGCCGGTTTCCTGGCCGCCGGCCTGCTCGCGGCCTCGGCGGCCCTGATCTCGACGGCGTCGGCCGACGCGGCCGAGGACGCCGCCGGCGACCTGCCGTTCGGCTCGGCCACCACCGTGGGCCTGCACAACACCTACGACCCGGCCGCCTACCCCTACCTCGCCCAGGGGCTGGACACCGGCACCGGCATGATCGAGCTGGACGTCTGGACCGACATCGTCACCAAGGAGTGGAAGGTCAGCCACTCCAACCCGCTCGGCAACTCCAACAACTGCACCGCCGCCACCACGCCGGCGCAGCTGTACGGCGGGGGCGCCAACAAGAACCTGGAGAACTGCCTCGACGACGTCCGGGTCTGGCTCGCGGCCCACCCGGCCGCCGGCCCGCTGGTCGTCAAGCTGGAGCTGAAGGCGGGCTTCTCCGCCAACCACGGGATGGGCCCCAAGGAGTTGGACGCGCTGATCGCCGCCCACCTCGGCCCGGCGGTGCTGCGCCCGGCCGACCTGCTGGCCAAGCCCGGCGGCGGCGCGTACGCCAGCGTCGACGAGGCGGTGCGGGCCGGCAACTGGCCCAGCCGTTCGGCGCTCGCCGGCCGGGTCCTGCTCTACGCGATCCCGGGCACCGTCGAGGAGGGCAACCCCTTCGACACCCTGCACACCGACGTCGAGTACGGCCGCCACCTGCGCGACCTCGCGGCCGCCGGCCGGATCAAGGACGCCCAGCTGTTCCCGGCCGTGCACGGCGCCGCCGCCGGCGACCCGCGCAGCGCGTACACCGGCGCGGACGCCGGCATCCGGCCCTGGTTCGTGGTCTTCGACGGCGACGCGGCGACCTACGTCAACGGCATCGACACCGGATGGTACGACCGCTCGCACTACCTGCTGGTGATGACGGACGCCCACAACGTGGCGCCCGCCATCAGCGCCACCGACCCGACGGCCGACCAGGCCCGGGCGCGCACCCAGCAGCTGGCGGGGGCGCACGCCAGCATCGTCTCCAGCGACTGGCGCCGGCTCCCGGCGGTGCAGTCCCTGGTGCTGTCGCGCGGCTGATCCGCGGCTGATCGGCGGCTGTCCGGCGGCCCCGGGGCTGGGCTGAGGCCCGGCCCCGGCGAGGCGCCGGGCCTCAGCCCGTGGCCGGTCCGGTCCAGCCGCCGGGAACGCGGCCGGGCCGGACCCGCTGGGGGTGGCGGCCGACGGAGACCGAGGCGGTCTTGCGCCCGGTCGCGAAGTCGATCGCGGTGACCTGGTCGGCGCCGCTCTCCGAGATCAGGCAGGACCGGCCGTCCCCGCTGACCGTCGCCCAGTAGGGCTTGGAGGCCGGGACGAGCGGGCCCTCCTGGAGCGTGGCGCGGTCGACGACGGTGGCGTAGTCGTCGACGGTGCCCGCGACGCAGAGCTTGTCGCCCGACGGGCTGATCGACAGGCCGTGGTGGCGGGAGTCGTTGGGCCAGGTGGTGCGGTCCCCGTCGGTGCCCGGGCTGCCCGGCAGCGTCTTCACCCGGGTGATCCGGTCCGCGGCGACGTCGTACTCCAGGAAGCCGTTGAAGAAGGACACCTGGAAGTAGAGCCGGGAGCCGTCGGGCGAGAAGACGGCGGGGCGGACGGCGTTGGAGAGCCCGCCGAGGCCGGCGTCGTCCAGCCGTTTGCGCATGTCGATGACCCTGATCGGGGCGAACGTGGCCGTGTCGACGACGGTGATGTGCCGGTCGCCCTTCGTCCAGTCCAACCACGGTGCGTCGAGGGCGGTCTCGACGTTGCCGATGGACATGTTCCAGAGCTGTCGGCCGCCGTCGGTGAAGATGTTCTCGTGCGGCTTGTCGCCGGTGCGGAAGGAGCCGAGCTGGGCGCCGGTCCTGACGTCCAGGACGTGCACGGTGTTCGCGGTGGAGGCGGACACGGCGACCCGGGTGCCGTCGGGGGAGAGCGCCATGTGGTCGGCGCGGTAACCGGCCACGGGGAAGCGCCAGTTGATCCGCCCGGTGGCGAGGTCCAGGGACACCACGTCGGCGAAGCTGGGGCGCGAGACGACCAGGGCGGAGCCGTCCGGGGTGGTGTACATGTCGTCGACGAACTGGTCGTGGCCCTCGCCCGGGCCGAGTCGGATGCCGAGGAAGTAGCCGAGCCTGACCGGGTCGAGGTAGATCTCGGCGAGGCGCTGGTCCTTGTCGGGGATGACGTCGATCCGCCCGATCCTGGTGAGGGCGCCGGAGGGCTCGATGGCGTCGGCCGTGCCCTCCCAGTTGTTGCCGACGAACATCACCTCCCGGAGTGCCGCGGGCGTGGTGGCGTGGCCGGTGGCGGCGGCCGGCAGCAGCAGGCCGAGGGCGGCCGCCAGGGTGCAGAGGGATCGGACGCCTGGACGGCGTCGGGAACCTGACCGGGGCATCGTCGCTCCTTCGCGGTGGCACGAAGTCTGAAAAGACGGTTTGTCAGATTGCGCTACCCGACGGTAGGGAGGGGTGCGGCCGCCTGGCAAGACCCCGGTCACCGACAATCGTCCCGGGACGGTGTTCGGAGCGGAGAGGGGCGGGCGCGGATGGGCACGGCCACGGGCACGTACGGCGGCAGGTCCGCGCAGGAGCGGCGGGCGGAGCGCCGCGAGCGCTTCCTCGCGGCCGGGCTGGAACTGTTCGGCGCAGGCCCCGGCTACCGCGCCTCCTCGGTGACGGCGCTCTGCGAGGCCGCCGGGCTCTCCACGCGGCAGTTCTACGAGGAGTTCCGCAACCTGGAGGACGTCCTCGCCCGACTGCACCTGCGGGTCAACGACCTGACCGAGCAGGAGGTCGTCCGGGCCCTCGCCGACGCGGCGGCGGACGGCTTCGAGCAGCGCGTCACGGTCGTCCTGCGGGCCTACGTCACCGCCGTCACCCGCGACCCGCGCCGACTGCGGATCACCTTCGTGGAGATCGTCGGCGTGAGCGCGGCGCTGGAACGCCAGCGGCTCCTCCGGCGCGCCCGCTGGGTGGAGCTGATCCTCGCCGAGGCCGCGGCGGCCGCCGCCCGGGGCGAGATCGCCCCCCGGGACCACCGGATCGCCGCGACGGCCTTCATCGGCGCCGTCAACGGCCTGCTGCACGACTGGACGGCCGGCCAGTTCGAGGCCACCCTCGACCAGGTGGTCGACGAACTGACCGGGCTGCTGCTCGGCGCCGTCCGCCCCCGGGAACGCCGAGCCGCCCCGGCCGCCCCGAAAGCCTCCCCCGACGGTCGCTGACCAGGTCAAGGCCTGTGCCAGTACGCCGAGTTGACCCGAGGTGAAGAGTTGGATCAGGGCTTCCGGCCGGCTCCGGGGGTCGCCATGCTGGTTGTCATGACCCGCACTCTACGCGCGTGGACGACTCGCGCTGTCGCCGTCGCCGCCGTCACCCTGACCACCCTGGCCCCCGTCGCGGTCGCCACCGAGGCGCACGCCGCGGTGAGCGGCTCGGTCTGCCTGACCGCGCTGCCCTCGCAGGCCCGGACCACGCTCAACCTGATCGCGTCCAACGGGCCGTTCCCGTACAGCCAGGACGGCGTGGTGTTCCAGAACAAGGAGCGCGTGCTGCCGAACCAGTCGTACGGCTACTACCACGAGTACACCGTGGTCACGCCCGGCTCGCCGACCCGCGGCGCCCGCCGGATCGTCACCGGCAAGCGCTACCACGAGGACTACTACACCGGCGACCACTACGCGACCTTCAGATCGATCAACTTCGGCTGCTGACCAGGCGTTTCCGTCCGCACGACCCACCCCCACCGCTCGTCCCCGGCCCCATCGGCCCACGGCCCCGGCGCCCGTCCGCGCCGGGGCCTCGCGGTGCTCGCGTTCGAGTGATCAGAATCGCCTTCCGCCGAGTCCTACCGGTTCCAGTCGGTCCAGCCGCCGCCGCTGTTGCGGGTCTTGTACCAGTACTTCCCGTCCGTGCCCGTGATCTTCAAAGTCACGGAGCCGTTGCTGTTGCTGTATCTGGGCACGACTGATCCGGTACCGACGATGCCGCCGAGCGACTGCCACTTCGTGTCGTACCGCACCCACACGGCGCGGTCCGTCCCCACGCCGAAGACGTGCAGCACGCCGTTGATCCTGAGCATGACCATGAGTTCGTTGAACCCGCCCCCGCAAGGGAAAATGCCTTCGTCGGAGAAGGGCGGATTTCCTCCCATGTCGGCGAGGCGCTCGTTCGTCACGTTCGGCTTACTGCACACCGAGTTCTGCAGATTTCCGGCCACATCGATCCAGTCCGTGGCAGCACCGGCCGGGCTCGACAAGGCCACAACGGCCCCCATCGCCATCGACGCGGCAACGGAAACCGACGTGGCGCGCCTCCCGAGATTCTCTGTCCTCAACACTGACCTCTCCGCGTTCGATCTGCCCGCCGGCCGGACGGCAAGCGGTGCGGGCCCGGCTGCAGGCAGGTCGGCCGGCGGCGGCGTCCCGGTGTGTGCAGCGCCGGACCCGTCACCCGAATGTGATCAGCTGACTGACGGCACGTCAATGGAAATGCGGGTGATGCCGGAAATCCTGTTCCTGATCGCGTGCAGGTGAACCATGCGGGGTTTTCCGCCCGTTGGTGATCGGCAGTTCGTCGACCGAGCACCCACCTCAGCGATGAATCGACCGGAGGTAACAGCAGTTCCGGCAGCCCGCCGATTCCGGTGCGGGTCGGCCAGGAGACGGGTCCGTACGTGAGAGGCGTACGGGGTCAGGCCAGGCGCGCCACCGTCCGGGCCAGCGCGCGGTCGAGCGCCGCCCCGGCGTCGCACGGGACGTCGGGGCGGACGCCGGTGCCCTCCCAGTTGGTTCCCGAGACCGGGTTGACCGCGCGGGCGACGGGCACGCTGAGCTCCAGGTGCTGGTGCACCGTCCAGCCCTCCCGCGGGTGCGCGCCGCCCCGGGTGGCCTCCCCGACGACCTCGGCGCGTCCGAGCTGCTGCAGGTCGTAGGCGAGCTCCTCGGCCGCGGAGAAGGTGTTCCCGCTCGTCAGGACGGAGAGCGGCTTGCTGCCGCCGAAGCGGGCCCCCGGGACGAACGGGGGAGTCCAGGACTGCTCGGCCAGCTCGCCCTGTCGCGAGAGCATGGTGTTGAGGTGGGTGCGGCCGTCGAGGAGGTAGCCGCAGACGAAGGCGACGGTGTCCGGATCGCCGCCGGTGTTGCGGCGCAGGTCCAGGATCAGAGCGCGGGCGGGGGCCACCAGGGAGAGCGCCGCGGCCAGCGGCTGTGCCGCCCAGTCCAGCGGGAACATCTTGGGCCCGATCTCCAGGACCGCGACGCCGCCGTCGAGGAGTTCCACCCGCGGGACACCGCACAGGGAGGCGTCGAACTCCCGGCGCATCTCGGCGAGTGCGGCCGCGCCCCGCTCGGGCGGCACCGGGGCGGCGTGGTGCTTGAGGGCCAGGTGCAGGTCGCCGTTGACGGACCGCAGGTCCGCGGTGACGGCTTCGGCCAACTCCTCTGCGGTCCCGGCCCGGTAGGAGCCCTCGGCGCCCCGGCGCCGCAGCAGGGCCGCCAACTGTCGGGCGACGTCGGGGAAGACGTAGTTCGCGCCGACCAGGTCGGCGATCGACTCGACGACGGCGGCGGTGTCCAGCTCGGGCAGCGAGGTGGTGGAGGTGGAGGTCATGGGAGGGAGTAGACCAGCGGCTTGCCAAAGCGTCAAACGTCCTTAACGCTTGATCGGGTGAGCAACCAACCGGACGAGGACGTCCAGCGGATCAGCACGTCCCGGCAGCACACCGCACTCGCCCACCCCCTGCGCCAGCGCCTGCTCTTCGCCCTCAGCGCCCGGCCGTCGACGATCAGTCGGCTCGCCGCACAGCTGGGGGTGAACAAGGGCAGCGTCTCCCACCACCTCGGGGTGCTGGGCGAGGCGGGACTGGTCCAGGACGCGGGAACGCGGACAGTGCGCGGCGGCACCGAGAAGTACTACCGGCGGAGCGCCGAACGGCTCCTCGTCGCCGAACCGCAGGCGGAGGGCACGGCCGCGCTGTTCGGCGCCGTCGCCCAGGAGCTGGACCGCTCGCCCACCGGCCACCTCCTGACGCTGCGCCACATCAGGCTCAGCCCGGCCAAGGCGGCGAAGCTGGCCAAGGCGCTGGCCGCGCTGGTCGACGAGGCCGAGGAGGATCCGGAGGGCGAGCCGGTGCACGGCCTCCTGGTGACGCTCTACCGGCAGGCCGGGACGTAGGGCGGGCGGACACCGAGCCGGCAGCGGGAGCTCCGCCTCCCGGGTCCCAGCCCGGTACGACTCCCACCCCGGTACGACCGGGCCCGCTGCCGTGACCTCACGGCCTCGACCTTCGGATGTCCAGGGGCCCGTTCACTCGGGGAGGCCAGCCGGTCCGGCCGTTCGATCGTCTTCCCTCCCCGTTCGGGCTCCGCCTGGGTGCCCGGGGCCGGGGGCCGCCCCACCGTGTGAGCGTGGGGCGGATCCGATACGGAGAGTGAGGGCGGATGAGACACGAACGACGCGGCGGGCGGTGGCGCGGCCGGGCCGGGCGGGCCGTGGCGGTGCTCGGCCTGGCACTGCTGGGAGCCGGAACCGGGTTCGGTACGGCGCCGCCGCCGGCCCAGGCCTCCGTCCGGGCGGCCCGCAGCACGACGGTGGTCCTCAACAACACCAGTGACCGGGCGCTCGTGCTGACCAGCGACAACCTCGACCACGGGTGCTGGACCCACGAGCCGCCCGCCCGGATCGAGGCCGGGGCGTCCGCCAGCTGGGAGTCGGAGTCCTGCGGCTTCATGACCGGCACCGAGGGGTCGGCCTTCTTCGCGATCGACGGCGAGAGCGGGCCCGACCTGCGGATCCACTGGGACAACCCGTTCTACGGCTCCAACAGCTACAGCGAGACGGTGCCGAGCGGCTACAAGATCAACCGCACCGGGGGCGACGGCAACGACGCCACCGCGACGTACGCGTTCGACTGCAACTCCAAGATGTGCGACGGCATCGCCGACGAGTGGAAGCAGCACGGCGTCTCCCTCGACCCGGGCGACGGCAGCGGAATGCAGTTCATCGACCTGCCCGCCATGGGCGCCGACGTCAACAAGCCGGACATCTTCATCCAGGTCGACTGGATGGAGGACACCAGCCCCGGCAACGCCCACAGCCACCGGTTCGACGCGGCGGCGGCCAAGCTGCTCGTCGACGCCTTCGCCAACGCGCCGGTCCAGCGCCGGGGTGCGCCCGGCTCCGGCGTCAACCTGCACATCGACGCGGGGCCCGACAGCATCATGAACTTCGCCACCGGACAGACCTGGGGCGGGTACAGCCGCGCCCGGCAGCTGGCCGAGACCACCAACCTCGGCACCTGCGACGGCGACGGCAGCTGCAACAACGACAGCCGGTACCAGTGGAACGCCTTCGACGCCATCAAGAAGGGCAAGGGAGGATTCGTCAGCTCCGGCCGCGCACCGGTGTTCCACTACGCGGTGGCCGCGCACCTGCTCGTCCCCGGCACCTCCTGGACCGGCATCTCCCCGGACGGCGGCAGCGACATCGTCCTCGCCCTCGGCAACCAGACCGGCCAGGTCGGCGACAAGAACGAGCAGGCCACCGACCTGATGCACGAACTCGGGCACAACCTGGGGCTGCAGCACGGCGGCTTCGAGGAACTCAACTTCAAGCCGCACTACTTCAGCGTGATGAACTACCTGTACTCCGGCGACGGCCTGCCGCACGGGGCCGACCGGTTCGTCGACTACTCCCGGACCGCCACCACCCTCGACGAGACCCACCTGGACGAGGCGTCCCCGCCGGCCACCGGCAGCGGCGTGCGCTACGACGTCAAGCGCAACTGCGGTGGTGCGTTCATCGCCGCGCGGGTCGACACGGCCGGCTACATGGACTGGAACTGCAACGGTTCGAAGGACCCGGGGACGGTCTCCTCCGACGTCAACAAGGACGGCGTGCAGAGCGTCAAGCTCGACGGGTACGACGACTGGGCGCACATCCGCCTCAAGGGCGGGGCGATCGGCGGCGCCACCGTGCCCGGCCTCCCGGCGCCGCAGAAGATCCACGAGCCCGACGCGCAGGTCTTCCAGCAGATCCAGCCGGTCGACACCGCTGCGCCGGTCACCACCGCCACCGCCGACCCGCCCCCGAACGGCGCCGGCTGGAACAACGGGGACGTCACCGTCACCCTGGGCGCCACCGACGACCTCAGCGGGGTCGCCCGGACCGAGTACGACCTGGACGGCGGCGGCTGGACGGGCTACACCGGCCCGGTGCCGGTCACCACCGCGGGCGTCCACACGCTGTCCTACCGCTCCGTCGACCGCGCGCAGAACACCGAGGACGCCAGGGCCCTCACGGTGCGGATCGACCGGACGCCGCCGGTCACCACGGCCGCGCTCGGCTCGACCACCAATCCGGCCGGCTGGATCACCGCCGACGGGCACGTCACCCTGACCGCGGTGGACGAACCGGGTGGCTCGGGCGTCGCGGGCGTCAGCTACCGGACGAGTGGCGCCCAGACCACCCCGGAGACCACCGTGCTCGGCGGCACGGCCGCCCTGACGATCACCCAGGAGGGCGAGACCGTCGTCACCTTCCACGCCACCGACCGGGCGGGGAACGAGGAGACCGAGAAGACGTACACCGTCCGGCTCGACCGGACCGCGCCGACGTCGGCCTTCACCACCGCGTCCGAGGCGATCTTCGTGGCCGTCCCGGCGGGCGGGCCGCACGACGACCAGTACGTCACCGGTACCGCCGGTGACAACGCCTCCGGCGTCGACCACGTGGACGTCGTGTTCACCTCGAAGGTGCCCGGCCCGACCCTGGTGCAACGCGCCGAGCTCAGCTGCTCGGACGGCACGCACCGGCACTGCACCTGGCGGGTGCGGCCGCCGTCCGGCCTCGGCGTCTACCGGGTGACGTCCACCGCCACGGACGTGGCCGGCAACGTGGAGACGCCGCCGGGGCGGGGAATCGACGGGATCGTCGTCCGGACGTAGACGCGGGGATCACGCGGCGCGGGCCCCCGGCGACAGCGGTCGGGGGCCCGCGCCGGCCGGCCGTGCCCCCTCGGTGGACGTCCGGGTGAGCCGCCGTCACCTGACGCCCGGGGAGACCCCGTTCGACCAGCGGGGTTGTGGATAGGCCGATGATCTACCTATCCTTCGGGTCATGACGCAGCGAGCACTGCAGGAACCGACCCTGCTCATGCTGACGGTGCTGGCCGACCGGCCGCGGCACGGGTACGCCATCGTCCAGGAAGTCCTCGCGGTCTCCCGGGGGCGGGTGCGCCTGCGCACCGGCACGCTCTACAGCGCCCTGGAACGCCTGGTCCTGGAAGGCCTCATCGAGGTGCACGGCGAGGAGACCGTCGCGGGCAGGCTCCGCCGCAGCTACCGCCTGACCGGGCAGGGGCGGGCGGTGCTCGTCGAAGAGGCCGAGCGACTGCGCGCCGCCGCCGCGGAAGTCGAACGCCGCCTGGCCAACCCCGTCACGCCGACCTGGAAGGACTCCTTCGCGTGAACCCACACCACCCCGCCGTGCCCCCGGTCGGGCCCGGAGAGCCGGGACGACCGGGCCCGGCGGTGACCGGACCCTCCGAGCCGGCGCCGCCGGCCCCCCGCGGCCTGCTGCGCGTCTACCCCGCCGGGTACTGGCAGCAGCACGGCGAGGAGATCGCGGCCCTGCACGGGGAGGCCCGGGCCGAGGCCGTCGGCCGGGTCGCGCGGGCGAGGGAGAACCTCGACCTGTTCGGGCACGCGGTCCGCATCCGGCTGGGGATCTCGTCCACCACCGCCGCGGGCAGGGCGCTGGCCGTCGCCGCACCGTACGCGCTGGTCGGCGCCGCGGCCTCGGCCGTGCTCGGCCTCGTCCCGACCATCTTCACCCCCGAGTCGCGCGCGCTGTGGCCCTACGGCCTCGTCCTCAACGCGCTGCCCGCACTCGGCCTGCTCTGCGCCGTCGCCGGACGCTGGACCTGGGCGAGGCCGTTGGCGCTCGTCGGCAGCACGCTGTCCCTCCTGGTGACGGCGATCGCCCTGGGCCCGTCGTTCGCACCGGCGCGGATCCCGTTCCTGGCGCTGGTCTCCCTCCTGCTGCTGAGCGCCCCGCCCGACCTGCCGCCGACCTCGCGCCGCAGTCAGTGGGCCATGCTGGCCACGGCGGCCGGGATCGTGCTGCCACCGGTGGCCTGGAGCCTGGGGGTGCCGGGGATCGTCCCCTCCGACCGCACGCCGTGGCCCGTCATCGTGATGGCCGTGGTGATCCTGGTCTCGCTGGCCCGGCTCCGGTCGGCGCCCGCGGCCGTCGCCGGCGCGTTCCTGGCCACGCTGCCCTGGTTCTCCAACGTCCTCGCCTACCACCCCTCGCCGCTGCTGCAGATCGAGATCGGCGCCTACGGCGGTCTGCTGCTGATCGCCGGCGGCCTGCGCCTGGCGCTCGGCGCCCGAGGGGCCGCGGCAGGGCCGCAGGCCGAGGCGGGGACCGGTGGCACCTCGGTCGGCTGACGTCGGGCGAGCCCCTGGTCCGCAGGGCCGGGGGCCGGTACGGACGTCCTCCGGACGGCCGTCGATGCCGTGTCACACCGCACCGTGAGCCCCGCCGTTCGGCCCGGCGGCGGCGCGCGGTAGCGTCACCGCGGCGCCCCGGACCGGTCCCGACCGGTCCGGGCGCCGCCGTACCCTCCGCCCGAGCCCGTCGTGGGCTCCGCCCCCCCGGGAGCACCCGTGCCACAGATCCTGGTCGACCACTCGGCCGGTCTCGACCTCGACCGCGAGGCCTTCGCGCAGGAGGTCCACCGGCTGATCACCGAGGTGATCGACACCACCGTCGCCGACTGCAAGACCCTCTTCCGCCCGGCCGGGCACACCTCCGTCGGCGACGGGACGGGCGGGCACGCGGTCGTGCTGGTGGAGATCAAGATCCTGGCCGGCCGCAGCACCGCACAGCGCGCCGAACTGACGGCCCGGGTGCTCGCCGCCGTCCGGGCCCGCGTCACCGTCCCCGCCGCGATCGGCGTGGAAGTCACCGAACTCGACCGCGAGACCTACCGCTTCGTCCACCACCCGGGCAGCTCGGTGTGCTGACCCGGGGCGACGCGCGGCAGCGGACGCTGTCGCTGCTCGAACCGGCGGTGGGGTACCGCGGGCGCTGAGTCGTCGGGGAGCCGGTGGGGGCCCGGCACGGTGGCGGCAGGCCCCGCGGCCCGGGCCCGGGGTTTCCGGGGCGGGCGGCGGGGCCGGGGAGCCGTGCGGTCAGTCCGTCGCGCAGTGCGTCCCGGCGGCCGGGACGGTGCCGTCCACCAGGAAGGTGTCGACGGCGCCGCGGATGCAGGAGCTGGCGCCGTAGGCGGTGTGCCCCTCGCCGTCGCGGGTGAGCAGGACGGCGTTGCCGAGCTCGGAGGTCAGCTTCTCGGCCCAGGCGTACGGGGTGGCCGGGTCGCCGGTGGTGCCGACCACGACGATGGGCGCGGCGGCGGTGGACTTGATGACGTGCGGCTTCTCGGTCGCGCGGAACGGCCAGATCCGGCAGTCCGGGTCGAACAGCGCGGCCGTCGGGTCGTGTTTGCTGACCAGCGGGGCCTTGGCGGCGAGGTCGGTGAGCGCGGCCTGGAGCTGCTCACCGGTGGGCGCGTCGGTGGCGCCGTCGGCACAGTGGATGGCGGTGTAGGCGTCCGCGGAGGCGCCGAAGTGGCCGTCCTTGTCGCGGCCGTTGTAGCCGTCGGCGAGGTCGAGCAGGTAGTCGCCCTTGCCGCGCACCATGGCCCAGCCCAGGACGTTGCGCAGGTCGGCCCAGGCCTGCTCGCCGCCGTAGAGCCGGCTGATCACGCCGGTCCAGGCCGCGGTGGCGGTGACGGTGCGGCCCTTGGCGGTGGTGAGCGGCTTGTCCTTGAGGCCGTCGAGGAAGTCGGCGAGCTTCTGGGGCGCCTTGTCGGCGTTCTTGCCGAGCGGGCACGGGTCCTTGCCGGCGCAGTCGGCGGCGAAGGCCTTGAGGGCGCGTTCGAAGCCGGCCTGCTGCTCGATGTTGTGCTGCACCAGGGTGGCGGACGGGGAGGTGGCGCCGTCCAGGACGAGCCGGCCGACCCGGTCGGGGAACTCCTCGGCGTAGAGCGAGCCGAGGTAGGTGCCGTAGGACATGCCGAGGTAGTTGAGCTTCCGGTCGCCGACGGCGGCGCGCAGCACGTCCATGTCGCGGGCGGTGTCGCGGGTGCTGACGAAGGGCAGGACCTTCGCGTACTTGGCCTGGCAGGCGTCGGCGAGCTGCTTGCCGTGGTCGGCGCCCGGCTCGTCGGTGGTGACCCAGCCGTCCCTGGCCTGGTCGTCGAGGCACTTGAGCGGGTCGGTGCCGCCGACGCCGCGCGGGTCGAAGCCGATGACGTCGAACCGGTCGTGCAGGGGGCCGTCGAAGCCCTTGGGGTCGCCCTTGACCATCCGCACTCCGGAGCCGCCCGGGCCGCCGGGGTTGACCAGCAGGGAGCCGACCCGCTGGTCGGGCTTGGCGGCGGGGTTGCGGACGACGGCGACGTCGAGGGTGTCGGCGGCCGGGTGGCCGTAGTCGAGCGGGACCTTGAGGGTGGCGCACTGCTCGACGGACTCGTCGACCTTCTCGGTCGCCGGGTCGTCCGGGCACGGCGCCCAGGCGATCTGCTGGCCGTAGAACGGCTTGAGCGCCGGGTCGTCGGCGCCGGTCGGCTTGACCGTGGGCGTCGGGGCGGGCGCCGGGGTGGTGCTCTGGGCGGGGGTGGCGCCGGCCGTGGTGGCGGTGGGCGCCGCGGTGGTCGCGCCGCCGCCGCTGCAGCCGGCCAGCAGGGCGGCGGCGATGAGGGCGGGCAGGGCGCGCCGGGATATCCCGGTGATCGTCGAATGCACCGCACACAGATATCACCGCACCGTCACGCGCGTCACATCGGTACGTCGTGTCCGAAGCGCCGGCGGCTCCGCGGGCCCGCCCGAACCGCCCGGCGCGGGGCGGGCCGGATCCGGCCCCACGGGAGCGGCGCGGCTGCCATGCTGGGGCCATGACAGATCGGACCGGAACCATCCCGTCGGGCGAGGGCCCCGAAACCGGGCGGCGGCGAAGGGAGTTGGCCGCAGCGACGGTCGGCTCGGTGGTCGAGTCCTTCGACTGGAACGTCTACGCCGTCCTCGCCCCGTACTTCGCGGCGGACCTCTTCGGCCACGGCAAGGGCGGACTCGGCGGGCTGCTCGGCGCCTACGCGGGCTTCGCGGTCGGCTTCGTCGCCCGGCCGGTCGGCTCGTACCTGATCGGGCGGCTCAGCGACACCCGGGGGCGGCGCTTCGCGCTCACCCTCGGGATGTCGGTGATCGCCGCGGCCAGTCTCGGCATCGCCGTGGTGCCGGACCAGCGGTCGATCGGCGCCTGGGCGGCCGTCCTGGCCGTCGCGGCCCGGGTGGTGCAGGGCCTGGCCTTCGGCGGGGAGGCGCCCAGCGTCGCCGCGTACGTGACCGAGACGGCCCCGCCCCGGCACCGCTTCGCCTTCAGCTCGGTGTCCTACGGCGGGATCATCCTGGGCTCGCTGCTCTCCTACGGCGCGCTCGCGCTGCTGCTGCACACCCTCGGCAAGGACGGTGTCACCCACGGCGGTTGGCGCTGGGCGTTCGTGGTCGCGGCGCTGCTCGGGCTGGCCGCGGTCTGGGTGCGCCGGGCGGCCCCGGAGAGCGCGGAGTTCCACCGGGCCCGCAGGGAGCGGGGACAGGCCGACCGGGGCCGGGCCCGGGGGCCGGCCGGGCCCCCGCCGTTCGCGCGGGTGCTCCGCGACCACCGCCGGGCGGTGCTCACCGTCTTCCTCAACACCCTGGGCGGGACGGTCGGTTACTACTTCGCCCTGGTCTACCTGCCGCAGTACGCGGCCGCCTACGGGGTGGTCGACAAGGAGGAGGCGACCTCCTTCATGACGGTGGTGCTCGCGGTGGTGCTGGCCACCATGCTGCTCACCGGCGCGGCCGCCGACCGGATCGGCCTGCTGCCGGTCGCCCGTGTGGGCTTCACCCTGCCGGTGCTGCTGGTGCCGCTGCTGCTCACCGCGCTGCGTCAGGGCTGGCTGCCGTTCCAGGCCGTCGCGGTGCTGCTGGGGATGCTGGTGGCCACCGTGCTGGGCACGCTCAACGTCTTCACCGGGCTGCTCTTCCCCACCGAGGTCAGGGCGCTCGGCCTCGGCGTGGTCAACGCGACCACGATCGCCGCGTTCGGCGGGACGTTCCCGCTGCTCGCCGAGTGGCTGCGCGACCACCACCACCTGGGTCTGATCCCCGGCTACGTGACCCTCTGCACGGCCGGCCCGGCGCTCGGTCTGGTCACCGCGCTGCGGGTGCCGTCCTTCGCTGCCGCCGTGGGGGAACCGGGTGTTCAGTCACTCGACGGTCAAGTGCCGTCCGAAAGCGGCTGACGTTCGATCATGTTCTGTGGTTGAGTGGGCAGCAGACGAAGTACTGGGAGGGCAGGGCATGGAGAGCAACGGACCGGACGACTGGCTGAGCGGGACCCGGTTCGAGGAGGCGCCGCCGCAGGTCGACCTGCACACCGACCGCGCCCACCCGGCCCGGGTCTACGACTACCTGCTGGGCGGGAAGACCAACTTCCCGGTGGACCGCGCGGTCGGCGACGGCATCCTCTCCGAGTGGCCGGGCTCGCGTGCCGCCACCGCCGCGGCCCGCGCCGTGATGCACCGGATGGTCCGCCGGCTGGCCGAGGTGCACGGCGTCCGCCAGTTCCTGGACGTCGGCACCGGCATCCCCATCGCGCCCAACCTGCACGAGGTCGTCCAGGCCGTCGACCCGTCCTGCCGGGTGGTCTACGTCGACAACGACCCGATCGTGCTGGCCCACTCGCGCGCGCTGCTCACCAGCAGCCCCGAGGGCCGTACCGCCTACGTCGAGGGGGACCTGCGCGAGCCCGGCAGGTTCCTCGGCGACCCGGCGGTGGCCGCCACCCTGGACTTCGACCAGCCGATCGCGCTGACGCTGATCAACATCGTGCACTTCCTCTCCGACGAGGCCGCGCACCCGCCCGTCCGCAAGCTGCTGGACGCGCTGCCCTCCGGCAGCTTCCTCGCGCTGACCGCCGGCACCGCCGACACGATGCCCGAGCGGGTGGGGGTGGGGTCGCGCCGCTACTCGGCCGCGGGGATAGAGAACCACCTGCGCCCGCGCGCCTCCGTGGAACGCTTCTTCACCGGTCTGGAGCTGGACGAGCCCGGCGTCGCGCTGGTCAACCGCTGGCACCCGGAGCTCGGCGACGGCCCGGCGCTCGCCGACGACGAGGTCGCCTGCTACGCGGGGCTCGGCCGCAAGCCGTAGGACCGTCCTGGCCGACCCGGCCGCGGAGCGGGCGCCGCCCGGGCGGGTCGCTCACGGAGCCATGGTGAGCCCCGCCGCGCCCGCTCCGCGGCTGAGCACCACCGAGCGGATGTGGTCCAGGGCCCGGGCCCAGTCGGCGCGTTCGGGGTGGCTGCGGACGGCCTCGCGGAGGTCGCGCACCCGGTACGGCGGCCCGAGGTCGGTGATCTGCGGGACGAACTCGGCGCGGCCGACCGTCCAGCGCAGCCCCGGCCCGGCGGGCGGGTTGACGGTGAAGCGGGCCATGGAGCTCCAGTTGCCGCGCGGGTCCTCGGCGCCGTCGTAGGTGAACATGTGTCCGGCGAGCTGGTCGCCCATCCCGTAGACGGTCCAGGTGTCGCCGATCTTCTCGTAGGCCTGCGGGATGTGGGCGTGGGTGCCGAGGATCAGGTCGACGTCGGGCCGTCCGGGGCCCTGCCCGGTGGCCAGCTCCTTGGCGAGGGTGAGCTGTTGCTCGTTCGGGGCGTCCTGCCACTCGGTGCCCCAGTGGACGCTGACCACCACCAGGTCGGCGCCGGCGGCCCGGGCGGCGCGCGCGTCGGCGAGGATGCGGTCCCGGTCGATCAGGTTGACCGCCCAGGGCTCGCCCGCGGGCAGCGGGATGCCGTTGGTGCCGTAGGTGTAGGCGAGGTGGGCGACGGTGGCGCCGCCGGCGTGCAGCAGTGCGGGCCGGCCGGCCTCCTCGGCCGTCCGGGCGGAGCCGGTGTGGGCCAGGCCGACGGCGTCCATGGCGTCGAGGGTGCGCCGGATGCCGTTCGGCCCGTCGTCGAGCGTGTGGTTGGACGCGGTGTCGCAGGCGGCGTAGCCGGCGTCCCGGAGCGCCCGGGCGATCTGCGGCGGGGTCTTGAAGGCGGGGTAGCCGGTGAACGGCCCGCCGTCGGCGCCGTAGACCGTCTCCATGTGGCAGATCGCGAGGTCGGCGGCGCGGACGAGCGGTTCGACGCCCGCGAGCATGGCGGTGAAGTCGTAGCCGTTGCCGCCGGCGTCCTCCTTGGCCTGCTGGATGATCTCGGTGTGCGGCAGGACGTCGCCGGTGGCGAGCAGGGTGAACGGCCGTGGTCCGGCGGGAGTGGGGGAGGGCGCCGCCGCGGTGCCGGTGGCCGGGGCGGGTGGCGGGGCGGTGTCCGGTGCGCCGCACCCCGGGAGGGCGAGGAGCAGGGCGAGGGCCGCGGTGGCGGTCCGGCGGTGGGGCAGCGACATCCTCGGCTCATCTCACGATCGGACGATAGGACTGACGCTTCGACTATGCGAGCGATCGTGGACGCACCGCCGGACCCACGCCCGCAGGTCACCCGGGGGGAGCGCAGTCCCACGCCGCCGACGCCTTCCGCTACGCTGGGTCACCCCCTGTACACGGGCGGGCAGGTGTGCTGACATATGCATGTCAAATCCGGGGTCGCGCCCGGACCGGCACCGCGCCGGCCCCGGCCCCGTGGACGACCGAAGGGGAAGCCCATGCTGCTCCGTGCCCTGGCAACCACCGGAATCGTCGCAACACTCCTCACCTCACCGGCCTTCGGGGTCGACTCGCTGCCCACTCCTCCGGACCGCATCGTCATCGACGTCGCCACCGTCAACGGCTCCGGCTGCCCGGTCGGCACGACCGCCGTCGCCGTGTCGCCCGACAACACCGCCTTCACCGTGACCTACAGCAGCTACCTGGCCCAGGTCGGCGTCGGGTCCAAGCCCACCGACTTCCGGAAGAACTGTCAGCTCAACCTGCGCGTGCACGTGCCGCAGGGCTTCACCTACGCGATCGCCTCCGCCGACTACCGGGGCTTCGCCCACCTGGAGCCGGGCGCCACCGGCACCCAGCGCGCCAACTACTACTTCCAGGGGCAGGCCCAGACCACCTCCCAGAACCACTCCTTCCGGGGTCCGACGGACGACAGCTGGCAGGCCACCGACACCGTCGACGTCGCCGCCCTCGTCTACGCCCCCTGCGGCGAGCAGCGCAACTTCAACATCAACACCGAACTGCGGGTCGCCGCCGGCAGCTCGGACCCGACCCGCACCACCAGCTTCATGACCATGGACTCGACCGACGGCGACATCAACACCATCTACCACCTGGCCTGGAAGCACTGCCCCTGAGTCGCCTCCCCACCCGGCCCGTGACGGGCCGACCCCCTGCGCCCGGCCCCGGCGGACCTCGCGTCCGCCGGGGCCGACGCACGCCCGGCGCGGTACCGCCCGGCCGTCGCCGCCCCCCGGGCCGGAGTCGCGGTTCAGGGGGCGGCCGGGAGGCGGAGGGCGGCGGCGTCGAGGAGGAGCTCGAGGGCGAACGGGTAGCCGCTGCGGTGCATGTCGGCGGTCAGCAGATCGGCGGTGGCGGCGATGTGCGGGTGGGTGGTGGCGTCGAGCCGGGCGTAGGAGGCCTGCCAGACCCGCAGGTCGGCGCTCTGGGCGGCGGGCGGCAGGGCCAGCGCGGCCGCGTCGAGGGCCGCGAAGCCCAGGCTCTGGTCGACGAAGGCGTGGTAGATCCGCACGGCCTCCGGGTCGGGGAAGCCGGCCCGGCGCAGCGTGCCGATGATGGCCTCGACGGCGGCGATCTCGTGGGCGCGGCCGGTGGTGCGGTGGGCGGCGAGCAGGGCGGCCTGCGGGTGGGCCTGGTAGGCGGCGTGGATGCGCAGACCGATGGCGCGCAGGTCGGCGCGCCAGTCGCCGGTGGCCTTCCAGCCCTGCTGGGCGCGGCCGATGAGTTCGTCGGCGAGTGCCAGCAGCAGGTCGTCGGTGCTGCGGAAGTAGCGGTAGACGGCGCTCGGGTCGGCGCCGAGGGCGGCCCCGAGCCGGCGGACGGTGAGCGCCTCGGCGCCGTGCTGGCCGACGAGCCGCAGTGCCGTCTCGACGATGAGCTCCCGGGAGAGGACCACGCCCTGCTTGGTGGGGCGGCGGCGCCGTCGCTGGGGCTCGGGGACTACGCGTTCGGTCATGGCGTGGAGCCTATGTCACCACCGTTGACACAGCCAGGGGTGCGGACCGGGCCCCGGGCCGGGTGTGCGCGGTGGTGCGCGGCCCTGCGGGGCCGGCGTGACGATCCGTCAAATCGATCGTCCCGACATGCACATGTCGGTACAGTGCTCCGGGTCCGACACCCCCACGCGGCAGGCGGAGTTCCATGACGATCGCACGCAGGTCCCTCCTCAAGGGCACGTCGGCGGCCGGCGCCGCGCTGGTCACGGGCGCCGCCGCCGCGCAGCCGGCCGCGGCCGCGGACCCACAGGACGGTCCGGCCGCGAGCCCGCTGCTCCAGTCCACCCCGCACCGGCTCGGGGCGCCCAGCGTGAGCGGCCTCCACCTGCAGTTCGGCACCGACCCGGCCGCCGAGATGACCGTCTCCTGGATCACCCCGCAGTCCGTCCGACGCCCCCAGGTGCGGATCGGCTCGCCCGACGGCGGACTCGGCCGGGTCGTCGAGGCCGAGACCCGCACCTACCGGGACGCCCTCTCCAAGGACGAGGTGTACGTCCACCACGCCCGGCTCACCGGCCTGCGCCCGGGCACCACCTACCTCTACACCGCCGGGCACGACGGCGCGAGCCCCGAGACGGGCTCCTTCACCACCGCCCCGCGCGGCCGCGTCCCCCTCACCTTCACCAGCTTCGGCGACCAGGCCACCCCGAACCTCCGCCGCCAGGTGGTCTTCCCGGACGGCGTGCCCTCACCGCTCGGCACGTACCCGGTCTTCACCAGCAGCCAGGTCGGCACCGCGCACTCCGCCGACATCGTCACCGCCGTGGAGCGGGTCGGTCCGCTGTTCAACCTGGTCAACGGCGACCTCTGCTACGCCTCCTACAGCGGGCGGCACGGCCAGAGCCGCACCGCGACCTGGGCCGACTGGTTCATCAACAACAGCCGCTCCACCCGCCTGCGCCCCTGGATGCCCTGCGCGGGCAACCACGAGAACGAGGGCGGCAACGGCCCGATCGGCGCGCTCGGCTACCAGACCTACTTCTCGCTGCCCGACTCCTCGGCCTCCTCCGACGAGGAGACCCGGGGCATGTGGTACGCCTTCACCGCCGGCTCCGTGCGCGTCATCAGCCTCGCCAACGACGACGTGGCGATCCAGAACAGCGGCGACACCTATCTGCGCGGCTACTCGGGCGGAGCCCAGCAGCGCTGGCTGGAACGGGAGTTGCGCGCCGCCCGGAGCAACCGCTCGATCGACTGGATCGTCGTCTGCATGCACCACCCGATGATCTCCAGCTCCCGGCACGGCAGCGGCAGCGACCTCGGGATCCGCGAGGCCTGGGGGCCGCTGTTCGACGCCTACGGAGTCGACCTGGTGGTCAGCGGGCACGAGCACTACTACGAGCGCTCGCACCCCGTCCGCGGCACCCTCCCCAACGACACCCGCACCCCGGTGCCCACCGGCACCGACCTGCGCACGGCCGACACCGACCGCGGCACCGTGCACATGATCATCGGGGCCGGCGGCAACGCCGCCACCACCCAGGACGACCTCTTCGAGCAGCCCAGGGGCCGGGTGGTCGTCGCCCTGGAGGACGCGCCGCGCCCGCCCGCGCCCTACCGCGAGTCGATCTGGGTCACCGAGGACGCGCCGTGGGCCGCCTTCCAGGACCGCACGCACACCCACGGCTTCGCGGCCTTCGAGGTCGACCCGGGGGACCGGCGCGGCGGCCTCACCACGATGCGGGTCACCTACTACACCTTCGACGGTCCGCACGCCGAGCTCACCCCGGTCGACACCTTCACCCTCCGCCGCCACCGCACCGACGGCCACCCGGCCTGAGGCTGTGCCGGCCCCGGTCCGAGGTCGTGCCGCTCCCTGGCCGCACCCGCGACGAACGCGGGTGCGGCCAGGGACCACCCGAGGGCCGGGACCACCGCCGAGCCGGGGCTCAGCGCCGGAACACCCCGGTCAGCACGCTCCACCAGTTGCGCCGCTGCCGGGGAACCGACACCGCGGCAGGAGGAGCGGCCGCGGCGGGGGCCGCCCCCGGCCCGGACGGCCCCGCCGCGGGAGACTCCGGCGCGGTGACCGCGGCGCCGGCCGCCGCCTTCGCGGCCCTCGCCGCCTGCGCCTCCACCCGGGCTGCCTGCGCCTCGGCCCGGGCCGCCTCCTCGGCGGCCGCCACCGACTCCGGGTCCGGCTCGATCTCGCGCGGGGTGAACTCCACCGGCAGCGCGGTCAGGTGGCGGGAGATCCAGGCCGAGCTCCAGGACAGCTCCGCCTCGTCGACGGCCAGCCGCAGGTCGGGCAGGAGGGTGAGCAGGATGTCGATCCCGACCTCGGCGACGTTGCGCCCGATGTCCTGACCGGGGCACTCGTGCGGCCCGGCACCGAAGGACAGGTGGGAGCGGTTGCCGTAGAGCGGGGTGGTCGGGTCGGGCCGGACCACCGGGTCGACGTTGCCGGCCGCCAGGCCGAGCAGCAGCATGTCCCCGGCCCGGATCCGCTGCCCGCCGAGCTCGGTGTCGGCCGTCGCCCAGCGCCCCGCCACCAGGGACATCGGAGGGGAGTCCCAGAGCACCTGGTCGAGCGCCTCGCCGAGGGTCATCTGGCCGCCGGAGAGGTGGGCGCGGAAGCGCGGGTCGGTGAGCACCATCTTCAGCGAGTCGGCGATCAGGTTGACGGTGGTCTCGTTGGCGGCGAGCAGCACCACCCGCAGGTGCTCCATCACCTCCTGCTCGGTCAGCCCGGCCGGGTGCTCCAGCAGGTAGCTGGTCAGGTCGGCGCCGGGCTCCGCGCGCTTGGTCTCGATCGTCCGCTGCAGGCTCGCCACCACGTAGTCGTTGCTGGCGATGGCCGTCTCGGTGCCCTTCATGAGGTCCCGGGCCGCGTCCACCAGCTGCGGACCGTACTCGTCGGGCATGCCGAGCAGCTTGGTCATCACGAGCATCGGCAGGTGCTCCGCGAACTGGGTGATCAGCTCGGCCCGGCCGGTCGGTCCGACGACCTGGACCAGGTCGGTGGTGAACCGCCGGACGTGCCGGCGCACCCCGCGCCGGTCGAAGCGGTTCAGGCCGTCCAGGACGGCACCGCGCAGCCGCCGGTGTTCCTCGCCGTCCGCGAAGACGCACAGCGGCTGCCAGGCGATCACCGGCATCAGCGGGGACGTCGGCGGGACCTCGCCGTCGCGGAAGCACGACCAGAGGCGGGAGTCCCGGGAGAACAGGGACGGCGAGCGCATCGCGGTGATGTTCGCGCCGTGGCCCAGGATCAGCCAGGCCGGGAAGTCGCCGTGCAGCAGCACGGGGGCGACCTCGCCGTGCTCGGCGCGCAGCTTCTCGTACAGCCCCGCCGGGTCGGCCTCGGCCTCCGGCCCGTACAGGCGCCGCACGCCGCCGGGGCCGAGCGGTTCGACGGCGTGCGCGTGGGCGGGGCAGCCGGGCGGCGGGGTCGGGGCGGCGTCGTCGGGGAGCGGGGTGGTCACGGGGTCTCCGGGGTGGTTCGGGTCGGGAAGGGTGGTCACGGGCTCACCGGGCGCGCGGGGCGGCGAGTTCGTACAGGTGGCGCATCAGGGTCATCAGGGTGTCCCGGCCGGACTCCCGGCTGCGCGCGTCGCAGGCGATGATCGGCACCTCGGGCGGCAGGTCGAGCGCCCCCCGCAGTTCGTCGAGGGGGTACGAGGGGGCCTCCGGGAAGCCGTTGACGGCCACCACGAAGGGCACGCCGCGGTCCTCCAGGCGCCCGATCACCTCGAAGCTGACCTCGAGCCGGCGGGTGTCCACCAGCACCACGGCGCCCAGGGCGCCCTCGAACAGGCCGTTCCAGAGGAACCAGAACCGCTCCTGCCCGGGGGTGCCGAAGACGTAGAGGACGAGCTTGTCGCTGATGCTGATCCGGCCGAAGTCCATCGCCACGGTGGTGGAGTTCTTGCGCTCGACGCCGGTCGGGTCGTCCACGCCGACCCCGGCCTGGGTCATCGTCTCCTCGGTGGTCAGCGGGCGGATCTCGCTGACCGAGCCGACCAGCGTCGTCTTGCCGACGCCGAAGCCGCCCACGATCACCACCTTGACCGCCATCGTGACGGAGTCCGGCAGCAGGTCGGCCGTCGCCGGTCCGGCCACCGTGTCAGAGCCTCTGAAGTCCATGGATCACCGCCTCCAACAGGGCACGGTCGGGGAGTTCGGCCGCGGGCACGGCGGCGCGGGCCTCGATCCGCCCGTCGTCGAGCAGGTCGGCCAGCAGCACGGTGACCACGCTGGTGGGCAGCTCCAGGTAGGCGGAGACCTCCGCCACCGACAGCGGCGAGCGGCACAGCCGCAGGATGGCCGCGTGCTCCGGCTGCATGGTGGGCGTCGGCTCCGCGCGGGAGACGATCAGGGTGACCAGGTCGAAGACGCCCGGTCCGGACGGGCCGCTTCGGCCGCGGGTGATCACGTACAGGCGTTCGGGGTCGGGGCCGTCCCAGTCGCCCTGGTCGGCCGCCGTCATGTGCCCGCCTCACTGTGCTCGTTCATGTGCGCGTCCCGGGGTCGTCGTTCATGGGCCCGTCCGGGGGTGGTCGGGGGGCGGGCGGCGGCGGCCCGCCGGGCGCGGGCCGCGGTCCGGCCGCCTCACGCGACCGCCTCGGGGTTGCGCGGGGGAGCGGCCAGGTGCTCGCCGATCCGGGCCACCAGGTCGCGCATCTGCTGGCCGACCAGCCCGGCGTCGACGCCCTCGTCGGCGAGCACGGCGAGGTAGGCGCGGGAGGCGGCGGCCATCAGGTAGAAGAACCCGCCGTCCACCTCGATCACCACCAGCCGCATCGAGCCGTCGCCGTGCGGGAACTCCTGCCCCACCGCGCCGGCGAGGCTCTGCAGTCCGGCGCAGGCGGCGGCGAGGCGGTCGGCGGTGTCCGGGTCGGTGCCGTGCTGGGCGATCCGGAGGCCGTCGCCGGACAGCACGACGATGTGGCGGACGCACGGGACGCTGTGCGCCAGATCCCGGAGGATCCAGTCCATGTTGCTGCGGTGCGGAATCACTGCTCGCCTTTCGCTGCCGTCTGTTCGGTGGTCTGACCGGCCGGACCGGCGGACGGTCCGTTGCCGTTGATCCCCTCGGTGAACGCCTCCAGCCAGAGGCCGGGCTGCACCGGCTCCTTGACGGGGCGCGCCGCCGGGTGGGCGGGGCCCGCGGCCGGCCCCGCGGTCGGGCCGACGGGCTGCCCGGTGGTGCGGGCCGGGCCGGGGAAGGCCGCCCGGGTGGTGGGCGGCCGGCGCCGGCGCTGCGGCAACCCGTTGGCGGTGCGCTCGGTCACCACGACCTCGTCGTCCCCGTGGCCGGACCCCGCGCCCGGTCCGGATCCGGGCCCGGACGAGCCGCTCGGAGCCCACGGGTCGGCGGTGCCGAAGGACGACCCGGGGGCGCCGGCCACCGTCGTCCGCGCTCCCCAGGGCCGTTCCGGGGCGGCCGGCCTGGGCGGGTTGGCGGGCAGCGGCCGGGGGCCGGAGAACGCGCCGATGCCGTGTGCGCGCCCGGTCGGCGGCGCGGTGGTGACCAGCTCCTGCGGCACCACCAGGACGATCCGCACGCCGCCGTAGGCCGAGCGGCGGAGCGAGATCTGGAAGCCGTACGCCTGGCAGAGCCGGCCGACCACCGCGAAGCCGAGCCGCGGGGACTCCGTCAGGTCGTCGAGGTCCTTGGAGACCTGGGCCTCGCGCAGGCTGCGTTCGGCGCGGAGCCTGGCCTCGTCGGTGAGGCCGAGGCCGCCGTCCTCGATCTCGATCGCTATGCCGCTCTGCACCTCGGCGGCGCTCAGGTGCACGTGGGTGTGCGGCGGGGAGTACCGGGTGGCGTTGTCGAGCAGTTCGGCGACGGCGTGGATCAGGGGCTCGACGGCCGGGCCGATCACCGACACCTGGGCCACCGGGTGCAGGTCGACCCGCTGGTACTCCAGGATGCGCGACATGCCGCCGCGCAGCACGCTGTACAGGGCGACGGGCCTGGTCCACTGGCGGCCGGGCCGGGCGCCGGAGAGCACGGCGATGCTGTCGGCGAGGCGGCCGGTGAGGGCGTTGCCGTGGTCCAGGCGCAGCAGGTCGTCGAAGACCGCCGGGTCGTTGCCGTGCCGGTCCTCCATCTCGCGCAGGTCCTTGGCCTGGCGGTGGATGATCGCCTGCACCCGGCGGGCGATGTTGACGAAGGCGCGCTCGGCGGAGTCGCGCCGGCTCACCTCGTCGTCGACGGCGGTGATGACGCCGCGGGCCACGGACTCCAGCGCGCCGCGGAACTTCGGGCCGATCGGGGAGTCCGGCTTCCGGTACGGCCGGAGCAGGGTGTCGCTGTCCGTGCCGTACCGCGCGCCGGCCACCAGCCGGGCCAGCCCCTCCCGCGCGAGCAGCACCGCCTCGGCCTCCTGGCCGGCCAGCCGCTGCTGCAACTCGCCGACCTGACGGGCGTGCTGCTCCCGGGCCGCGGCCAGTGCCCGCCCCCGACGGGCCGACTCGGCGGCCACCACCGCCACCAGCACGGTTCCGGTCGCCCCGCACCAGAGCACCGCGGCCCGGGCCCCGGCGGTCACCACCGCCTCGGCGATCCCCACGGCGGCCGCCATCACGGCGGTGGGGAGCAGCCAGCCGAGCAACGGCGCGGCGGGCCGTCTGGCGGGTGATGATCCAGCTCGAAGCATTCGGCATCCTCCAACGATCGGAACGGTGCGGGATACGGGGACGGGGCGGCGTCCGGCGCCGGTGACGTGGTGCTGCAGCATAGCCAAGTTCAGGACATTCCTGATCGAAACTCAGAAATACTGCTGTAGAGCTGACTTGTACCGCCGTGCCGGACATGCCGGACATCTCGCACACCAGTGGCAACAATCGTCGGCGCCGTCCCGGCACCAGGCTTCTCGCCTCGCCCCGTCGATACCGGGAACCCGCCCGGGATTCGCTCATGTGAAGGGATTCTCGGCCAAGTCCCGCCCTGGAAAGTCGAGTTCGTGCTAAGGCGGGCCCGCCTCGTCAACTCCGGCCGCAGCGATCACCCGCGCGGGGGGCGGTGCGGCGGCCGGCGTGTCAGAGCAACGTCTGTTGCCTGGCTGGGCAATGAATGTTGACGTGTCCGGCTCCCGGTGCGTACGGTGCCGGGCATGGCTACGGATGATCTCGGTCGTCACATCGCGGACGACGTGGTGGGGGACGGCGGACTGGACGGGTTGCGGCGGCTGTCGGAGGTGGTGGCGGCCCTGGAGGAGCGCCGGACGGAGGTGGTGGCGGAGCTGCGCCGGGGGAGGTCCGCGACCTGGGAGGAGATCGGGCGGGCCTGCGGGATGACCCGGCAGGGGGCGACCCGGCGGTGGTCCGGCCGGCTGCGGGCACGGTCCTTCGGCGCCGCCGCGGACGCCTACCAGCAGGGCAGGCCCGGCTACCCGCAGGCGCTGGTCGGCTCGGCGGTGCCGCGCGAGGCCCGGCGGGTGCTCGATCTGGGCGCCGGGACGGGCAAGTTGACGCGGCTGCTGGTCGAGGCGGGGCTCGACGTGGTGGCGGTCGAGCCGGACGCGGCGATGCGCGAGCAGCTGGCCGCGGCCGTGCCGAGGGCGGCGGTGCGGGCCGGCTCGGCGGAGCACATCCCGCTGGCGGACGGCAGCGTGGACGCCGTGGTGGTGGCGCAGGCCTGGCACTGGTTCGACCCGGCGGTCGCGGTGCCGGAGATCGCCCGGGTGCTGGCGCCGGGCGGGACGCTGTCCCTGGTGTGGAACGTCCGGGACGAGTCCGAGCCGTGGGCGGCCGAACTCGGTGCGCTGATGCACCGTTCGGCGCGGCAGGAGATCGACACCCGGCCGCTGCTGCCCGCCCCGTTCGGCGCGCCCGAGCGGCTGGAGATCCGCTGGGAGCACGTCACCACGCGGGAGGGGATCGTCGCCATGGTGGCCTCGCGCAGCTACGTCATCGCCCTGCCGGAGGACGAGCGGGCGCGCCTGCTGGCCGACGTCGACCGGCTCCTCGCCACGCACCCCGACCTGGCGGGCCGGGAGGAGATCGCCCTGCCGTACGTGACCCGCTGCACCCGGGTGCGCCGGGACTGATCCGGGCGCCGAGCGCCGGCCCGGCGCGCGCCGCGCCGGGCCGGCGCCCGGTCAGGCCGCGTTGGTGGGGACGGGCCGGGCGACCTTGAGGTGGTAGTCGACCGAGGTGGTGAAGGCGCCGGACCGGCCGCGCAGGGTCAGTTCGTGGCTGCCGGGGTCGAGGGGATCCAGCCGGACCCACAGTCCGCAGGAGTGGGTGTTGACGCTGCCCTCCCCGCTGGTGAACGGGTTGCCCTCCTGCGGGTACATCCGGATCGGCGTGGAGCCGAGCGCCTCGGCGGTCAGCTCGCGCCCGTCCAGGGTGGCGCTGCCCTGTGCGGAGTCCATGAACTCCAGGCAGTCGGACGACTCGCCGAACAGGTTCACCAGCGGGAACGCGATCGGGAGCCCGACCGGGACGTTGCAGGTGCGGGTCACGGCGCCGCCGGTGGTGCCGGCCAGGAACCAGACGTCGTCCCGCTGGCCCTGACCGCACAGGTGGCCGTCCTGGTCGGTGACCGGGTTGCGCTCCTCCGCCACCGAGGTGGCCCAGTCCCACCAGCGGGACTGCAGCTCGGCCGAGGTGAGGGCGTGTACGGCGAGCGGGGTGTGCGGCTCGGGCGACGGCTCGTCGGCGACGGGCGGGGTGCCGGAGGGCGCGGCCCGGTCGGGTGCCGGGGCGGCGGTGCAGGCCGCGGTGAGGGCGAGGGCGCCGACGAGCAGCCCGGCCAGTCGTCTTGCAAGCATGATCGTAAAGCTTAGGGGGTGCCGGGCGACCCCCGGAACGGATTTTCGAGGCTGCCCCGCGGACCGCACCGCAGTCCGTCCCGCGAGCCGCCCTCCCGCCGCCCGGCAGCTGCTCCGCGCCCGCTCCGGCCCCGGAGCGGCCCCGCATCCGGCCCGCTTCCGGGCCGCCTCGCGGCGGTCGACGAATGAAAGTGCGTTCATATGTACATGTATGGTTGATCGGTCGAGAGTCCCGCCCTGCCCGAAGGGTCCTGCTGCCATGCCCGCCACCCTGACCGAGCGCCCCGTACCCCCGCTCGCGCCCACGGCCCCCGCCGCACGGCGCCGCACCCGGGTGCTCTCGCTGCCCGAGGCCCGCTGGGCCGCCGCCGCGGCGGCGCTCTTCCTGGTCGCCCTGCCGCTCCACCTCGCCGGTGCCCCCGCCTGGTCCTGGGGCCCGCTGTACGCGCTCGCCTACGCCGCCGGCGGCTGGGAACCGGCCCGGGCCGGCCTCCTGGCGCTGCGCGAGCGGATCCTCGACGTCGACCTGCTGATGATCGTCGCCGCCCTCGGCGCCGCCGCCGTCGGCGAGGTCACGGACGGCGCCCTGCTGATCGTCATCTTCGCCACCTCCGGCGCACTGGAGGCCCTGGCCACCGCCCGCACCGCCGACTCGGTGCGCGGACTGCTCGACCTCGCCCCGGCCACCGCCACCCGGCTGCTCCCCGACGGCCGGGAGGAGCTCGTCCCCACCGGGGTGCTCGCCGTCGGCGACACCGTGCTGGTCCGGCCCGGGGAGCGGATCGGCGCCGACGGCCGGGTCCTGGACGGCGCGAGCGAGGTCGACCAGGCCACCATCACCGGCGAGCCGCTGCCGGTGGCCAAGGAACCCGGCGACGAGGTGTTCGCGGGCACCCTCAACGGCACCGGCGCCCTGCGGATCCGGGTCGGGCGCGACGCCGCCGACTCGGTGATCGCCCGGATCGTCGCCATGGTCGAGGAGGCCTCCGCGACCAAGGCGCCCACCCAGCTGTTCGTCGAGAAGGTCGAACAGCGCTACTCCCTCGGCATGGTGGCCGCCACCCTCGCCGTCTTCGCCGTCCCGCTGGCCGCCGGAACGGCCCTGACCGACGCGCTGCTGCGCGCGATGACCTTCATGATCGTCGCCTCGCCCTGCGCGGTGGTGCTGGCCACCATGCCCCCGCTGCTCTCCGCCATCGCCAACGCCGGCCGCCACGGCGTCCTGGTGAAGTCCGCCGTGGTGATGGAGCGCCTCGGCCAGGTGGACGCCGTCGCACTCGACAAGACCGGCACCCTGACCGAGGGCACCCCCAGGGTCACCGAACTGCGCCCGCTGGCCGGCTCGGGCCTCGACGAGGACGCCCTGCTGGCGCTGGCCGCGGCCGTCGAGCACCCCAGCGAGCACCCGCTGGCCCGCGCGGTCGTGGCCGCCGCCCGCACCCGGGGTCTGGCGCTCGCGGACGCGGCGGACTTCAGCTCCGTCCCCGGCGTCGGCGTGAGCGCCACCGTCGACGGCCGGGTGGTCGGCGTCGGTGCCCCGGTCCGGCTGCTCGGCGGCCGCGCGGACGGCGCCGCCGGCGAGGCGGCCGCACTGGCCGCCGCCCTGGAGGAGGCCGGCCGCACGGCCGTCCTGGTGGAGGTCGCCGGCGTGCCGGTCGGCGTCCTCGGCACCGCCGACCGGCTGCGCCCGGACGCGGCCGCCACCGTCGCCGCCCTGGCCGGGCTGACCGACGGCACGCCGCTGCTGGTCACCGGGGACAACCCGCGGGCCGCGGCCCGGCTGGCCGCCGAGGCGGGCATCACCGAGGTCCGCGCCGGACTGCTGCCACAGGGGAAGGTCGCGGCCGTCCGGGAGCTGGAGGCCGCCGGCCGCCGGGTGCTGGTGATCGGCGACGGCGTCAACGACGCCCCGGCACTGGCGGCGGCGCACACCGGCGTCGCGATGGGCCGGGCCGGCTCCGACCTCGCCCTGGAGACGGCCGACGCGGTCGTGGTCCGGGACGAGCTCGCCACCGTCCCCGCGGTGATCGAGCTGTCCCGCCGGGCGCGCCGGCTGGTCGTCCAGAACCTCGTGCTCGCCGGCGGGTTCATCACCGCCCTGGTGCTCTGGGACCTGGTCGCGACCCTCCCGCTGCCGCTCGGCGTCCTCGGCCACGAGGGCTCCACCGTGCTGGTCGGGCTCAACGGACTGCGCCTGCTGCGCGAGGCGGCCTGGCCCGGCGACGCCTGAGCCCGGCCCGGCGACCGGCGCCGCTACCTGGAGCGCCCGAGGCCTACCTGCGCCACCTCACCGGGCCCTGACCGGGCTCCGACGCCGGGCGGCCGTCAGCCGTTGCCCAGCTGCGCGGCGCGGGCGACGGACTCGGCCAGGCCCGGCACGTCCGCGCCGCTGTCGTAGTTGGTCCCGCTGTTGTTCCAGTTGTAGCGGTTCTGCGAGCGCGAGTCGGCGTAGTCGTAGATGCAGGGGACGACCCGGAAGTCCGCGTCGAGCAGGAAGACGATCGCCGCGCCGTGGGAGCCGCCGGCGACGTGGAAGTGGTAGCGGCGGTTGAGGACCGGCTCGACGTGCCCGGTGGAGGTGTTGACCCGGATCTGGTTGAGCCTGACCTGCTCCTCCAGGTTGCGGTCGGCGTTGCCGAGGCCCACGCCGTTGGCGTACCGGACGGTGCCGACCATCTGCCAGGTGTCCCGGCGGTCGGCGGCGGTCGAGGCCCGGCGCTGTTCGACGACGGCCGCCGCGTCCTGCTGGGCCTGGGCCTGTGCGGCCCGGGCGGCCTCCCACTCGCCGCGCACGGAGGCCTTGAAGTCCTCCTCGTGCACCTGGGGCTTCGTGCTGATGTTCTTCGCGTCGAGGAAGGTGTAGTAGTCGACCTCGAAGACCTCGGTGCCGTGCTCGGCGAACCACTCCCGGCTCATGGCGAGGAACTTCGGCCCGGCGGCGGCCATCCGCTGGACGGTCTCCCCGGCCCGGGGCCGCCCGTCCTGACGCATCATCCGGGCCACGGCGGTGTTGCCGACGCTGCGCTGGAGGGCGAGCGCGGGCGGTGCGGCGGCCGTGCGGCGGACCGGCGTACGGGCGGCCGCGGACTCCTCCGTCCTGGTGTCGGCGGTCCTGGCGGTGTCTCGGGCCTGCACGGTGGGCTCCTTCGCGGTGGCGGCTCCCCCCACTCATACCCGAAGGACGGGCGGGCCCGGCAGGTCCTCGCGGGCAGCACCGACTGCCCGAACAGGCACGGCGGCCCGCCGCACCGCGGCCCCCCGGCGGCCCCGCACGGTCGGGCGGGGCCGGAACGGCGGCGGTGCCGGCCCCCGTGGCGGGAGCCGGCACCTCGTCGGCGGACGGGACGTCAGGGCAGCGGGATCCGCACGACCTGCGGGTCGTGGTCGCTCAGCTGGCCGCTGAACTCGCTGTTGATGTGCACGATGTCGTAGCTGTAGGCCTTCGCCGCGAGCGCGCCGGAGATGAGGATGTGGTCGAGCACCTGGGAGTTGCCCTCGTACACGTAGGTGTAGCGCTCGGGCAGCGGGAGGGTGCGCGGCAGGTCGGTGAGCGAGCCGCCGGCGGTGAGGATGTCGGCGGTCTGCGAGAACTCGAAGTCGTTGAGGTCGCCGAGCACGATGACCGAGGCGTTCGGGTCCACCGCGAGGATCTGGTCGGTGAAGCCCTTCACCACCGTCGCCTGCTTGTGGCGCTGGGCCTCGGACGGGTGCGCGGGCGGCTGGTAGCGGCCGAAGAGCGGCTGGTCCCCGCCCTTGGAGTTGAAGTGGTTGGCGATCACGAAGACCGGCTTGCCGTTCCACCGGAACTCCCCGGCGAGCGGCTTGCGGCTGGCGTTGAAGGCGGAGTTGGTCGGGTCGATCCGGCCGGGGGAGTAGGCCAGCTGCGGGGTGCCGCCAGCGTTGACCACCGAGTCGGCGGTGGTGGAGCCGGCGCCGGCGCGGTCGGTGAAGCTCAGGCCGCGGTCGGTGCGGAAGAGGAAGACCTGGCGGATGTTGCCGCCGGGCTGGCCGCCGTCCTGGCCGTCCACCGGGTTGATCTGGCGGTAGGAGTAGGCCGGGCCGCCGGCGGCCGTGATCGCGGCGGTGAGCTTGGCGACCGTCTGGTCGGCCGCGGTGACGCCGTCGTCGGTGGCGCCGCTGTTGTCCTGGATCTCCTCGAGGGCGACGAGGTCGGGCGAGCGCAGGTTGGTGACGATGCCCGCCGCCAGGCCGTCGAACTTGCTCTGCGGGTCGGAGGGGGCGAGGTTCTCCACGTTGAAGGTGGCGGCGGCGAGCTGGCCGGCCGCCGGTGCCGCGGTGACCTCGGGGGCGATGCCGCCGGAGGCGACCGTCGGGGTCGCGGTGACCTGCAGTTTGAAGTTGCCGAAGGAGTAGTCGAGGACGCCGACGGTGGCGCCGGTGAGGGTGTCGCCGACGTTGGCGGTGGGGGTGGGCGCCAGCGCGTTGCCGAGGGTGACCCGCTCCGGGTTGCCGTCGGCGGCCTGCAGCAGGATGCCGCCCCGGTTGGTGCGGGTGGTGCTGCCCTGCGGGACGACGGGCAGGTCGCCGTACGTGTTGCTGGGGCCGACGACGGCGGCGTTGTCGATCTCGACCCGCATGCCCTCCAGCGACGCCCAGAAGTCCAGGCCGTCGGTGGTGGGCCGGTAGCCGCCGGCGGTCTCGACGTCCCCGCTGGTGACGCCGGATATCACCGCGGACGGCGGTACCCGCCCGCCGGCGCCGACCAGGGTGGCGGCGGGCAGCGGCGCGTTGTGGGCGACCACGCCGACGGTGGGTGCGGTCAGTTCGGTGATCGACAGGTTGGTGGTGCCACCGGTGCCGCCGGGGCGGTACTGGCTGACGGTGCCGCTCACCGTGACCGAGTCGCCGACGGCGACGGCGGGCGCGCCGGCCGTGTAGACGTAGATCCCCTCGCTGGTGCCCGGGTCGCCGTCGGGCTGCGGGTCCTGGTACCAGAAGCCGCTGGGGCCGACGGCGGTGACCACGCCGGGCACCGAGCTGACGGCGCTGCCGGTGAGCGGGGAGGTGCGGGCGGCGCCCTGGATGTCGTGGATGCGGGTGCCGCCGGTGCCGCCCCCGCCGGTGGAGGCCGCGTTGCGCGGCGCGGGCGAGCCGACGGCGAAGTCGGCCGCGTTGTTGTCGGTGTCGGTGGCGCCGCCGCCGGCGCGCAGGGCGGCCGTGCCGTTGGACAGGGCGCCGGTCGGCGAGCCCTCGGCGGAGCTGACGCCGGACCCGTAGCCGACGAAGTCCCGCACGCCGGCCTGCGTCGCGCAGCCCGAGGAGCAGGTCAGCGCGGTGCCGTTGGTGACCAGCGCGACCTTGCCGGAGGTGGCGGACATCGCGATCGTCCCGGTGGCGTCGGGAGTCGGCAGCGCCGCGCCCGCACCGGCCCCGGCGCCCTCCTGGACCAGGAAGTAGTGCCCGGGCGCGATCGTCCCGGAGAGCGTGGTCCTGGTCCACGAGGAGCCGCTCGCCGAGGCGTACTGGACCGTCCAGCCGGTGACGGAGACCGGCGCGGTGCCGCGGTTGTAGAGCTCGACGAAGTCGTTGGTGTACGGGGCGCCCGAGTTGCCGCCCCCGCCGAACACCTGGCTGATCACCACGTCCGGCGAGGCCGCCTGAGCGACGCCCCCCGGCAGTGCCAGCAGGGCCCCCACCACGGCCGCGGCGGCCGCCCCCGCCATCGCTCGGCGCCGAACTCGCTGGGTTCTCCGCATCGGGCTTCCTCCTGACGGCCGCACGGGCTCGTGACCCGGCGGCATGACCACGGACAAGAAAGGTCGGGCGCTGAGGTTCTAGCAACGCCACCCGATCCCTACCGTGCGCGGAGGGCGACGGCCAGATGTACGGAGGAAGAACGGTTCGCCGGGCGGCAAGTGGGAGGCGGCCCTCCGGTGGGCACCCGGCGGACGCGTTGTCAGTGCCGGGGCCTAGGTTGGGGGTCGTGGGTGAGCGGCGGGTGCAGGCCCGGGTCGCGTTCCCGGTGCCGTCCGGCTCCGGTGCGCCGTCTCCGCAGCCCCGCCCGTGTCCGTCATCTCCGTTGCCCGAAAGGGGACTTCGTCGTGTCCGTTGCCGTGGAAGAGCAGGTCACCTACCTCGAACTGTCCGAGGACGAGGGGGGTGCGCACAAGTTCTACGAGGTGCGGCTCGCCGGCACCACGGTGACCGTCCGCTACGGGCGGATCGGCGACGCAGGGCAGAGCAAGACCACCGGTTACCCGAGCGCCGAGAAGGCGGCCGCCGCGGCGGCCAAGAAGATCGGCGAGAAGGTGCGCAAGGGTTACGCGCCCGCCGTCCAGGGCGTGCGCGAGCGGCGCGGGGTGACCCGCCGGCAGATCGTCAGCAGCCGCTCCACCGCGACCCAGGCGCCGCTGCTGTGGCGCTTCCGCTCCGGCTCGCCCGCCTTCGGCATCTTCGTGGGCGAGGAGCACGCCTGGGTGGGCAACGAGCGCGGCGACGTCTACACGCTCACCCACGACGGCGAGGTCACCGCCCGCTTCGGCCTGCCGGACGGCGTCAAGTGCATCGTCGCCGACGACTGGTGGATCTACGCGGGCTGCGACAACGGCAAGGTCTACGACCTGGGCGGCAAGGTGCCGCGGGTGGCGTACGAGATCGCCGAGGACGTGGACATCTTCTGGCTCGACATCCACGACGGCGTGCTCGGCGTCGCCGACGAGCGCGGCGGCCTCACCACGGTGGACCACGAGGACGAGTTCCAGTGGCGCCGCAACGCCGACGGGAACTCCGGCTGGATGGTGCGCTGCGACGCCGACGGCGTCTACCACGGGCACTCGCGCGGTGTCGCCCGTTACGCCTCCCGCGGCGGGGAGCAGCTCTGGCACACCGCCACCAAGGGCGAGGTGCTGTTCGGCTGGCAGGAGGCCGACTCGGTGTTCGCCGGGACGTCGCGCGGCTGGGTGCACCGGCTGCGCAAGTCCGACGGCGCCGAGACGGCGGCCTACCGCTGCGACGCGGCGGTCTTCTCCTGCGCGGCCTCCCCGGACGGCGAGTACGTCTTCGCCGGGGACAACCACTCCTCCGTCTACTGCTTCGCGGCCGACGGCACCCGGCTCTGGAAGCTCGCCACCGGCTGCGGCTCGGCGTACAGCATGCAGTACCGCGACGGCCGGCTGTACGTCGTCACCACCGACGGCTCGCTGGCCTGCCTGGACGCGAGCGAGCACGCCGTGCGGGCGGCCGAGGGCGGCACCCTGCCGGCCACGGCCGAGGTGCGGGACACGGGCTGGGAGCCGGTGCTGGCGGGCGCCGCCCTGGAGACGGTCACCGTCACGGCCGACGGGCCGGCCGGTGCCGGGGTCGAGGTGGAGTGCGTGCAGGACGGCAACCGGCTGCGGGTGCGGGTGGTGTCGGCGGGTTACGACCGGGCGCGCCGGGTGCAGTTCCCGAAGGACATCCGGGTCCCCGGGGCGCGGTACCTGGTCGCCGAGGTGCGGGAGTCCGCCTCGGGCGGCTTCTACCGGGCGCGCGGGGAGATCAAGCGCCTGCTCTGAGCGCACCCGGCACGCGGGCGGCCGCCGGTGCTCCGGCGGCCGCCCGCGGTGCGCGCGCACCGCTGCCCGCGGCGGCGGATCAGGCCAGGCGCAGCACCAGCTTGCCGGTGTTCTCGCCGCGGAACAGCATCCCGAGGGCCGCCGGGAAGTCGTCCACGCCGCCGTCCAGCACGTGCTCCTTGACCTTGATCCGGCCCGCGCCGATCCAGCCGGCCAGCTCCTTCGCGGCCTCCGGGTACCGGCGGGCGTAGTCGAAGACCACGAACCCCTCCATCCGGGCCCGGCGCACCAGCAGCGACAGGTAGTTGGACGGGCCCTGCACGGCGGTCTCGTTGTTGTACTGGCTGATCGCGCCGCAGACCACCACCCGGGCGTGCATCGCCAGGCGGGTCAGCGCGGCGTCCAGGATCTCGCCGCCGACGTTGTCGAAGTACACGTCGATGCCGTCCGGTGCGTGGGTGCGCAGTGCCTTGCGGACGTCCTCGGCGCGGTAGTCGATCGCCGCGTCGAAGCCCAGTTCCCCGGTGAGCAGCGCGCACTTCTCCGGGCCGCCCGCGATGCCGACGACGCGGCAGCCCTTCACCTTGGCGATCTGCCCGACCATGGTGCCGACGGCCCCGGCGGCACCGGAGACCACCACCGTCTCGCCCTCCTTGAGCGCCCCGACGTCGAGCAGGCCGAAGTAGGCGGTCATGCCGGGCATGCCGAGCGCGCCCAGGTAGGTGGACAGCGGTGCGAGCGCGGGGTCGACCTTCAGGGTGCCGCGGCCGTCCGAGAGCGCGTACTCCTGGACGCCGAAGGTGCCGACCACGTGGTCGCCGACCCGGTACTTCGGGTGCCGCGACTCGACGACCTCGACCACCGACCCGGCGCGCATCACCTCGCCGATCCCGACCGGCGGCAGGTAGGACGGCCGGTCGTCGAGCCAGCCGCGCATGGCCGGGTCGAGTGAGAGGTAGCGGGTGCGGCCGACGAACTCGCCCTCCCCGGCCGTCGGCACGGCCTCGGACCCGTGGGTCCAGTCCTCCGCCCGCACCTCCCCGACCGGCCGGCGGGCAAGGCGGATCTGGCGGTTGACTGCGGTCATGGCATCTCCTGGGCACGCTCGCTGCTGCACTGGCCGCCCGATTCTAAGCAAGCGCTTATTCATCTGACCAGACCCGTCGTCCGCGCTGCCGCCCGTGCCGCTGCCCGGCCGCCGCTCCCGGCCGGTGCGGCCGGGCACCGGTAGTCTGGCCCGCGGGCGGCCCCCGGGCGCGCGGGCCGGCGCCGGACAGGAGAGCAACGAGTGAGCACAGCGCACATCGGCCCCGGCGACTACAGCCGGGTGCCGAACCCGGAGCAGGCCCTCAAGTACGCGATTCAGCACATCGCGGGCGACCGCGTCGAGATCGTCGAGGGAGTCATCACCCCCGTGTCGCCGTCCTGGGCGCATGAGAGCGCCATCGACCTGATCCGCGAGCAGATCGGCCCGCGGATGCGCGAACTGGGTCTGCGCGCCGGCTCCGGCAACCTGGACCTGCCGGGCACGGAGAACTTCTACGTGCCCGACCTGGCCGTGGTCCCGGCCGAACTCGCCAAGTCGGAGGGGGCGTTGCTGCCGGACCAGACCCTGCTGGTGGTCGAGGTCACCTCGCCGTCCAACGCCGACACCGACCGCACCGTGAAACGCCGGCGCTACGCCCAGTTCGGCGCGCCGCTCTACCTGCTGGTCGACCGGCAGGACCGCTCCTGCACCCTGTTCTCCGAGCCCGGCACGCTCGGTTACACCCTGGCCTCCGGCCCGCACCCCTTCGGCACCCGGGTGCGCCTGCCCGCGCCCTTCGAACTCGATTTGGAGACCGGCGAGTTCTGACCGTGCCGGTGTCTGCGCGGCCCCCGGGTCAGCCGTTCGTCCCCGTGCCAGTGCCAGTGCCAGTGCCCGTGCCCGTGCCCGTGCCCGCGTCCGCGTCCGCGTCCGAACCGGCGTCCGCGGGCCGCCAGCCGAGGGCCGGGCCGAGGCGGGTGGCGATGTCGGTGAGGATCTGCCCGTAGTCCGCCCGGTCGAAGGTGAAGGGCAGCGCGAAGGCCACCTCGTCGACCTCCCGGTACCCGGCGTGCTCCTCCAGCCGCTCGGCGATCTCCGCCGACGTCCCGACCAGGTCCGGCGCGAACAGCATCCGGGCCGGTCCCTGCGGGGCGAGCGTGCGCGGGGTGCGGGCCTCGGCGTACGCCCGGTACTTGGCCCGCTGCTCGGGGGTGGCGCCGTCGGTGGGGATGACGACGAGGCCCTGGGAGACCCGGGCGCGATCGCCGTCGGGGTGCGCGGCGCGGAAGGCGTGGATCTGCGCGCGCTGGTTCTCGGCGAAGTCCTCGGACTCCTCGGCCTTCACGACGCTGCTGGTGAGCAGGTTGAGCCCGTGGTCGCCGGCCCAGCGGGCGGAGCGCAGGCTGCCGGCCCCGTACCAGATGCGGGCGGCCAGGCCCGGGGAGTGCGGCTGGACCCGGCGGGAGTAGACCTCGATGCCCTCGGTGCCGACGAAGTCCGAGGCGGGCTCGCCGCGGACCAGCTCCAGCAGCCGCTCGGCGCGGCGGTGCCCGAAGTCCTCGTGTTCGGCGGTGTCGGGGTAGAGCGCGGCCCGGACGTTCTCGAAGTGGGTGGGCGGGCCGATGCTGATCCCGGCGTTGAGGCGGCCGCCGGAGAGGACGTCGACGGTGGCGAGGTCCTCGGCGAGGCGCAGCGGGTTCTCCCAGCCGAGCGGTGTGACGGCGGTGCCGAGTTCGATCCGGCGGGTGCGCTGGGAGGCCGCGGCGAGGACGGCGACGGGCGAGGAGATGCCGTACTGGAGGTGGCGGTGGCGGAGCCAGGCGCTGTCGAAGCCGAGCTGCTCGCCGAGGGTGATCAGGTCGAGGGTGTCCTCGTGGCCCCGGCGCGGGTCGGCCTCGTCGAACAGTCCGATGGTGAGGAAGCCGAGTTTCCGCAGCATGGTGGGTGCTCCGTGTGGTGTGGGGCGGCCCCGCAGGGCCGGGACGGCCGGTACGGGTCGAACGTACGCAGCCGATCGCGCCCCGACAAGATCGCCGGGCACGGTGTCACCCGCCCGCAACACGGTGCAACCCCGGTTCACCCTGACCGCCGTCACGGGCCGGGCGGGGGCTCGGCCCCCGCGCGGGGGCGCGGGGGCCGGCCGGTGGGCTGCCCGGCGTCAGCAGCTGCGCAGCTCGGGGCTCTGGTTGCGGATCTGGTTGTGCAGGGAGGTGAACTCGCGGTAGGCGTCGCCGTCCTCGGTGCCGGGGCGGAAGGCGCCGACGCGGTGGCAGTTGACGAACGCGAGCTTGACGGCGAAGTGCTCCTCCAGGCTGCCCCGGATGGCGTTGCTGGCCAGCGCACGCAGCAGCTGGGCGCGCTCGTGGTCGCTGGGCGTGGTGTTGTCGGTGGTGAACTCGGCGTCGGTGGCGCCGAGTTCGGCGCTGAGCCCGGAGACGACCCGGTAGGCGTACGGGAGCGAGGTGCGGACGATGTCGATGAAGTCGGACTGGTCGACGCTGCCCTGCGCGGCCTGGGCGAGCAGGGTGGGGGAGACGTCGAGGGACATGGGTGATACTCCTCTATCGGAGATGAAAACCATTTCTAACTCGACTGTCCCGGATCCCCTGAGGCCCTGTCAAGCACCCTCCCCCGAAGGACTGACGGGCGCCGGTGCCGGGCGGACCTTGATGACGAACACCGCGATCAGCACCGCGAGCGCCGCGAACACCAGCCCCATCTGGAAGGCGCTGGAGATGCCGTGCACGAGCACCTGCGAGGAGTACGGCGCCGGCAGCCGTCCGGTCGCCCGGAACTCGACGAGCTGCTGCGGGGTGGCCTGGTGGAGGAACGCGCCGAGCTGCTGCCGGGCCTCGTTGCGGCTGGCGGTGCCGAAGACCGTCACCAGGATCGACAGGCCCAGCGAGCCGCCCACCTGCTGGGTGGTGTTGAGCATGCCGGTGGCCGCGCCCGTCTCGTGCGGGGCGACGTGCGAGACGGCGGTCAGCATCACCGGGACGAAGATCGAGCCCATGCCGAGGCCGAACAGCAGGGTCGGGCCGAGGACGCCGCCGACGTACGTGGTGGTGATGCCGGTCTGGGCGGCCCAGACCACCCCGCCCAGCACCAGGAACGAACCCGTGACGAGGAAGGGTTTGGGGCCGTACCGCACCTGGTTGCGGGCCGCGAACTGGGCGGCGGCGATGATCGCCACGCTGATCGGCAGGAAGGCGAAGCCGGCCCGGAGCGGACTGAACCCGAGGATGTCCTGCACGAAGAGGGTCACGAAGAAGAAGATGCTGAACATCGCCGCGGCCACGCAGAGCATCAGCCCGTACGCGCCGGAGCGGTTGCGGTCGCGCAACAGGTGCAGCGGGGTGATCGGCTGCGGGGCCCGCCGCTCGTTGAGCACGAACGCGGCCAGCAGCACCACGGCGAGGCTGAACGACAGGAGCGTCACCGAGTCCGTCCAGCCGTGCTCGGCGGCCCGGATGAACCCGAACACCAGCGAGACCATGCCCACCGTGGCGGTGAAGGCGCCGACCAGGTCGAAGCGGCCGGGGTGCCGTTCGGACTCGTTGATGTAGAGCGGCGCCAGCAGGGCGATCGCGATGCCGATCGGCACGTTGACGAAGAACACCCAGCGCCAGGACAGCCAGGAGGTCAGCATGCCGCCGAGCAGCAGCCCGATGGCGCCGCCAGCGCCGGCGACGGCGGAGAAGACGCCGAAGGCGCGGTTGCGCTCCGGGCCCTCCCGGAAGTTGGTGGCGATCAGGGCCAGCGCGGTCGGCGAGGCGATCGCGCCGCCCAGCCCCTGCAGGGAGCGGGCGGCCAGCAGCCACGCGGAGGACTGTGCGACGCCGGCGAGCAGCGAGGCCAGGGCGAAGACCAGCACGCCGGCGATGAAGACCCGCCGGCGCCCGAGGATGTCTCCGGTCCGCCCGCCGAGCAGCAGCAGTCCGCCGAAGGTCAGGGTGTAGGCGTTGATGACCCAGGACAGGTCGGTGGTGTTGAAGTTCAGTGCCTGCTGGATGTGCGGCAGGGCGATGTTCACGATCGTGATGTCGAGCACGACCATGAGCTGGGTGGCCGCGATGACGGTGAGGGCTATCCCTGGGTGCTGGCCGCGGCGCGCGGGCGCGGGCGGAGCTTGGGCCAGGGCACGCGAGGTGGCCATGGCAGGTCTCCCGGTGGCTGGGGAGCGAACGGTGGCGGGAGGGTGGCGGAAGCGTCCACTACCACGACACTAGCTCCGGGATATAGGGAACACAACCGTTCATTACGGACAGTCGGCGGTTTCCGGACAGCGCGCCGGAGAGGGTGTCGGCGGGCCGGTCCGTCGCGCCGCGGGGCGGCCGTCCTCCCGTTCCCGGGCTGGGATACCGTGCACGGGCATCGGAGATCGACACGGGAGCCTGCCATGAACCGACCGGCCGGGAGTGCCCAGCCGCAACTGCGCCGTCAGCTGGGGCTGTTCGACGCCGTGGTGATCGGGCTGGGCTCGATGATCGGGGCCGGGATCTTCGCCGCACTGGCACCGGCGGCCGGCGCGGCCGGCTCCGGACTCCTGCCGGGGCTGGCCCTCGCGGCCGTGGTCGCCTACGCCAACGCGACCTCCTCGGCGCGACTGGCCGCCCGCTACCCGCAGTCCGGCGGGACGTACGTCTACGGACGGGAGCGGCTCGGCGAGTTCTGGGGCTACCTGGCCGGCTGGGCGTTCGTCGTCGGCAAGACCGCGTCCTGCGCCGCGATGGCGCTGACGGTGGGCGGATACGTCTGGCCGGGGCAGGCGCACGCGGTGGCGGTCGCCGCGGTGGTCGCCCTGACGGCGGTGAACTACGTCGGCGTGCAGAAGTCCGCCTGGTTGACCAGGGGGATCGTCGCGGTCGTGCTGGCGGTGCTCGCCGCCGTCGTGGTGGCGGCGCTGGGCTCGGAGGGCGCGGACGCCACCCGGCTGGAGATCGGCTCCGACGCCTCCGCGCACGGCGTGCTGCAGGCGGCGGGCCTGCTGTTCTTCGCCTTCGCGGGCTACGCGCGGATCGCCACCCTGGGGGAGGAGGTCCGCGATCCGGCGCGCACCATCCCGAGGGCCGTCCCGCTGGCCCTGGGCCTCACCCTCGTCGTCTACGCCCTGGTCGCCGTGGCCGTCCTGGCGGTGCTCGGGCCCGAGCGGCTGGCCGCGGCCGCGGCGCCGCTGTCCGAGGCGGTGCGCGCGGCCGGTGCGGACGGGCTGGTCCCGGTGGTCCGGGCGGGGGCGGCGGTGGCCGCGCTCGGTTCGCTGCTGGCGCTGATCCTCGGGGTCTCCCGGACGGCCTTCGCGATGGCCCGCGACCGGCACCTGCCGCACGTGCTGGCCGCGGTCCACCCCCGCTACCGCGTGCCGCACCGGGCGGAGCTGGCGGTCGGCGCCGTGGTGGCGGTCGCGGCGGCGAGCGCCGACCTGCGCGGGGCGATCGGCTTCTCCTCCTTCGGGGTGCTGGCCTACTACGCCGTCGCGAACGCCTCGGCCTGGACGCTCACCCGGGCCGAGGGCCGCCCGCCGCGGGTCGTCCCCGCGCTCGGCCTGGCGGGCTGCCTGGCGCTGGCCGCCGCCCTGCCGCTCGCCTCGGTGCTCTCCGGCGCGGCCGTGCTGGCCGTCGGCGCGGCCGCCTACGGGTTGCGCCGGGCCGCCACGTCCTGAAGGCCGCCGCGCCGCCCGGGGTGCTCAGCTGTGGTTGACGATCACCGCGATGCCCCAGCCGATCGCGGCGAGCACCACGGCGAAGCAGAGTCCGGCGACGGCGTACCCGAGCACGCCGGCGGTCGGCCGGTCGGTGCCGGGCGCGTCCGGGCGGGGCTGCGGGGCGAGCGCGAGCAGGCCGACCGCGAACAGCGCGGGGAGGCCGGCGCCGGCGAGCAGCCCGACCACGATGATCCGCCAGAGCGCGTCGAGGTTGATCCAGCTGTTCACGAGGCCACCTCGTCCTGCTCGGGTGCCGGGACGACCGATCCGGTCCAGGCGGCGTTGACGTTCTCCGGGGTCACGGCCGGGTGGCGGGAGGCCGCGAAGAAGGCGACCGAGGCCAGGATCAGCACGACGAAGATGGTCACCACGCCCGCCGTGCCGCCGATCCCGTTGGCGACCCAGTAGGCGAGGGCGCCCATCAACCCGGCGGCGGGCAGGGTGAACAGCCAGGCCGTCACCATCCGGCGGGCGATGTGCCAGCGCACCTCCGCGTCCTTCTTGCCGACCCCGGAGCCCAGGATCGACCCGGTGGCCACGTGGGTGGTGGAGAGCGAGTAGCCGAAGTCCGTGGAGGAGAGGATGACGGCCGCCGAGGCCGACTCGCTGGCCATCCCCTGCGGCGCTTCGATCTCCACGAGCCCCTTGCCCAGCGCCCTGATGACCCGCCACCCGCCGATGTAGGTGCCGAGCGAGATCGCCACCGCGCAGGAGGTGATGACCCAGGGCGGGGAGGTCGCACCGGCGTGCAGGGTGCCGTTGGCGATCAGCGCCAGGGTGATGACGCCCATGGTCTTCTGCGCGTCGTTGGTGCCGTGGGCGAGCGAGACCATGCAGGCCGAGCCGACCTGGCCGATCCGGAACCCGTGGGAGCGCGGGCCCTCGGCCACCCGGCGGGTGATCCGGTAGACCAGGAAGGTGCCGAGGGCGGCGATGGCTCCCGCGATGAACGGGGACAGCGCCGCGGGCACGATCACCTTGGCGACCAGCCCCTGCCACTTGACGGCCGAGCCGCCCGCCGCCGCGATGGTCGCGCCCACCACGCCGCCGATCAGCGCGTGCGAGGAACTGGACGGGATCCCGAGGTACCAGGTGGCCAGGTTCCACAGGATGCTGCCGGTCAGGCCCGCCATGACCACGGTGAGGGTGACGTCGCCGCTGTCGACCAGGCCGCTGGCGATGGTCGCCGCCACCGCGGTCGAGAGGAACGCGCCGACCAGGTTGAGCACCGCGGAGACGGCGACCGCCACCCGTGGGCGCAGCGCCCCGGTGACGATCGAGGTGGCCATGGCGTTCCCCGTGTCGTGGAACCCGTTGGTGAAGTCGAATCCCAGCGCGGTGGCAACCACCAGGGCCAGGACCAGGTCGTTGCCGGTCACGGGGTCGAACCCTAGCCGCCGGTGGCCGCCCGTCCGGGTCCGTACTACCCGGGCGCGCCGGGTGTCGCGGCGCGCCATCCGATCGGATGAGTCCCGCGGTGCGGGACGAGGGGTCGGTGCTCCGGCGTGCCGGGCCCGGTCCGGACCGGGAGGACCGGGCAGGGGGCGTGGTCGAGGACGTAGCGGGTGGCGCGGTCGGGGCCGTGCGGGCGGTCGCCGCCGCGGGCGAGGACGAGCAGGTCGGCGCCGACGGCGGCGGCGACGACCTCGCGCTCGACGCGGCCGACGCGCACCCGGGCCGTGCAGGGGCGGCCGAGACGTCTCGCGGCGGCCCTGAGCAGGCCCTCGCCGGAGGCCGCCGCGAGTTCGTCGAGGCGGGAGTCGGGGTCGTACGGGCCCCGGCCGGTCCGGTCCGGGTGTGCCGGCGCTGCGTGCGAGGCGGGTTCGACGGCGTGGAGCAGGACGATCTCGGCCCCGGGCGGGGCGTGGCAGCGCGCCGCGTCGACGCAGGCGGGCCAGGTGCTCGGGGAGATCCAGACGACGACGCTCACGGTGTCACGCTCCGGGGATCGAGGGGGGATCCGGAAAGGAGCCTCACTATGTCACCGCGGCGGGGTGGGGCGGGCCCGGATCGGACGGCGATGGCATCAAGGAATCGTTAGGGGTTGTCACGCGGGCATTGACCCTTCATCTGATCGTCCGTTATAACTTCTAACGAACGCGTGAGTGTCTATCTCCGAGTCGAGCGAAGGGGACCACCGTGTCCGGCATCCGCAGCAACCGCATCCGCGCCGCCCTGATCACCGCCCCGCTCGTGGCCGCTCTGCTCGGCGCCGCCGCGCCGGCCGGGGCCGCCACCGCCCACCGCGCCGCGTCCCTGACCTGCCGCGGCGAGGGCGTCGACCCCGGCGCGCAGGTCCGCTACCGGACCGAGGCCGTGATCCACGCGCCGCTGCGCACCGTCTGGGAGGTGCAGACCGACGTGGCCGACTGGCCGTCCTGGCAGCCCCCGGTGGAGACGGCGCAGCGCCTCGACGGCGGCCCGCTGCGGGCCGGCTCGGCGTTCCGCTGGACGACGCCGGTACCGCCGAACCCCGCGACCCCGGCCACCGAGCTGGTGATCACCTCGACCGTCGAGCAGCTCAGGCCCGGGTCCTGCATCCGCTGGACCGGCCCCGCGGTCGGGGAGGGGCTGCACATCGACGGCGTGCACGTCTGGACCTTCACCCGGGTCGAGGACGGTGTCCTGGTGCGCACCGAGGAGACCCACACCGGGCCTCAGGTCGACGCCGACGTCCCCGTCGCGACCGCGCTCCTGGGCCAGGGGCTGGAGGCCTGGCTGGCGAACCTGAAGGCCACCGCCGAGGTCCGAGCCCAGCACGGGCCCTGCTGAACGCCGCAGTCGAACACCGGCGGACGGACGGTTGGGGCGGAACGGGTTCGTTCACTAACATCGACAGTGTTCCCGGGAGGCGGGAAACGGCTCCGCTCATGACGGGCCGCCCATCGGCGGCCGTGATGAGGGACGTGTCGAGAGGCGGGACCGAAGAAGGTGCGCAGCCATGCCCGCTGAAACCGACGTCGCGCGCCGGTCGGTGGCCGCCGCCCCGGCCCGGTCGCCGGCCGCCCCGCTGCGGCGGCGCGGCGAGGCGCTGGAGAGCGCCATCTTCGAGGCCACGCTCCGGCTGCTCACCGCCGACGGCTACGCCCGGCTCACCATGGAGGGCGTGGCCGCCGCCGCGCAGACCGGCAAGGCCGCCCTCTACCGGCGCTGGCCCTCCAAGGAGGAGCTGGTGAAGGACGCGCTGCGGGCCAGCCTGCCCCCGGCCGGCCCGGCGCCGGACACCGGGGGCCTGCGCGGGGACCTGATGGAGGTCGTGACCAGGCTGCGCGCGGCGATGTTCAGCGAACCGGGCGCGGCCGTGCGCGCGATCATGGGCGAGCTGGACCAGCAGCGGGCCCACGTCTTCCTGGCGATCGTGCTGGAGCGGGTGGTGCAGCCGACCACCGCACTGATCGGCGAGGTGCTGGCCCGGGGTGCGGCCCGGGGCGAGGTCCGCCCCGGGGCCGTCACCCCGCTGGTCACCGACGTGGTGCCGGCGCTGATGCTGTACCGGATCAAGACCTGCGGCGGAACGGCCGTCCGGCTCGATCCGGCGGCGATCGTCGACGAGGTGCTGCTGCCGATCGTCCGCCCCTGACCCGGGTCCCGACCCGCTGCCGGGCCGTCGGGTCCCGCCGGGGGCCCGCTCAGGCCCCGCTGTGCCGGAGCATCTCCTCGCGCTCGACCACCTTGACCCGCTCGCGCCCCTCGGCCGCGCCCAGCGCGCGCTCCTGCGCGTCCAGCAGCTGCCAGCCCTCCCAGGTGGTGAACCGGACGCCCTGCCCGCGCAGGTGGGCGACCACGGCCTCGGGGTCCGGCTCGACGGCGCCGGGCAGGCGGCCGGCCGCGTGGTCGGCCAGCAGGCAGGCCACGGTCTCGTTGGCGTCGCCCTTGGTGTGGCCGATCAGACCGACCGGGCCGCGCTTGATCCAGCCGGTGACGTAGGTGGCCGCGCGGTGCGAGCCGTCGCCGTCCAGGACCCGCCCCGCCTCGTGCGGGACGGTGCCGGACACCGGGTCGAAGGGCAGCTTGGGCAGCTCGTCGGAGTAGTAGCCGACGGCCCGGTAGACGGCCTGGACGTCCCAGTCCCGGAACCGGCCGGTGCCGCGCACGTTGCCGGTGCCGTCCAGTTCGGTGCGCTCGGTGCGCAGGCCGACGACCCGGCCGTCCTCGCCCAGGACCTCCACCGGCGACTCGAAGAAGTGCAGGTGGACGCGGTGCGGGCGGTCGCCGGCGTCGCGGATCGCCCAGTTCTCCAGCGTCGCCGCGACCAGGTCGACGTGCTTGACGGCCCGGCGTTCGGCGATCGAGCCGGCGTCGTACTCGATGTCCTCGGGGTCGACGATCACCTCGATCGTCGGCGAGTGGTCCAGTTCGCGCAGCTCCATCGGGCTGAACTTGGCCTGCGCCGGGCCGCGGCGGCCGAAGACGTGCACCTCGACGGCCCGGTTGCGGCGCAGCCCGGCGTGGACGTTCGGGGGTATCTCGGTCGGCAGCAGCTCGTCGGCGGTCTTGGCGAGGATCCGGGCGACGTCCAGGGCCACGTTGCCGACGCCGAGCACGGCGACCTTCTCGGCCTCCAGCGGCCAGCTCCTCGGCACGTCCGGGTGGCCGTCGTACCAGGAGACGAAGTCGGCGGCGCCGTATGAGCCCTCCAGCCCGATCCCGGGGAGGCCGAGCGCCCGGTCGGCCGTGGCGCCGGTGGCGAACACCACCGCGTCGTAGAACCGGTGCAGGTCGTCGAGGGCGAGGTCGTCCGGGTAGTCGACGTTGCCGAACAGGCGGACCTGCGGCTTGTCGAGCACCTGGTGCAGGGCGGTCACGATGCCCTTGATCCGGGGGTGGTCGGGGGCGACGCCGTAGCGGATCAGCCCGAACGGGGCGGGCATCCGCTCGAACAGGTCGATCGAGACCCCGGGGGCGTGGGCGGCGTCGGACTTCAGCAGGGCGTCGGCGGCGTACACACCGGCAGGGCCGGCGCCGACGATCGCGACCCTGATCGGGCGGGTCATGGTGGGTGGTACCTCCGGTCGGGCGCAGCGGGGAGGCGGACGGGGACGTCCCTGCAGCCAACCCGGCGGGCCCGCGGAGGTGTAGGCGGTGCCGGTCTATGGGGTCATAGAGACGACCTATGGCCGGGGGGCGGGGCGGGGGGGGGGGGGCCGGCCCCCCGCACCCGGCCCGGGCCC
>NZ_JBFAZB010000047.1:66130-78134 GCF_040681575.1 Kitasatospora sp. NPDC051702
CGTACAATATCACCCCCCTCGCCCGGGCGGGCGGGCGGCGCGCGCCCCGCCCCCCCCCCCGTCACCGTGCCGGTGCCCCGCCGGCCGGGGGAGCGTCGGTCAGCCGTCCTCGGAGCGGGCCTGGGCCGGGACGGCGGCGCCCTCCGCGACCCGGCCGGCCGAGGCCTCGAAGAAGCGCAGCAGTTCCACCGGGAACGGCAGGACCAGCGTCGAGTTCTTCTCCGCCGCGACCTCGACCACGGTCTGCAGGAGCCGCAGCTGCATCGCCGCCGGGGTCTCGGCCATCTTGGCGGCGGCCTCGGCGAGCTTGGCCGCGGCCTGGAACTCGCCGTCGGCGGTGATGATGCGGGCCCGGCGCTCGCGGTCCGCCTCCGCCTGGCGGGCCATCGAGCGCTTCATCGAGTCCGGCAGGCTGACGTCCTTGATCTCCACCCGGTCGATGTGCACGCCCCAGCCGGTGGCCGGGCTCTCCAGCATGACCTCCAGCCCCTGGTGGAGGTTCTCCCGGCCGGAGAGCAGGTCGTCCAGCTCGCTCTTGCCGATGATCGAGCGCAGCGAGGTCTGGGCGACCTGGAGCATCGCGAAGGCGTAGTTCTGCACGTCGACGGTGGCCTTGATGGGCTCGACGACGCGGAAGTACAGCACCGCGTCGACGCTGACCGAGACGTTGTCCTTGGTGATGCCCTCCTGGGCGGGCACCGGCATGGTGACGACCTGGACGTTGACCTTGCGCATCCGGTCGACGACCGGCACCAGCAGGGTGACGCCCGGTTCGCGGACCTTCCCGAGCACCCGGCCGAGCCGGAACACCACGCCCCGCTCGTACTGCTGGACCACCCGCACACCGGTGAGCAGCCACAGCAGCGCCAACACGGCGACGACCACGAGTATTGCCACGTTCGTCCGACCTTCCCCGTCGCGGCGCAGCCGGGCCGGGCCCGGAGTGGGCCCCGTCGCGCGGTGCGAGCCGCGTGGCACAGTATGCGCCCGCCCCGCGCGGCTCCGACAGGCGCGTGCGTCACCCTCCTGACGGGCCGTCTCCGCCGGCCCGGCGGGCCGTCAGCGACCGCCGACCCGGACCGGTTCGTTCGTGTCCGCCCCCGCCCCTGCCCGCGGGGCCTGGCCGCCGCGACCGGGGCCTCCGCCCACCAAGGCGTTGAGCACCGCGACGGCCAGGCCGAGACCGAGCGCGATCAGCCAGGCCCGCCGCTGGTCCAGCACCGGCCCCGCGGCCGTGGCGGCGAGCACCGCGACGCCCAGCGTGTTCCCCAGCTGCCGGGAGGTGGTGGCCAGGGCTGCGGCCACGCCGGACTGCTGCGGCGGGAGGCCGGTCACGGCGGTGTTGGTGATCGGCGGGTTGACCAGGCCGAAGCCCAGCCCGAGCGCCAGGTACCCCGCCGCGTACGGCAGGTAGCCGTCGCCGCCGGAGGCCAGCGCGAGCAGCCCCGCGCCCAGTGCCAGCAGCAGACCCGAGCCGACCAGCAGCCGGCGCGCCCCGACGACCGGGATCAGCCGCCCGCTCAGCGGCGACACCACGGCGATCGCCAGCGTCGCCGGGAGCAGCGCGAGCCCCGTCCCGAGCGCCGAGAGGTGCCGCTCCTGCTGCCAGTACACGCTGGAGACGAAGAGGAAGCCGGCCAGGACCGCGAACACGAGCACCGCCGTGACGGTGGCCGCCGTGAAGGTGCCGTGCCGGACCAGCGCGAGCGGGAACACCGGGTGGCGGCGCCGCCGTTCGACCGCGACGAACGCCGCGCCGCCGCCGAGCGCCATCGCCGCGCAGACCGGCGGGACGACGCCGCCGTACCCGTGGTGGGCACCGTGGACGAGCAGTTCGGTGAGGCCGAGCACGGCCACCGCGCCCAGCGCCAGCCCGGCCGGGTCGAGCGGGCGGCCCGTCCCGCCCCTGGTCTCCGGCACCCGCACCGAGGCGACCAGCGCGACGGCGACCACCGGCAGGTTCACCAGGAAGATCCACCGCCAGCCCACGGCGTCGACCAGCGACCCGCCGACCAGCGGGCCCACCGCGGCGGCGAGCCCGAAGATCCCGGCCCAGACGCCGATCACCCGCGCCCGGCGCACCGGGTCGGTGATCGCGGACGTCAGCGTGGACAGGGCGTTCGGCCCCAGCAGCGCCGCGCCGCACCCCTGCAGGACGCGCACCGCGACGAGCCAACCGGGCCCGGTGGCGAGGGTGCAGCCGAGCGAGCCGAGGCCGAACACCAGCAGTCCGGCCCGGAACATGGCCCGCCGGCCGAGCCGGTCCCCGAGGGCTCCGGACAGCAGGAGCAGCACCGCGAGGGTGAGCGTGTAGGCGTCCACCACCCACGCCAACTGGTCGGGGGAGGCGTGCAGTTCACGCCGCAGTGCGGGCAGGGCGACGTTCACCGCCGTCGCGTCCAGGCTGGTGATGAACATCGACGCGCCGCAGACGGCGGTCAGCAGCGCGGGGCCGAGGGTGCGGACCCCGGGCCCGGGATCGTTCGTCGAGTCCAGGGCAGGCGGCATGGGGACCCCTTCCGGGTCGTGGTGGGAGAGGCGACGGACGGGCGCGTCCTCGGCGGTGTGGTCCGGCCGGGGCCCGGGCCCCGGCCGGCGGATCCTGCCGGACACGCCCTCGCGCGGTCGCTCTGCCTTCGAACCTAGGCGTCGTCGTCGTTTGCGGCAATCGGCAAAACGGCAACTGATAGTTTCACCTGGTGCAACTGTCGTCGCTCGACCTCAACCTGCTGGTGGTCCTGGACGCGCTCCTGGAGGAGGGCTCGGTGACCCGGGCCGCGCAGCGGCTCAACCTCTCCGTCCCCGCGACCAGCCGCGCCCTCGGCCGGCTGCGCCGGGCGCTCCAGGACCCGCTGCTGGTCCGCTCCGGGCGCGGGCTGCGGCCCACCGCCGCCGCCGTCGACCTCCGGCCCCGGCTGCGCCTCTGGCTCGAACAGGCCGAGGAACTGCTCGACCGTCAGGCCCGGCCGCTGGAGCGCGGGCTGACCGTCCTCGCGCCGCAGGACCTGATCGTCACCAGGAGCGCGGACCTGCTGACCCGCCTCGCCGCCACCGCCCCCGCCGCCGAACTGCGACTGCTGGCCACCGACGGCGGCCGCGACGGCGCGGAGGCCGTGCGGGACGGGACGGCCGACCTCGCGGTCGTCGTCAACGCGGCCAAGTACCCCGATCTGCGCTCGCTCGGGCTCGTGCGGGCCGGACTCACCGCCGCCGTCCGGGCCGGCCACCCCCTCACCCGGGGCGAGCTCACCCCGGAGCGCTTCGCCGCCGCCGGGCACGTGCTGGTCTCCCGCAGCGGCCGGCCCGACGACGCGGCCGACCGGGAACTGCGCGAGGCCGGCCACCCCCGCACCGTGCGCTGCGTGGTCCCCGGCTTCCTCGCCGCACTGCACCTGGTCGGCCGCACGGACCTGGTCACCGTCGCGCCGGACGCGCTGGTGCGGGAGCTCGCGGACACGGCCGGGGTGGTGCCCGTGCCCGCCCCGCTGCGGCTGCGCCCGCTGCGGGTCACCCTGCTCTGGCACCCGCGCCGCGACCAGGACCCGCTGCTGCGGCTGCTGCGCGACACCCTGACGGAGCTCGCCGCCACCCTGACCGGGCCCGCGGACGAGCCGCCGCACTGACCTGCGCCGGGTGTCCCTGTGCGCCCCGGCCCCGCGCCCGCGCCCGGGGCCGCGGGCCGGGCGGGTGGCTCAGGGGCGGACGGCGAGGCCGTCCAGGGTGAGGCCGAGCAGCCGCTCGGCCTGCGGGCGGTGCCCGGCACCCGCGGAGGTGAGGGCGATGCCCTCGAGGGCGGCGGCGAGGTCGCCCGGCGTGATGTCGGTGCGGATCGCCCCGGCCGCCGTGCAGGCGGCCATCAGCTCGGTGACCGCGGCCAGGATCAGCTCCCGGCTCTGCCCGTAGGGGTTGCCCCCTGTCGCGGCGATCGCGCGCAGGGCGTCGATCATGCCGTACTTGGCGGTCACGTAGTCGAGGAACAGGAGGGTCCAGGCGCGCAGGGCCTCGGTCGGCGGGTGCTCGGCGAGCAGGCCGGGGACGGCCTCGCAGAGCTGGGCCAGCTCGTTGCGGTAGACCGCCTCGACCAGGGCCTCCCGGGTGGGGAAGTTGCGGTACAGCGTCGCGCTGCCGACGCCCGCCTCCTGGGCGATCCGCTCCATCGGGGTGTCCAGTCCCTGCGTCGTGAACAGGTGCACGGCGGCGGCCAGGACCTTCTCCCGGTTGCGCCGCGCGTCAGCCCGCAGCGGTCGGTGCGTCGCGTCGTCCATGAATGCCCGTCACTTCCTCTGAGGTGCCCTGCGGCTTGCTAAGTGGGGGGCTCCCCACTTAGTCTGCGGCAAGTGGGGGATTCCCCGTTTTCACTCTAGGGCCTGCCTTCGGACCCGCAGCCGCAGGTTCGAGGACAGGCCTCCACGTCAACGCGCTGACCGGTGCGTACCCACGAAAGGGAGCTGATCATGGCGGGCATCGAGGGCAAGGTCATCGCGATCACGGGCGCCAGCAGCGGCATCGGCGAAGCGACCGCGGCGTACCTCGCCGAGCGCGGCGCCAGGCTCGTGCTCGGCGCGCGCCGGGAGGACCGGCTGAACGCCGTCGTCGACGCCATCACGGCCGGCGGCGGCACCGCCGTCGGCGTCGTCGTCGACGTCACGCGTCGCCAGGACCTCCAGCGGCTGACCGACACCGCCGTCGACCGGTTCGGCCGCCTCGACGTCCTCGTCTCCAACGCGGGCACGATGGCCGTCTCCCCCTTCGACGACCTGCGCCAGGACGACTGGGACGCGATGGTCGCCACCCACGTCACCGGGCTGCTCAACGGCATCGGGGCGGCCCTGCCCGTCTTCCGCCGCCAGCGCTCCGGACAGTTCGTCAACGTCGGCTCCACCGCGGCCTACGTCGTCAAGTCCCCCCAGGCCGTCTACGCGGCCACCAAGACGGCGGTCAAGGTGCTCACCGAGGGGCTGCGCCAGGAGTCCGGCCCCGACCTGCGGGTCACCCTCGTCTCGCCCGGCTTCACCCACACCGAGGGCGTGGGCAAGGGCGCCAGCCCGGAGGCCGCGGCCGCGATGACCCGGCAGCGCGACGAGATCGCCATGCCGCCCTCCGCCGTCGCCTCCGCCATCGGCTACGCGATCGAGCAGCCCGACGGCGTCGACGTCAGCGAGATCGTCGTCCGGCCCACCGTGCAGGCCTGACGCCACCCCGGGGCCGCGCACCCCGCCGGTGTCCGTCCTCGTTCCCGCGTGCCGGGCGGGGCGGGGGCGCGCGCTCCCGGCCGCGCGCCCCCGCCCGTCGACACGCACGGCCCCGCCGTTCCTCGACTTGTCGGAGGCCGGGCGCTTGGATGGGTCCGGCCTGGTCGCCGACCGGACGCGGCCCCGGACGCGATCCTCCCGAGGGACGGCCCCGGCCGCCGAGCCAGGACGACCCGCCGGCACGCCGAGGAGCCACCACCGTGAACGACACCCCCGACGCCGCCCACTCCGACGCCGTCCACCCCGAGGCGTTGCAGCGGGCCGACCCCGCCGCCGTGGCCCGCCGGGTCGCCGAACGGCGCGAACGGCTCGGGCTCAGCGAGGACGACCTCGCCCGGCAGGCGGCCATGGCCCCGCGCTACCTGCACCACCTGCTCGAAGCCGGGCCGGCCTTCGACCCCGGCGGCTTCCTGCGCATCGCCGCCGCCCTCGGCCTCAGCCGGAGCACCCTGCTCGAAGGCCGCGCCGACGCCCCACCCGGGCAGGGCGGTCCCGGCCCTCGCCCCCGGCTGCTGGACCTCACCGAGCGGGAGTGCTGGGACCTGGTCGGCGCCCACGGCGTCGGCCGGGTCGCGCTGCCCGTCCAGCCCGGCCCGGTCGTCTACCCCGTCAACTACGTGGTCGACGACGGCACCTTCGCCTACCGGACCGGCGGACACTCCGCCGCCGGGCTGCCCGAGGGCACCGCGCTGTCCTTCCAGATCGACCACATCGACGAGTACCTGGGCCGGGGCTGGAGCGTCCTCGCCCTCGGCACCGCCCACCACGTCGAGGACCCGGACGAGGTCCGCCGCCTCGCCGACCTCCCGGGCGCCAGCCCCTGGGCGGGCGGCGACCGGCCGCACTGGATCCGCATCCGGCCGGACAAGATCACCGGCCGCCGTCTGGTCAGCGGTTGAACGGTCGCGACGCGGCCGCCCGCACACCGCTAGCATCGCCGCGGGCGGGCGTCCGGCGGCACGTGCGGCCGTGGTCGCGGACGTGCGCCGTGACGCGGTCGGGGCCGGATCGTCGGACCGCCGCCGGCCCCAGGAGCGTCCACCGAGCCCGCAGGGAGGGAGCAGCCATGACCGCAGCGGTGCCCGGGATCCGCGCCGCCCGCCGGCTCGACCTCGACGCCGACCCCGACGTCTCCGAGGTCTCCGAGCCCGCCGGCGGGACCGGCGAGCCCGCCGCGCGCCCCGGCGACCCGTGGGCCACCGGCGACCGGACCCGCCCGGAGCCCACCGCGCACTGCTGATCCGGCCGCCGACCGGCGGACCCGGGGGAGGGACGGACCGTGAGCACACCAGCAGGCGGCACGATCAACCGCACCGCCGCCGACGGGCGGCCCGACACCGGCGCCCGCGCGCCCCGCGACCTGCGGCAGGACGTCCTCGCCGCCGGACCCTACCGGCTCGGCCCCCAGCCGGACGGGCGGGCCTGGTGGCCGCTGGCGTGCCGGCTGCTGAGCGCCCTGGACGCGGCGCACGCGCGCGGTGAGGTGCTGCTCGGGCTCGAACCCGGACAGGTGCGCCTCGCCGCGGACGGAGCCCTGGCCGGCATCGGCCCGGTCGAAGGTGCCACCGCCGCGGAGGGTGCCACCGCCGCGGACGGTGGCCGCGTGCGCGGCAGCTCGGGCGCCCGCGGCGAGGACCGCCCGCCGGGCTACGCGCTGCCCGGCGCCACCGGCGCGGACCCCACCGAGGACTACTACGCGCTCGGCACCACCCTCCACTTCGCGCTCACCGCCCTCGACCCGGTGGTCGTCGACCCGGACCCGGTGACCAACCGGGACCGCACCCTGGCCTGCCTGCACGCCGCCCTCCCCGCCGCCGGCCCCGAGGACCCGGCGCTGGCCCTGCTCACGGACCTGCTCAGCTTCGCCCCGGAGCGGCGCTCGGCGGCCGCCGCCCAGCTGCGCGGCGCCGCCCCCGACCGCTCCCCGGCGCCGTGGCGCGCCTGTACGCCACCGCACCGGGCGCGGCTGGCCAGGATCCTCGACCACACCGTCGCCACCTGCGCGCGGATGGCGCACGACCTGATCGCCGCCGACGACCGCACCGCCGTACCCCGCGACCTGCTCTCGTTCTTCGACGGCGGCGCCGGGCTCGGGCTCGAACTGCTGCAGCACGCCGACCGCCCGGACGCCCGGGCCGCCGCCGCCGCCCTGGCCCGCTGGACGGCCGGCCACCCGGGCCTCGACCGCCTCGACGGCTCGCTCTACCGCGGCCGGACGGGCGTCGACCTCTTCCTCGCGCAGGCCGCCGCCGTCCTGGGCCCGGACACGCTGGGAACGGATCCGCCCCCGTACCGCCACCAGGAGTCCGCCGGGACGGAGCAGCTGACCGGCGCCGCCGGGATTGGCACCGGCCACCTGCTGCTCGCCGCGCTCGGCACCGACACCGACCGGCACCTCGCGGCGGCGTCCGCCTGTGCCGAGCGGCTCACCACCCGCCCGCCCGAGAGCCCGCAGGACGTCCCGGGCCAGGCGCCCCGCCCCGGCTCGGTCGGCGAGCCGCCCCGCCCCGGCGCGGCCGCCCGCGCCGAGGGTTTCGCGCACGGCCGCGCGGGCGTCGCCCACTTCCTCCTCGCCATGCCCGACGAGGCCTCCCAGCGCGCCGCCCGCCGCATCGTCGAGGACCTCGCCGCCCGGCTCCCCCGGACGGTGGCGGACGCGCTGCGCCCGGGCGCCGACCCGCACCGCCACCTCTCCTGGTGCCGCGGGCTGGCGGGCCTCGGCACCGTCCTGCTCCAGGCCGGCCGCCGGTACGGCGACGACGCCCTGATCGTCCTCGCCGCCGACGCGGCCGGGGCCTGCCGGACCCTCGCCCCGCGCACCGCCCTGGTGTCCCGCTGCTGCGGGCTGGCCGGAGCCGGCGAGCTCCTGGTCGACCTCGCGGCCGTCACCGGCGACCCGCGGGACCGCTACCGGGCCGAGGAGCTCGCGACGCTGCTGCTCACCCGGGCCGGCGGACCGCCCGGCCGGCCGCTGTTCCCGGGCCGCAGCCTGACCGCGGAGTCCTCCGCCTGGGGCTACGGCACCCCCGGCATCCTGACCTTCCTCCGCCGCCTCTCCCGGCGCGGCGGCCCGGTGCCGGCCAGGCTGCCCCTGGGCTGACGGTCCGGTCCGACGGAACGTCAGCGCCCCGGCAGGGGAGGGGATCCGCACCTCCCACGCCCGGACGGCCGCGACCGCGGACGGCGCCGCGGCGGGCCCGGCGGCCCGGGCCGTGGACGCGGGGGCCCGATGACTGGTATTCAGACCAGTGGCGGCCGGTCGGGCGCCCCGTCCGCACCAGCGGGCCCACGGGCCCTGGGTGGCAGGGGTGTTGGGGCCGGCCGGGACGTACAACCAGGAAAGCGGAGACGATGCGCAGAATTCTGATCGTCGGCGCCGGGCAGGCCGGCCTCCAACTGGCGCTGGGGCTGCAGTCCCACGGCTACGACGTGACGGTGATGACCGACCGCGACGCGGACGCCGTCCGCGGTGGCCGGGTGCTGTCCACCCAGTGCATGTTCGACTCCGCGCTGCGGACCGAACGCGAGCTCGGCCTGGACCGGTGGTCCGGCGACACCCCGCAGATCGAGGGGATCGGGATGTCGGTCGCCGGGCCGGAGTCCGCGCGGGTGCTCGACTGGGTCGGGCGGCTGGACGCCCCCGCGCAGTCCGTGGACCAGCGGCTGAAGATGTCCGACTGGCTGGAGGCCTTCGCCGGGCGCGGTGGCCGGGTCGTGCTGAAGCAGGCCACCGTCGCCGACCTGGAACACCTCTCGCGCTCCTACGACCTGGTGCTGGTCGCCGCCGGGAAGGGCGAGCTGGCCGGGATGTTCGAGCGCGACCACGAGCACTCCCCGTTCGACCGGCCGCAGCGGGCACTGGCCGTCAGCTACGTGCACGGGCTCGGCCCGCGCCCCGAGCACGCCTTCCCCGCGGTGCGGTGCAACGTCGTGCCCGGGGTGGGGGAGCTGTTCGTCATCCCGGCGCTGACCGGCGGCGGCCCGTGCGACATCCTGTTCTGGGAGGCCGTACCGGGCGGCCCCGCCGACGCGTTCGACGGTCTCCGGGACCAGGCCGAACACCTCCGGGTGACCCTGGAGCTGATGAAGACCTTCACTCCCTGGGAGTACGACCGGACCAGGGGCGGCCTCGAACTCACCGACGCCGGGGCCACCCTGGCCGGGCGCTTCACCCCGGGCGTCCGCCACCCGGTCGGCGAACTGCCCGGCGGCGGAGCGGTGCTGGGCGTCGCGGACGTGGTCGTGGCCAACGACCCGATCACCGGGCAGGGCTCCAACAACGCCGCGAAGTGCGCCGCCGGATACCTGGAGCGGATCCTCGCCCACGGCGACAAGCCCTTCGACCGCGACTTCATGCAGGACACCTTCGACCGCTACTGGCGCACCGCGCGCCCCACCACGGCCTGGACCAACGCGATGCTCGCGCCGCCGCCCGAGCACGTCCTCCAGCTGTTCGGCGCCGCGGGGCAACTCCCAGCGGTGGCCGACCGGTTCGCCAACGCCTTCGACGACCCGGCCGACCTGGAGCAGTGGTTCTTCGACCCGGCGAAGGCGGCGGCCTACCTGGCCTCGGTCACGCCGGGAGCCTGAGCCGCCCCTCGCGATCCGACCACCGCGATCCACCACCGCGATCCACCACCGCGATCGGGCGTCCGCAGCAGCAGCGGGCGCCCGATCCCCCTGCCCGGCACCGAGGGAACGGAACGACGATGAACACGGAGGACGGCAGAGCGGCCCGGTACGTCGGGGTCGCCTGGAGCGCGGACGGCTACCGGACGGCCCAGCTGGACCGGCACGGACGGGAGTGCGCCGCCCCGGCCCACTACGGCGCGGCCCGCACCGCCGACCTGGTCCGCGACCTGCTCGCCGACCACCACGGCGGCCCGCCGCTCAGCGTCGTCATCGACAGCACCAACGGCCTGCTGGACGCCACCCTCACCGCGGTCGGCCTCACCGTCCTGCGCGCCGACCCCTGGCACCTGCCGGCCCGGCCACTGCTCGGCTCCGCCCCCGCCCACAGCCTCGCCCTCGCCGCCGTAGGCGCCCCCGGCGGCCTCGACCGGCTCACCGTCGCCAGCGGCTCGCTGGCCGGGCGCGGCGAGGAGTACCAGCGCGGGCTGGCCCGCAGTGAACCGGCCGAGCGCGAGCTGCGCGCCAGCGGGCGGCTCGTCCCGCACGGCCCCCGGGGCGTCGACGCCGTCGCGCTCACCTTCGACGACGGCCCGGACCCGCGGCACACCCCGCGGATCCTCGCCCTGCTGGCCCGCTACGGCGCGCACGCCACCTTCTTCACCGTCGGCATGCACGCCCGCGCCCACCCCGACCTGGTCCGACGGCTGGTGGGCGAGGGCCACGGCGTCGGCGGCCACACCTGGTCGCACCCCTTCCTGCCCGACCTCACCGGGCCGCAGCTGACCGAGCAGCTCGACCGCACCGACGAGGCGCTGGGCCGCGCCGGCAGCCCCGCGGCCCGCTGGTTCCGGCCGCCCTACGGCTCCCGCACCCCGGCGGTGCTGCATCGGATAGGGGCCAGCGGCCGCACCACCGTGCTCTGGGACGTCGACTCCCGGGACTGGTCCCAGCCCGGTCCGGACCGGATAGCCGAGACCGTGCTGGCCGCCGCCCGTCCGGGCTCGGTGGTCCTGCTCCACGACGGGGCGGGGGACCGCTCCCAGACGGTGGCGGCGCTGCCCGCCATCATCGAGGGGCTGCTGGCGCGGGGCCTGGCCCTGGTCGGGCTGGACACGCTGCTGCCCGCGTAGCCGGCCAACCGGTCGGACGGACGGCCGGCGGTCGGTGCCGGGCCGTTGCGGTCGATGCCGGTGCCCGTGCCGCTACCGGGGTGCCGCGGCCGGTGCCGGGGTGCGGGGCGCGGTGCCTCGCCGGAGCGCCCCCGGGAGCGTGGACCAGAGGGACCCGTCGCGGCTCGCTCAAGTGCGGCTGGGGCGGGCTACGGTCTTGCGCCCCGGGAGCGGGACAACCGGCCAATGCGCCCGGCGCCCGTCCCGAGAGCGGCTCCAGCGAACCTAGACTCGCCTGAGAGCGGCGCTGCACCGGTGTCGGGACGATCCGGGTGCGCCGCGTCCACGGGGGACAGGCACCTCCGCCGTCCCCGTCCGGCAGGCGCGCCCGCGCCTCGCCCACCCCCATCCCAGGGAGTCCGCCATGTCCGAATCTGTCATGCCCACATCCGCTTCTGCCGCCCAGGGCCTCGAGCTGCAGGACCTGGACCTCGACGAGCTGACCGTCACCGCCCTGCGTGACACCGTCGCCCTGCCGGAGAACGGCGGGTCGTGGGGGTCCTGCTCCTGCCAGGGCTCGTCCTCCTGCGCGCAGCCCAACCTGCCCGGCATGGAATCCGCCTGACGCACCGCCGGGTCGGTCCGTGACGCGGACCGACCCGCAGTGGCCCGCCCCGAAGTGGCCCGTCCCGCACCAGACCGAACCGCGATCAACACCTTACGGAGCCCCCATGACCGACCATCCCGAGGACGTCCTCGCCCTCGACGACCTCGACCTCGGTGAGCTGACCGTCACCGCCCTGCGCGACACCGTCGCCCTGCCGGAGACGGGGGCCTCGGGCGGGCCCAGCTCCACCTCCTGCGGATCGTCCTCCTGCGCCGTTCCGCACCCGCCGGTCCATCCGTACTGAGCCCGGCAGGGTCGCGGGGGGGGGGGGGGGGGGGGCGGGGGGCCCCCCCCCCCCCGGCGGGGCGGGGGGGGGGGGCGCCCCCCCCCCGCCCCCCCCCCCC